>NZ_CP189561.1:3900020-4218524 GCF_050154705.1 Muricoccus radiodurans | reverse complement strand
AACACGCTGGAGGTGCTGCGCGAGCAGTCCAACGTCGGCGAGCGGATCTTCTTCTCTTCCCTGTGGGAGCCGCTGATCGGCCGCGACTGGCTGAACGAGCTGCGCACCGTCCCGATGCTCGCGACCAACTGGCGTCGCATCTCCGACAGCGTGGTGGAGCTGACTCTGCGGGAGGGCGTGAAGTTCCACAACGGCGACACCATGACCGCCGAGGACGTCGCCTTCTCCTTCGGGCGGGAGCGCATGTTCGGCGACACGCCCGCCACCGCGCAGGGCCGCACCATCCAGGTCCGCGGTGACATCATCCCCTCTCCCGCGCAGCGGGAGCTGCCGGTGGAGGTGACCGGCGTCGCCCGCCGCGCCTGGCCGGCGCTGGAGCGGGTGGAGATCGTCAACGCCAACACCGTCCGCTTCCACAACGCGACGCCCGACGTGACGCTGGAAGGCCGCCTCTCCCGCTACGGCAGCGAGATCATCTCCCGCCGCGCCTATCAGGAGGTGGCGGGCTGGTTCGATTGGGCGCGCAAGCCCGTGCTCACCGGTCCCTACAAGGTGGTGGAGTTCCGCCCCGACCACTCGCTGACCCTCGCCTCCCATGACGAGTACTGGGGCGGCCGCCCGCCGCTGCGGGGAATTCGCTTCCTGGAAATCCCGGAGGTCTCCGCTCGCATCAACGCGCTCCGCACGGGCGAGGTGCAGTTCGCCTGCGACCTGCCGCCCGACCAGATCGCCGGCGTGGAGCGCGACCGCGCCTACGAGGTGCAGGGCGGCACGATCCTGAACCACCGCCTGACCTGCTTCGACAAGACCCACCCCGCCCTGCGCGACGCCCGCGTGCGCCGCGCCTTCACCCACGCGATCGACCGTCAGGCGATCGTGGACAGCCTCTGGGGCGGCCGCACCGTTATCCCCCGCGGCCTGCAGTGGGACTACTACGGCGAGATGTATGTCCAGGACTGGGAGGTGCCCCGCTTCGACCAGGCCGAGGCGCGCCGCCTGCTGCGCGAGGCGAATTACCGCGGCGAGCCCATTCCCTACCGCCTGCTGAACAACTACTACACGAACCAGACGCCCACCGCGCAGGTGCTGGTCGAGATGTGGCGCGCCGTGGGGCTGAACGTCTCCATCGACATGAAGGAGAACTGGTCCCAGATCCTGGAGCGCACGCCGGGCCGCGCGGTGCGGGACTGGTCGAACTCCGCGCCCTTCAACGACCCGGTCTCCTCGCTCGTCGCGCAGCACGGCCCGAACGGCCAGCAGCAGCAGGTCGGCGAATACACGAACGACGAGCTGAACAATCTCTGCGTGGAGCTGGAGACGAGCACCGACCGCCCGCGGCGCAAGAGGGTCTTCCGCCGCCTGCTGGAGATCGCGGAGCGGGAGGACCCCGCCTATACCGTGCTGCACCAGAACGCGACCTTCACCGCCAAGCGCCGGGATATTCGCTGGAAGGCGGCGCCGGCCTTCGCTATGGATTTCCGTCAGGGAAACTGGGGATAACACGTCCATGGTGCTGACCCGTCGTGCCGCGCTGGCCTCTGCCGGCGCGGCGGTGGTGCTTCCCCGCTTCGCGATCGCGCAATCCGACCAGCGACCCGCGATCACTGTTGCAGTGCAAAAGATCGCCAACACGAACACGCTGGAACCGCTGCGGGAGCAGTCGAACGTCGGCACCCGCCACAGCGGCCTCTACGGAGAGGCGCTGATCGAGCAGGACTGGCTCGGCGATCTCGGCCTGAAGCCCGGCCTCGCCACCGCCTGGCGCCGGGTGGACGACCGGACGCTGGAATTCGATCTCCGCCCCGGCGTGCGCTTCCACGACGGGCGGGAGATGACGGCGGAGGACGTCGCCTTCTCCTTCGGGCCCGGGCGCATGTGGGGCGCCGCCGATCCCTCCACCGCCCGCAACCTCTTCGGCAACGTCCCCGGCCGAACCCAGGGGAAGGAGCCCCCGCCGGAGGCCGCGGCCATCGCCCGCCGCACCTATCCCGGCTTCGACCGGATCGAGGTGGTCGGGCCGCGCACCGTCCGCTTCGTGAACAAGGTGCCCGACCCGGCGCTGGAGGGACGGATGTCCCGCAACACCGGCATGATCCTGTCGCGCGCGGGCTTCGACGCCGCCGCGTCCTGGCTGGACTGGGCACGCAAGCCCGTCGGCACCGGCCCCTATCGGGTGGAGGCCTTCCGCCCCGACCAGTCGCTGACGCTGGTGTCCCATGACGAGTACTGGGGCGGCCGCCCGCCGCTGCGCCAGGTCCGCTTCCTGGAGGTGCCGGAGGTCTCGGGGCGCATCAACATGCTCCTCTCCGGGGAGGCCGACTTCGCCTGCGACATCCCGCCGGACCAGATCAGCGCCTTCGACCGCACGCCCCGGCACGAGGTGGTGGGCGGCCCGATCATGAATCATCGGCTGACCGTCTTCGACAAGACGCACCCGAACCTGCGGGACGCGCGCATCCGCCGCGCCTTCACCCACGCGATCGACCGCCAGGCGATCGTGGACGCCATGTGGGGCGGACGCGCCGCCATCCCGCGCGGCGAGCAGTTCGAGTTCTACGGCCCGATGTACCTCTCGGACTGGGAGGCCCCGCGCCACGACCCCGCCGAGGCCCGCCGCCTGCTGCGGGAGGCGAATTACCGCGGCGCGCCGATCCCCTATCGCCTGCTGAACAACTACTACACCGCCCAGGTCGCCACCGCGCAGATCCTGGTGGAGGGCTGGCGCGCCGTCGGCCTGAACGTCCAGATCGAGATGAAGGAGAACTTCCCGCAGGTCCTGTCCAACCAGGGCGCCGGCACGCCGTCCGGCCGCGGGGTGCGGGACTGGTCCAACTCCGCCAGCTTCAACGATCCCGTCGCCTCCCTCACCTCCTCCCACGGGCCGGAGGGGCAGCAATGGCAGATCGGGGAGTGGCGGAACGACGAGTTCGGCCAGCTCTCCGCCGTGCTGGAAGGCTCCATGGAGCTGGAGGCACGCCGCCGCGCCTTCCGCCGCATGCTCGAGATCATCGAGCGCGAGGACCCCGGCTACACCGTCCTGCACCAGACGATGAACTTCACGGCGAAGCGCAAGGACCTGCCCTGGAAGGCCGGACAGGCCTTCGCCATGGACTTCTCCGCCCGGAACTGGGGGCGCTGAGGCGATGCGACGCGCGGTCATCCTCGTCCTCGACGGCCTGCGGCGGGACACGGTCACGCCGGACTCCATGCCGAACCTTCACGCCCTCTCGCAACAGGGCGCCTGGTTCGCGGCGCACCGGTCGGTCTTCCCCTCCGTCACCCGCTGCTGCTCCGCCGCCTTCTCGACCGGCTGCCACCCCGCGCGGAACGGCCTGCAGGGCAACACCGTCGCCCTGGTGGAAGGCGGCCGCTTCGTCCTGCGGGACGCGGGTGAGCCCGACTTCCTCGACCACAAGCAGGCCGCGACCGGCGCGCGGATCGAGGTGCCCACGATGGCCGACCGCGTCGCCGCCCATGGCGGCCTCGCGGTCTACAGCAACGGCTCCCCCGGTGCCTGCCGCGCGCATGACCCGAACGGCGTCGCCCGCGCCCGCAACCGCGCCACCGGCTGGGGCGGCGGAAGCTCCTTCGGCACCGCCGTCGATGCGGATGGCGACGCCACCGTGATCCGCGCCTTCATCGACGAGGCGGTGAACGGCCCCTATGCCATCTCCCTCGCCTGGTGCTGCGAGCCCGACCACCTGCAGCACCTCGTCCCCCTCGGCTCGCCCGAGGCCCTGGCCGTGCTGCGCCGCGCCGACGACCGCGTGGCCGAGGTCGCCGCCGCCGTGGAAGGCCGCCGCGCGCGGGACGAGGATGTCCTCTTCCTCATCGCCTCCGACCACGGCCACGACACGGTGGCCGATGTGGTGGACGTCAACGCCGCGCTGGAGGCCGCCGGCGCCCGCCGCGGCCCCGGTGATGACGGCCTGACCGCCGTCGCCAACGGCAACACCGCCCTGCTCTTCGCCCTGCCGGGGCGGGAAGCCGACGCTGCCCGCGCCCTGGAGGCGCTGCGCGGCATGGACTGGGCCGGCACGGTGCTGGACGCGGAGGGCCTGCGCGCCCATGGCCAAGCGCCGCGCCACCACCTCTTCGGCGCCGTCGCGCTGCGCACCTGGGACGCGCCGAACGAGTACGGCGTGCCGGGCATGTGCCTCATGGCGAAGCCGGATTTCGGCAAGCCGGGCCGGCTGGGCTTCGGGATGCACGGGGCGCTCGGCATCGGCGAGCAGGGGCCGACCCTGCTGGCCCTCGGTGCCGCCTTCCCGCCCTCCCGCGTCACCGCGCCGACCAGCCTCGTGGACATCGCCCCGACCGTCCTCGCCCATCTCGGCCTGCCCGTCGACGGAATGGATGGCCGCGCCCTGCAACCCGTCCCGGCCGAAGTCGCGTGACCGCCCTTGTCGAGATCCAGGGGCTGACCGCCGCCTTCGACGGCGTGCCGGCCCTGCGCGGCGTGGACCTCTCGGTCGGCCGCGGAGAAGCCGTGGCGCTGGTCGGGGAATCCGGCTGCGGCAAGTCCGTCACCTGGCTCGCGGCGCTTGGCCTGCTGCCGGGCAAGGCGCGGGTCACGGGCAGCGTCCGGCTGGACGGACAGGAGATCCTGCACGCCGCCCCCGCCGTGCTGGACCGGGTGCGCGGCGGCCGCGTCGCCATGATCTTCCAGGACCCCGCCAGCAGCCTGAATCCCGTCCACCGCATCGGCCGCCAGATCACCGAGGCCCTGCGCCTGCACCGCGGCCTGGACGGCGCCGCGGCGCGGGAGGAGGCGCGGCGCCTGCTGGACCGCGTCGGCATGCCCGATGCGCGCCGCCGCCTGGACGCCTACCCGCACGAGCTCTCCGGCGGGCAGAACCAGCGGGTGATGATCGCCATGGCCCTCGCCGGCCAGCCGGAGCTGCTGGTGGCGGACGAGCCGACCACCGCGCTGGACGTGACGATCCAGGCGCAGATCCTCGAACTCCTCCAGGAAATCCGCCGCGATACCGGCATGGCGCTCGTCCTCATCTCCCACGACCTCGGCGTGGTGGGCGAGACCTGCGAGCGCGTCCTGGTCATGTATGCCGGCCGCATCGTGGAGGAGACGGCCTCGGCCGACCTCTTCGCCGCCCCCGCGCATCCCTACGCCGCCGGCCTCCTGGCGGCCCTGCCGCCGATCGACGGCCCGCGCCGTCCCCTGGCTGCCATCCCCGGCGGCGTGCCGGAGCCCTGGGCCATGCCGCCCGGCTGCCCCTACGCCCCGCGCTGCCCCCGCCACGTGGCGGCCTGCGATGCCGCGCCGCCCGCGCTGATGACGGTCTCGCCCGGCCACCGCGCGGCCTGCATCCGGCCCATCGAGCACGCCTTCACCCCCGAATCCGCACTGCTCCCCGCATGACCGATCCCGCTTCCGAGCCCCTGCTGCACGCGCAGGGGCTCGTGCGCCGCTACGCCATGCGCCGCGGCCTGTTCGGCCGTCCTGTCGAAGTCCGGGCGGTGGACGGCGTCTCCCTCACCCTGCACCGTGGCCGCACCCTCGGGCTGGTGGGGGAATCCGGCTGCGGCAAGTCCACCACCGGCCGCCTGATGCTCGGCCTGGAAACGCCGGACGAGGGCGGCGTCGCCTTCGAGAACGCCCGCATGCCCGCCCCCGGCACCCCGGCCTGGCGCCGCCTGCGCGCCCGCATGGCGATGGTCTACCAGGACCCGCTCGGCGCCCTGGACCGCCGCCTGCCCATCGGCGCCCAGGTGGCGGAGCCGCTCGAGATCCACGGCCTCGGGACCCGCGCCGACCGCCCCGCCCGGGTGGAGGCGCTGCTCCGCCAGGTCGGCCTGCGCGGCGACCACGCGGCGCGCTACCCGCACGAGCTTTCCGGCGGCCAGCGGCAGCGCGCCGTGCTCGCCCGCGCCCTCGCCACCGCCCCGGACCTGCTCGTCTGCGACGAGCCGATCTCCGCCCTCGACGTCTCCATCCAGGCGCAGGTGATGAACCTGCTGTCGGAGGTGCAGGCGCGCACGGGGATCGCGATGCTCTTCATCTCCCACGACCTGCGCGCCGTGCGGCAGATGAGCCACCGCGTCGCCGTGATGTACCTCGGCCGCGTCGTGGAGGAGGGCGAGCCCGACGCGGTGCTGCACGATCCCGCGCACCCCTATGCCCAGGCCCTCGTCTCCGCCATCCCGCATCCCGGGCGCCGCGGAAAGCGGATTGTGCTGCGCGGCGATCCGCCCAACCCCGCCGCCCGCCCGCCGGGCTGCGCCTTCCACCCGCGCTGCGCCGTCGCCGCCGCCCTCTGCGCGCGGGAGGTCCCGGCCCTGAAGCGCCGCGCCTCGGATGGCCGCCTCGTCGCCTGCCACGTCGCGCACGGGGATGTCGCGCCGGGAGACGGCGCGGTTCCCACCGCCCTCTCCGCACCCGTGCCGGAACGGGAGGCCGCCTGATGCTCCGCTTCCTCTCCACCCGCCTTGCCCGCGCCCTGCTGACGATGGTGCTGGTGGTCACCTTCGCCTTCGTCGTGCTGCGTCTGTCCGGCGACCCGGCCCTGCTCATCATGTCCGCCGACGCGCCGCCCGAGGCCATCGCCGCCTTCCGCCGCGCCTGGGGCCTGGATGACCCGATCTGGCAGCAATACCTGCGCTACTTCACCGCGATCTTCCGCGGCGACCTCGGCCAGTCCATGCGGGACGGCCGCCCCGCGATCGAACTCGTGGCGGAACGCATCCCCGCCACGCTCGCCCTGACCCTGCCGGCGCTCGCCATCAAGCTCGGCCTCGGCATCCCCGCGGGCGTCTATGCGGCGCTCCACCGCAACTCCTTCGCCGACCGCGCGGTGATGCTGCTGGCGGTGGCGGGCTTCACCGTGCCCTCCTTCGTGCTCGGGCTGGTGCTCGTGCTCGTCTTCGCCGTGCAGCTGGGCTGGCTGCCCTCCGGCGGCCAGGAATCCTGGCGGCACGCGATCCTGCCGGTGATCACCCTCGGCATCGGCGGCGCCGCGGTGCTCGCCCGCTTCACCCGCTCCGCGATGCTGGAAGTTCTCGGCCAGCCCTACATGCGGACCGCGCTCGCCAAGGGCGTGCCCTGGTCGGTGGCGGTGCGCCGCCACGCCCTGCCCAACGCCGCCATCCCCACCGTCACCATCGTCGGCTTCATGGTCGGCAGCCTGCTGGCCGGCGCGGTGGTGGTGGAGAGCGTCTTCTCCTGGCCCGGCGTCGGCCGCCTGCTGGTGGTGGCGGTGGCGAACCGGGACCTGGCGGTCGTGCAATGCATCCTCCTGCTGGTGGCCGCCACCATGGTGACGGCCAACCTCGTGGTGGACCTCCTCTACGGCGCGCTCGACCCCCGGCTGCGCGCCGCTCCCCGGAAGGCCGCGGCCTGATGTCGGACCTCGCCCTCAACCCCGCCGCGGCGCCGGAACCGGCCGTCGCCGCCCCGCCCGCCCGCAAGCGCGCCCGCCTGCCACTGCTGGTGATCTTCGCCCTGTTCTGGGTGGCGCTGATGCTGGTCGTCGCCCTCGGCGCCGACCTCATCTCCCCCTACCCCTACACCGCGCTGGACCTGCGCAACCGCCTCACCCCGCCGATCGGGTGGGGCGGCAACTGGGCGCATCCCCTGGGCACGGACGAGCTGGGCCGGGACGTGCTGTCGCGCCTCATCATGTCCATCCGCATGAGCCTGCTCATCGCCTTCGGCGCCACCGGCATCGCCGCCGTGCTCGGCGTCTCGCTCGGCTTCCTCGCCGCGCATTTCCGCGGGCTGGCGGAGCAGGCCGTGCTCGCCCTGGTGGATTTCCAGGCCTCCCTGCCCTTCCTCATCCTGGCGCTGGCGGTGCTCGCCTTCTTCGGCAACTCGCTGCCGCTCTTCATCTGCCTTCTCGGCCTGCACGGGTGGGAGCGCTACGCCCGCATCGCCCGCGGCCTCGCGATCAGCGCCGGCGCGCAGGGCTACGCGGCAGCGGTGGTGCAGCTCGGCGCCTCCCCCTGGCGGGTCTACGGGCGTCACGTGCTGCCGAACATCGCCTCCACCCTCATCGTCTCCATGACCCTCGCCTTCCCCGAGATCATCCTGCTGGAGAGTGGCCTGTCCTTCCTCGGCCTCGGCGTGCAGCCGCCGATGACCTCGCTCGGGAACATGGTCGGCTACGGGCGGGAATACCTGACGCGCGCGCCCTGGATCCTGCTGGCGCCGTCCTCGGTGATCGTGTTGACCACCCTGTCCGTCTCCCTCCTCGGCGACTGGTTGCGGGACCGGCTGGACCCGACCCTGCGTTAGACAGTGCGGGTGACTCTGGGGGAGAGAACGGATTCTCTCCCCCAGACCCCCACTCATCTCTTTTCATCAGGCTGCCGCGGAATGCGGTAATGGGAGAGCCCGCAGCAGAAATCCGCGGCAGCCTAATAGAGAGAGAGGCGGGAGAGGGGCCTGGGGAGAGGAAGAATTCCTTCTCCCTTTCCCCAGAGTCACACAGCACGCCCGTTGGATCGGGCGCTCATCACGCGCCCGGATCGTGCTTCACGCAGAACGCCTCGGCCGACAGCGAACGAAAGTCCTGCAACGCATCGCCCAGCCGCTCGTGCGGCCAGTCCCACCAGCGGATGCGCATCAGCGCGGCGATCACCTCGGGATCGAAGCGATGCCGCACCACCCGCCCGGGCACGCCCACCACCACCGCGAAGGGCGGCACGTCGCGCGACACCACGGCGCCCGCGCCGATCGCCGCACCGGCGCCGACCGTCACGCCGGGCAGGATGATCGCCCCGTGTCCGATCCAGACATCCGGCCCCAGCGTCACCGGCTTGCCGCGCCGCCAGTCGAAGAAGCCCGCCTCGTCATCCCCCAGCCCATAGGCCGAGGCGCGATAGGTGAAGTGGTTCAGCGCCACCCGATCCAGCGGATGGTTGCCCGGGTTGATCCGGACATTCGCCGCGATCGAGCAGAATTTTCCGACCTGCGTGTAGATGATGTCGCTGTCATTCCCGACATAGGCGTAGTCGCCGAACTCGGTCTCCGCGATGCGCGTGCCGGCGCCCACCTCGCAGAAGCGGCCGAAGCGGCTGTCGCGCACGCGCGCGGTGGGGTGGATGGACGGCGAATCCCCCAGCGCCTTGCCAACGGTGTCGGGATCGGTGCGGGGCGTCTGGCTCATCGGCTCAGCGTTCCCGGTTCCGGCGGGTGGAGTTCATCGCGAAGGAACCGGAAGGACGCGAGGCGGGGCAGCGCGGCCGTGGAGATGCGGCCACGCCGCCGGGAGGAAGGATCGAGGCACGTCGGTCATCCGGGCTTGCGGCAAGCGCGGCTTCTCCCCGACAGCCGGTGTCCGCCTCGCGGCAGGGCGGCGAAGCTTTCGTGACATTCCACATCGGCCTGCGGGACCTTCCCCATTCGCCCCCGCCAGCCCGCCCACACGTTCCGGCCCGGCAGCATCTTGTCACTGGCGTCCGGCCCCGGCGCCCACCAACTTGGCCGCCCATGACCACCGATGATGCCGCCGAAACCCGCGACCGGTCCGCCGCGCCCGTGGAGCTGGAGATCAAGTTCCAGCTCTCCGAGGAGTCCGCGAAGCGCCTCGCCGCCCTGCCGGCGCTGTGCCCGCCCGGCACCGGAGCGCCGGAGCCGCGGCGGGAGGTCACGACCTATTTCGACACGCCCGACGGCGAGATCGCGCGCCAGGGCGGGAGCCTCCGCATCCGCCAGGCCGCCGGACACTGCGTGCAGACCCTGAAGCTGCGCCGTCCCGGCGCCAATCCCTTCGACCGAGGGGAATGGGAATGGCCGCTGGCGGAATCGCGGCTCGATCCCGGCCTGCTGCGCGGCACGCCGCTGGAGGAACTGGCGGGCCTCGGGCACCGGCTGCGCCCCGTCTTCACCGCCGATGTCCGCCGCAGCGTCCTCTCGCTCCGCCGCGAGGATGCCGTCATCGAGGTCTCGCATGACGAGGGCATGCTGCGGGCCGGAGAGGTGGCCGAGGCGATCCGCGAGATCGAGCTCGAGCTGAAGGAGGGCGAGCCCGGCGCCCTCTTCCGCTTCGCCGCCGCGCTGCACGCCGCCGTGCCGCTCCGCCTCGGCGCGGAGAGCAAGTCGGACCGCGGCTGGCGGCTGCGCACCGGCCAGCCCCGCGCGGCGGAAGATCCCGCGGAGCCCGCGATCGAGAGCGACGCCCCCGCCACGGACGCGTTGCGCCGCATCCTCGGCGCCGGGCTGGGTAGCCTTCTCGCGAACCTGCCCGCCGCCTCCGCGGGCGGGGCGGAGGGCGTGCACGGGATGCGCGTCGCCGTGCGCCGGCTCCGCGCCGCCCTCGCCCTGTTCCGCCCGCACCTCGATCCCGCCGCCGAGGCGCGCTTCACCGCCGCCCTCCGGGAACTCGGGCGCGCGCTCGGCGGCCCGCGCGACTGGGACGTGTTCTGCACGCAGACGCTCGGGGAGGCGGCCTCGGACGGCGTGGACGGCCCCCTGCTCGATGCGCTCCGGCGGGCGGCGGACGCCCGCCGGGCCGAGGCCCATAACCGGCTGCGGGAGGCGCTCGCCGGGCCCGACCTGACGACCCTCGTGCTCGACCTGATGGCCTGGGCCGAGGACCCGGCCGCGCTCACCGGTGTGCCGGACGGGGGGAGGATGGCGGCGCCGGTCGGCGACCTCGCGCCCGGGCTGGAGGCACGGCTGGAGCGCAAGGTCGTCCGCCGCGGCCGGCACATCCGCCGGCGGGACGACGAGGCGCTGCACGCCCTGCGCAAGTCGCTCAAGCGGCTGCGCTACGGCGTGGCCTTCCTCGCGCCGCTGCACCGTCCCAAGCGCGTGCGGCACTACCTCAAGGGATGCAAGGTCCTGCAGGAGGACCTCGGCGCCTTCAACGACGCCGCGGTGGCGGCCGCCCTGGCAGCGGAACTCCTGGCCGGGGATCCGGCCCTCGCCCCCTCGGTCACGGCGCTGCAGGACTGGGCGGCGGCGCGGCAGGACCGGGCGCGCGGCCACCTGCGCCGCGGCTGGCGCCGCTTCCGCGCCGAATCCCTGCCGGACTAGCCGGGCGACGGGCGCGACCGCACGGGCCACCGTTCGGAGCGTCCGGTCCGGGCCGGCGCCAGCACGCCGATCGACAAGGGCGGCCGCCCGCTCAGGCCCGCTTCCCCGCCACGAAGGCGCGCGCCCCGGCGGAGAGCGCACCGGCCGCGAAGTTGGCCGCGTGCGCCTCGTGCGCGAAGGCCTTCAGCTTCCCGAACTCGTCCTCGGTCCGCAGCCGCCACCACTCCTTCGTCAGGCGGATGCCGCCGGGCGGCTTGGCGGCGAGCCCCGCCGCGACCTCCGCCACCCGGGCATCCAGCGCCCCCTCCGGATGCACCTCGTGCAGCAGGTGCCAGGACAGCGCCTCGGACGCGGGGATGAAGTCCGCCATCATGATCAGCCGGCGCGTCAGCGATTCCCCGATCACCGGCACCAGCAGGAAGCTGGCCGTGATCGCGGCCGAGCCGATGTTGAACTCGGTCATCCCGCAGCGGGTGTCCTCCGCCGCGATCCGCAGGTCGCACAACAGGGCGAGCTGCAGCCCGGCACCGGCCACCGGCCCGTGCATCCGCGCGATCACCGGCTTGGAACAGCGGCGCATCCGGTCATAGAGCTGCAGGTAGTGCTCGATCCGGTCATGCGCCGCCGCGGCGTCCATCCCCGCGCTCTCCTTCTGATCCTGCCCGGCGCAGAAGGCGCGCCCCTCGCCGCGCAGCACGATGCAGCGCACGGCGTCATCCGCATCCAGGCGCAAGAAGGCGTCGATCAGGTCCAGCCGCTGCCGCCGGTTCAGCGCGTTCAGCACCTGCGGCCGCCGCAGCGTCAGCGTCGCGACACCGGCCTCAACCGCGAGCCCGAGGGCCTCGTAGGACATGGCAGCAATCCCCCTGTTGGACCGCCGTGCCCGATACGGGACAGCAGGCAATCCGTCGCCCCGCCGGCCCTCGTGATGGTGGGGGCGGGGCGGCACTGGTATACGCTGCGCCGCAGGTCACCCCATCATCGAACCCCATCTCTTCTGCGAGTTGCTCGATCATGAATGAACACCCCCCGGTGACGCGGCCCCGGATCGTGACGGCCCGCCGGGCCGTCCTGCTGGGGGCCGCCGCGGCCGCGCTTCCCCGCCTGGCCCTGGCACAGTCCTCGCCGGCCGAGGTGGTGGAGCGGTTCCACGCCCTGCTGATCGAGCTGATGCGGGATGCGCGCCGCCTCGGCCCGCGCGGCCGCTTCGACCGGCTGCGCCCGGCGATGGACACCGCCTTCGACCTGCCGGCCATGGCCCGCATCGCCGTCGGCCCGCCCTGGAGCCGGATGACGCCGGAACAGCAGCGCGCGATCAGCCAGAGCTTCGCCGAGTGGTCGGTCGCCACCTACGCCAACCGCTTCAACGGCTTCTCGGGCGAGAGCTTCACCACCGTTGGCGCCTCGACCCTGCAGAACGGCGACCAGCTCGTGCGCACCTCGCTGAACCGGGTGAACGACGCGCCGGTCACGCTGAGCTACCTCATGCGCCGGGCCCAGGACGGCACCTGGCGGATCGTGGATGTCTACCTGACCGGCACGATCAGCGAGCTGGCCTCCCGCCGCTCGGAATTCGCGACCGTGCTGGCGCAGGGCGGGCCGGATCAGCTGGCCGCGGAACTCCGCCGCCGCGCCGCCGGGCTGCTGCAGGGATAGCGCCTCGTCCGGCGCGTCCGCGGGACGCGCCGGCGTGTCAGCGGGACGCGCCGGGGTCCTCCAGCACGTCCAGCCGGTCGCCCGTGTCGCCGCTGATGCCGAGCTGGGCGTTGCGGCGCTGCTCCCACACGCTCCGCAGCCGGGCATAGAAGTCGAGCGAGCCGTTGCGCAGCTCGTCCAGCCCCTCGATGTTCTGCTCGCGCAGGTCCAGCCCCGACACGCCGCCCCGGGTCGCGTTGGCCCAGAAGGGCAGCACCCAGTCGATCGGGTTCAGCAGGCCGTCCCCCACCGTGCCGATCGTGTCGCGGACATTGGACGGGCCCGCGATCGGCCACATCAGGTAGGGACCGGAATCGACGCCCCAGACATGCAGCGTCTGGCCGAAGTCGCCGCTCCGCTGCGCGATGCCGAAATCCGTCGCCACGTCGTAGAGGCCGCCGAGGCCGATGGTGGAGTTGAAGAAGAAGCGCAGCGTCGTGTGCCCGGCATCGAGGAAGCGGCCCTGGAGAAGGTTGTTCGCGAGGACGCGCGGCTCCTGCATGTTGTTCAGGACCGAGCGGATGCGGGTGCGGCCGTATTCCGGCACGACCTGCCGGTAGCCGAGGGCGACGGGGCGGATCACCGCGTCGTCCACCGCCATGTTGAAGCCCAGCACGTCGCGGTTGCTCGCCTCCAGCGGGTCGCCGGGCGTCGTGCCCACCGTCCCGGGCGCCCCGTCCGGCCGTGTGGCGCAGGCGCCGAGCGTCAGCGCGAGGAGGAGGACGGGAAGGAGTGACCGAAGGCGCATCGGCCGAGCATAGGGGATGTGGGCCGACCGCCTAGATGCCGCGTGGCGCCGGATGCCGGGCGGTGGGCCGTCGGCCCATCAGCAAATGGTGACCGGGCCCAAGGACTATCCACCCCAGCCCAGCCTTTATGCCCGCTTTACGCCCCGCGCCGAACGCTCGCATGGCGCCTTTACGGGGCGCCGGCCCAGCTTCCAGGCCCTGACAAGCCGGAATGCCGGAACCCCGATGCTCGACCTTCTCCTCCTCGCCCTCGGCCTCGGCGCCTTCGCGCTGCTGGCCGCCTACGCCGCCGGCTGCGAACGGGTCTGACGCGCCGTGCTCGACCTGATCCTCGGCGGCGCGGTCAGCGCCGGCCTCCTCGCCTACCTCCTCTGGGCCCTGCTGCGCCCGGAAGACCTGTGACCGGACGCCCGATCCCATGACCCTTCTCGGCTGGGCGCAGATCGCGCTCGTCCTCTCCCTGACCGTCGCGGCCGCCGTGCCGCTCGGACGATACATCGCCGCCGTGGCCGAGGGCCGCGTCACCTGGCTGCAGCCCGCGGAAACGCTGCTCTACCGCCTCGGCGGCATCGATCCCGGGCGCGGCCAGGGCTGGCGCGGCTACGCGCTGGCGATGCTGGCGGCGAACGCGGCTGGGTTCCTCCTGCTCTACGCGATCCTGCGGCTGCAGGGATCGCTGCCGCTGAACCCGCGCGGGCTGGACGGCATGTCGCCGTGGCTCGCCTTCAACACGGCCGTCTCCTTCGTCACCAACACGAACTGGCAGGCCTATAGCGGCGAGGCCGCGGCCTCCTACCTCTCGCAGATGGCGGGGCTGGCGGTGCAGAACTTCCTCTCCGCCGCGACCGGCATCGCGCTCGCGCTCGCCGTCACCCGCGCCTTCGCGCGCGGCGGCGTGCGGGAACTGGGGAACTTCTGGGCGGACCTCGTCCGGATCACCCTCTACGTCCTGCTGCCGATCAGCCTCGTGCTCGGCCTCGCCTTCGCCGCCCTCGGCATCCCGCAGACCCTGTCGGACTACGTCACCGCCGCGACGCTGGAAGGCGCGGAGCAGGTCATCCCGCTCGGCCCCGCCGCCTTCCAGATCGCCATCAAGCACCTCGGCACCAACGGCGGCGGCTTCTTCGGCGTGAACTCCGCCCACCCGTTCGAGGGGCCGAACGCGATCGTCATCGCGCTCCAGATCATCGCGCAGTCCGTGATCCCCTTCGCCCTCTGCCTCACCTTCGGGCGGATGGTCGGCGACCGCCGCCAGGGCCGCGCGCTGCTGGCCGTGATGGTCGGCTTCGTCGTCGTCGCCACCGCCGCGGTCTATGCCGCCGAGTCCGCGGGCAACCCGCTGCTGACCGCGCTCGGCGTGGACCCGGCCGGGGGCAACATGGAGGGCAAGGAGCTCCGCTTCGGCATGCCCCTCGTCGCCCTCTTCACCGCCACCACCACCGGCGCCTCCTGCGGCGCGGTGAACGCGATGTTCGACAGCTTCACCCCGCTCGGCGGCCTGGTCCCGATGTTCCTGATCCAACTCGGGGAGGTGCTGCCGGGCGGCGTGGGCTCCGGCCTCTACGGCATGCTCGTCTTCGCGCTGCTCGCCGTCTTCGTCGCTGGGCTGATGGTCGGGCGCACGCCGGAATACCTCGGCAAGAAGGTGCAGGCGCGGGAGATCAAGCTGGCGATGCTGGCCGTGCTCGTCCTGCCCGCCACGATCCTCGGCTTCGCCGCCGTCGCCGTCGTGCTGCCCTCCGCGGTCTCCTCCATCCAGGATGCCGGCCCGCACGGCCTGTCGGAGATGCTCTACGCCTACACCTCCGCGGCCGGGAACAACGGCTCCGCCTTCGGCGGCCTCACCGCCGACACGCCCTGGATGAACGTGACGCTCGGCCTCGCCATGCTGCTCGGCCGCTTCGCCTATGTCGTGCCCGTCATGGCCATCGCCGGCGCGCTGGCGGCCAAGGTGAAGTCGCCGCCGGGTGCCGGCACCCTCCCCACCCACGGACCGCTCTTCGCCGGGCTGCTGGCGGGCGTGATCCTCATCCTCGGCGGGCTGCAATTCCTGCCCGCCCTCACCCTCGGCCCGCTGGCGGAACACTTTGCCCTCCTCGCCGGCAAGACCTTCTGAGGCCCTTCCCGATGCTCGACACCACCACCGGGACCGGCGCCGCCACGCGCCGCCCGCCCCTCCTCGACACGGCGATTCTGCCGCGGGCGCTGGGGGATTCCGTCCGCAAGCTCAACCCGCTGACGCTCATCCGGAACCCCGTGATCTTCGTCACGGAGGTCGTCTCGATCCTCGTCACGATCCTCTCCGCCCGCGCGGCCTTCCGCGGGGAGCCCTGGGCCTTCCAGGCCGGGATCGCCCTCTGGCTCTGGTTCACCGTCCTCTTCGCCACCTTCGCGGAGGCGGTGGCCGAGGGGCGCGGCCGCGCCCGGGCCGAGAGCCTGCGCAAGGCACGGACCGACACCCAGGCGAAGCTGCTGCTGCGCCCGGATGACCGCGCGCTGTGGCAGCCGCGCGGCGCGACGGAACTGCACGTCGGCGACCTCGTGCTCGTCGAGCCCGGCGACCTCATCCCCTCGGACGGCGAGGTGGTGCAGGGCATCGCCAGCGTGAACGAGGCCGCGGTGACCGGCGAATCCGCCCCCGTCATCCGGGAGAGCGGCGGCGACCGCAGTGCGGTCACCGGCGGCACCCTCGTCGTCTCCGACTGGATCGTGGTCCGCATCACCGCGGCCCCCGGCTCCACCTTCATCGACCGCATGATCGCGCTGGTGGAGGGCGCGTCGCGCCAGAAGACGCCGAACGAGATCGCGCTCGACATCCTGCTCGCCGGAATGACGATCATCTTCCTGATCGCGGTGGCCAGCGTCGTCGGCCTCGCCTCCTGGAACGGGCAGCCGCCTTCCGTCCCGGTGCTGGCCGCCCTGCTCGTTACGCTCATCCCCACCACGATCGGCGGCCTGCTCTCCGCCATCGGCATCGCGGGCATGGACCGCCTCGTGCGCTTCAACGTGATGGCCACCTCCGGCCGCGCGGTGGAGGCGGCGGGCGACGTGGACGTGCTGCTGCTGGACAAGACCGGCACCATCACGACGGGCAACCGCCAGGCCGCCGCCTTCGTCCCGGCGCCCGGCGTCGCCGAGCGCGACCTCGCGGAGGCCGCCGTCCTCTCCTCCCTCGCGGACGAGACGCCGGAGGGCCGCTCGGTCCTTGCCTTCGCGCGGGACCGCCACGGCATCACCCCGCCGGAGTTGCCGGCCGGCGCGACGGTCGTGCCCTTCACGGCGCAGACCCGCATCTCCGGCCTCGACCTGCCCGGCGGCCAGTACCGGAAGGGCGCGGCGGACGCCCTGATCCGCGCCGCGGGCACCGAGGCCCCGCCCGCGCTGCGGGAGGCGGTGGACCGCATCGCCCGCGGGGGCGGCACGCCGCTGGTGGTGGCGAAGGACGACCGCCTGCTCGGCGCGATCGAGCTGAAGGACATCGTGAAGCCCGGCATCCGGGAGCGCTTCGCGGCGCTGCGCCAGATGGGCATCCGCACGGTGATGGTGACCGGCGACAACCGCCTGACCGCCGCCGCCATCGCCGCCGAGGCCGGGGTGGACGACGTGATCGCGGAGGCCACGCCGCAGGACAAGCTTCAATACATCCGCGACGCCCAGGCGGAGGGACGGCTGGTCGCCATGGCCGGCGACGGCACGAACGACGCCCCCGCCCTCGCGCAGGCCGATGTCGGCGTCGCCATGCAGACCGGCACCCAGGCCGCGCGGGAGGCCGGCAACATGGTCGACCTGGACAGCGACCCGACGAAGCTCATCGAGGTGGTGGAGATCGGCAAGCAGCTCCTCATCACCCGCGGGGCGCTGACCACCTTCTCCATCGCCAACGACGTGGCGAAGTACTTCGCCATCCTGCCGGCGATCTTCGTCACCGGGTATCCGGAGCTGCAGGCGCTGAACGTCATGCGCCTCGCCAGTCCGGAGAGCGCGATCCTGTCGGCGGTGATCTTCAACGCGCTGATTATCGTGGCCCTCGTGCCGCTGGCGCTGCGCGGCGTGCGCTACACGCCGGTCGGCGCGGCCGCGCTGCTCCGGCGCAACCTGCTGATCTACGGGCTGGGTGGCCTCGTCGCGCCCTTCCTCGGGATCAAGCTCATCGACCTCCTTCTCCAGCTCCTCGGGGTGGCCTGAACCATGTCCGTGCTTCGTCCCGCCGCGACGCTCGTCGTCGCCTTCACCCTCCTGCTCGGCCTCGCCGCGCCGCTCGCCATGACCGGGATCGCCGGGGCGATCCTGCCCGGCCCCGCCGGCGGTTCCCTGGTGGAGCGGAACGGCCGCATCGTCGGCTCCTCCCTCATTGGCCAGAACTTCGCGGAGGATCGCTACTTCCACGGCCGCCCCTCCGCTACCACGGCGGCCGATCCGGCGGATGCCACGAAGACCGTGGACGCGCCCTACAACGCCGCAGCCGGCGCCGCTTCCCAGCGCGGCCCGACAAGCCAGGCGCTGCTCGACGCGGTGCGGGACCGGATGGCCGCCGCCGGCCCCTCTCCCGTGCCGGCCGATGCCGTCACCGCCTCCGCCTCCGGCCTCGACCCGCACATCAGCCCGGAGAACGCGGCACGGCAGGTGGCGCGCGTCGCGCAGGCGCGGGGCCTCGCACCGGAGCGTGTCCGGGCGCTGCTCGCGGTGCAAACGGAGCCGCCGCTCCTCGGCCTCCTCGGCACCCCGCGTGTGAACGTCCTGCGCATCAACCTCGCCCTCGACGAGATGGCCCCATGAAGCGGCCGCCCCTGGCGAATCCGCCGATCTGTTCCTGAAACGGAAGGCACGGCCGGCACGCGAGCGCCGGGACGGCCCCATCGCCGGATGGTTCGGGTGCGCTGCGGTACACGGCATTGTGTGTGCCGCCACCCCTCCCGATCCCGCGAGGCCGAGCCGCGAGAGGTGACAGGCGGAAGCTCGCAGTGATGGGCGGGAGAGCGAGGAAAGAACCGTTCCGCCGAGGCACCCGCGCCCGTCTGACATCTTTGAAAGGCCGTGCGCGCCGACCATCCACGGTTCTCCGGGTTCTTGAGGCCGACTCGTCCGGCGTGGTCGTCTTCGCGCGCAACAGGCACCCAGGAGCAAGCCAGAATGGCCTTCTCTCCCGCCCCCACCACGGGCAACGACGTGATCGTCAGCGACGGCACCGCGGGATCGGTGGACGCGCTCGCCGGCAACGACACCGTCCTGGGCGCCGCGGGCCAGGACACGATCACCGGCAATACGGGCGATGATTCCCTGGTCGGCGGTGACAGCAACGATCTGCTGGAGGGCGGCCTCGGATCCGACACGCTGGATGGCGGCGCGGGAACCGGTGATTCGGCCAGCTACCGGGACGCCGCCGCGGGCGTCACCGTGAACCTGGCGCAGGGAACCGCCACCGGCGGCGACGGCACGGACGCGCTCGTCAACATCGAGAACGTGCTCGGCTCCGCCTTCAACGACACGCTGACTGGCGGTGCGGCCGCCGCGCTGCTCGATGGCGCCGCCGGGAACGACACGATCGTCAGCGGCCAGGGCGGCGACGTCCTGCTGGGCAGCGTCGGCGACGACACGCTGAGCTACGCCCTCTCCACCGCCGGCGTAGCCATCAACCTGACCCGGAACTCCGCATCGGGCGGCTGGGCGACGGGAGACCTGATCGGCGGGTTCGAGGCCGTCACCGGCTCCGACTTCAACGATACGATCGCCGGCAGCTCCGACGGCAACCAGCTGAACGGCGGAAACGGCGCCGACTCCCTGTTCGGGGCCGCCGGATCGGACCTCCTGACGGGCGGCACCGGGGCGGACACGCTGAACGGCGGCGACGGCCAGGACTTCGCGAACTACAGCGCCTCCGCGGCGGGCGTCTCGGTGAACCTCGCGACGGGCATCGGCTCCGGCGGCGACGCCGCCGGCGACGTGCTGTTCAACTTCGAGGGCGTCTTCGGCTCGGCCTCCGACGACGTCGTGACGGCCGGGGCCGGCGGCTCGTTCTTCTTCGGCGACGCCGGTAACGACACGCTCGTCGCCGGCGCGGGCGCGGATTTCTTCGACGGCGCGGCAGGCTCCAACTCCGTGAGCTACGAGCTGTCGAACGCGGCCGTGACCGCCAGCCTGATCACCCGCACCGCCTCCGGCGGCTACGGGACCGGCGACACCCTCAATTCGGTCAACGGGCTCCGGGGCAGCGCCTTCAACGACGTGCTGTACGGCTCCGACCTCAACGACTCCCTGCTCGGTGGCGGGGGCGACGACTTCCTGCAAGGGAATGGCGGCGCCGACACCATCGATGGCGGCGGCGGACAGGACACCGTCAGCTACGCCGATGCCCGGTTCACCGGGGTCTTCGTCAACCTGCTCAACGGCGTCGGCTCTGGTGGGGTGGCGGCGGGCGACAGCCTCACCAATGTCGAGAACCTCGTCGGCTCCGCCCTGGACGACGTGCTGCTGGGGAACGATGTCAGCGCCAACCAGCTGGACGGCGGCGACGGGAACGACTTCCTGCGCGGCGGCTTCGGCGCGGATGTGCTGATCGGCGGCGCCGGCACCGACACGGCCAGCTACCTGACCTCCAACTCCGCGGCCGGGGAGCGCGTCTACCTCAGCAGCGGCCAGGGCTTCGGCACCGAGGCGGAGGGCGACCGCCTGATCGGCATCGAGAACCTCGACGGCTCCAACTCCACCGACCTGCTGGTGGGGGATGGTGGCCGGAACGTCCTCGTGGGGAACAGGGGCAACGATACCCTCGTCGGCGCGGGCGGGGAGGACGTGCTGGTCGGCGGCTCCGGATCGGACCGCTTCACCTACCTCACCCTCGCCGACAGCGCTCCGGGCGTGGTGGACCTCGTCGCCGACTTCTCGCGCGGGGAAGGCGACGTGATCGACCTCTCCGTGCTGACCGGCGGGCGCGGATACAGCTTTGTCGGCGACGCCGCCTTCACCGGCGCCAGCCCGCAGATCCACGCCCTCGCCCTCGGGGCCGGCCGCTTCCTGGTGGAGACGGATGCCGGCGGCGGCGGCGCCGACCTGCGCCTCGTCGTGCAGACGGTGGACGTCAGCGGCCCCATGCTCGCCAGCGACTTCGCGTTCTGACACCGCCGCGCCGGCACCCGGAGCACCGGGCGCCGGCGCGGCCTCCCTGGCCGATACCCAGCCCGCCGCACGGATGGTAGGGGAAGGCCGTACCGCGCCCCTCCGGCGCATCGCATCGCCCGAGACAAGACGGGGAAGGAAGACGACATGGCCGAGACGGCCCGCAGGACCGCCCTGATCACCGGCGCCGGCCGCAACATCGGGCGGGCCGTCGCGCTCGGCCTCGCGCAGGACGGGCTCGACGTCGTCATCAACGGCTCCTCGGACCGCACCGCCGCCGAATCGGTGGCGGCGGAGGCGCGGGCCCTGGGCGCGACGGCGCAGGTGATCATGGGCGATGTCGGCCGCGCCGAGGAATGCGCCCGCATCGCGGCCGAGGCGATCGCCGCCTTCGGCCGGGTGGACGTGCTGGTGAACAACGCCGCGCTGCGCCCGCAGAAGGCCTTCCTGGAGATGTCGCCGGCCGACTGGTCCCGCGTCATGTCCGTGGACCTGGAAGCGGCCGTGTGGCTGTCCCAGGCCGTGCTGCCGGGCATGCTGTCGCAGGGCTGGGGCCGTATCGTCAGCTTCACGGGCATGAACGCCATCCACGGCTATGCCGGCCGCGCGCCGGTCTCCGTCGCCAAGCACGGCGTCTGGGGCCTGACGAAGGCGTTGGCCAAGGAGTTCGGGCCCAAGGGAATCACGGTGAACGCCGTCTCCCCCGGCCCCATCGCCTCCGACGACGCCGATCCCGCGGCGGACGCACATCGTCAGAGCTACGTCGCGAAGGTCCCGGTCGGCCGGATGGGCACGCCGGCCGAGGTGGCGGCGGTGGTGCGCATGCTCGTGAGCGACGGCGGCGCTTACGTCAACGGCCAGATGCTGCAGGTGAATGGCGGTGCGGAGACCTGAGCAAGGCCGGGGGGAAGGCATTCCCCCCGGACCCCCTATCTCTTTTTGCCAGGCTGCCGCGGAGCTCGGAAACGGGGTCGCTCCCATGTCAGCCTTCCGCGGCAGCCCGATAAGAGAAGAAGGGTGTGAGGGGCCTGGGGAGAGGGAGAATTCCTTCTCCCTCTCCCCGGAGTCACGCGAACCAACGAATCAGGTTCGCCGCGCCATCCCGCCCCCATGGTCCTGACCACACCGTCCCGCCCCGACCCGGATGCCCTGCTCGCCGCCGCTGCGCGGGACGGGCGCGGGCGTCTGAAGGTCTTCCTCGGCGCCGCTCCCGGCGTGGGCAAGACCTTCGAGATGCTGACCGAGGCCCGTCGCCGCGCCCTCGGCGGCACGGACATCGCCGTCGGCCTCGTGGAGACGCATGGCCGCGCGGAGACCGCCGCGCAGGTGGCCGGGCTGGAGGTGCTGCCGCGCCGGCGCATCCCCTATCGCGGGCAAGCGCTGGAGGAGTTCGACCTCGACGCCGCGCTCGCCCGCCGCCCCGGCATCCTGCTTCTGGACGAGCTGGCGCACAGCAACGCCCCCGGCAGCCGCCACCCCAAGCGCTGGCAGGACGTGGAGGAGCTGCGCGCCGCCGGCATCGAGGTCTGGACGACGATGAACGTCCAGCACCTGGAGAGCCTCTCCGACGCCGTGGCGCGCATCACCGGCGTCCGGGTCGCGGAGACCGTACCGGACCGCGTGCTGGCCGAGGCGGACGCCGTCGAGCTCATCGACATCCCGCCGGCCGAGCTGCTGGAGCGCCTGCGCGGCGGCAAGGTCTACCGCCCCGACCAGGCCGAGCGCGCCCTGCGCGGCTTCTTCCGCGAGGGCAACCTGACCGCCCTGCGGGAGATGGCGCTGCGCCGCACGGCGGAGCGGGTGGATGCCGACGTCACCGGCTACATGCGCGCCAACGCCATCCCCGGCCCCTGGCCCGTGGCCGACCGCGTGCTGGTGCTGGTGGGCGCCGACACGGCGGCGGAGAACGTGGTGCGGCAGGCGCGGCGCATCGCCGATACACTGCGCGCGCCGCTGATCGCGCTGCACGTCGAACGCCCCGGTGCCTCCGGCGATCCGGGCGCCGCCATGCGGCTGGCCGAATCCCTGGGCGCGGAGACCGAGACGCTCGTCGCGGCGGACCTGCCCTCGGCGATGCTCGACTTCGCGCGCGGGCGCAACGCAACGCATCTCGTGCTCGGCCGCGGACGCCCGGTGCTCTGGCGGCGGCTGACCGGCCGCACCCTCTCGGCGGCGCTGCTGCGCCGCGCGACGGACTTCACGCTCCACCTCGTGCCCGATCCGGCATCGCCCGGCCGCGCCGCGCCCGCGCGGGCGGACCGCGACCATCCCGCCTGGCTCGGCTGGCTCTCGATCCCGGTGCTGGCGGCGGCCGCGACGGTGATCGGCCTCGCGCTCGACGACAGCGTGCCGGACGGCATGCTGGGCATGGTCTATCTCGCCGCCACCGTCGCGGCGGCCGTCGCCTTCGGGCCGCTGCACGGCGTGCTCGCGGCCGGGCTCTCCTTCCTTCTCTGGAACTTCCTCTTCCTGCCGCCGCGCTACACCCTGACCATCGCGGGGCCGCAGGACGTGGTCGGCGCGATCATCTTCGGCCTCGTCGCGCTGCTCCTCGCGGGCACGGCGGGGGGGCTCGGGCGATCCGTCCGGGTGGCCAGGGCACGACTCTTCGGCCTCCGCCGATTGGTGGAGTTCAGCCGCCGTCTCGGCGCGCCCCAGGGCCGCGGCGACCTCGTGGAACTCGTCGCGCAGGAAGCGGAGCGCGTCGCCGGCTGCCCGGCCTGCGTGCTGCTGCCACTGGACGGCGGCGGCCTGCTGGAAGGCGACGCCGTGCAGGGGACGGAAACGGACCTCGTCCTCCGTGCCGCGTTACCGGCGGACGCCGAGCCGGACGAGGGCTCCCTCGCCGCCGCGCGCTGGTGCTTCTCCCGGGCGCAGCCCACCGGACGCGGCACGGACACATTGCCCGCCCTGCCCTGGCAGTTCCGGCCGCTGCGCGTCGCGCGCGGGGTGGCCGGCGTGATCGGCCTGCGCCTGTCCGACCGGACCGCGCCCCTGGACGCGGAACGGGACCGCACGCTGGACGCGCTGCTCGACCAGGCCGCCCTCGCGCTCGACCGCGCTGCGCTGATGGAGGAGAGCGCCCGCGGCGCCGCGCGCGCGGAGGCGGACGCGCTGCGCACGACGCTGCTCACCTCCCTCGGCCATGACCTGCGCACGCCGCTCACGGCCATCCGCGGCGCGCTGGAAACCCTCCGCACGGTCGGGGATGGCCTGCCGCCCGAGACCCGCGCCGACCTCGTCGCGACGGCGGAGGAGGAATCGGTCCGCCTCGGCCGCTACATGGCGAACATCCTCGACATGGTGCGCCTGGAGAGCGGCGGCGTGCAGCCGCGGCGGGAGCCGGTGGACATCGCCGCCGCCGTGGACGGAGCCGCCGACCGCGCCGGCCGCGCCGCCGGCCGGACCGTGGAACGCCGCCTGGACCCGCGCCTGCCAGCGCCGAAGCTCGACCCCGCGTTGCTGGACCAGGTCCTGTCGAACCTGCTGGACAACGCGCTGAAATTCTCCGCCCCGGACGGCCATGTCGTGATCGCCGCGCAGCGCGAAGGCGCCAACCTCGCCATCACCGTGGACGACGACGGCCCCGGCATCCCGCGCGAGGACCTGCCCCGCATCTTCGACCCCTTCTTCCGCGCGACCCGCACCGACCGCATCGCCGCCGGCACCGGCCTGGGACTGGCCATCGGCCGCGGCCTCGTGCGCGCCATGGGCGGCCAGATCGCGGCCGAGAGCCCGGTGCCCGGCACGGCCGGCGGCACGCGCATGACCCTGCGCTTCCCCGCATGACCCATCCCGGCGACCTCGGCACGCCCCGCGTGCTGGTGGTGGACGACGAGCCGCAGATCCACCGCTTCCTCGGCCCCGCCCTCTCCGCCTCCGGCTACCAGCCGCTGCGGGCGGAGAACGCGGCGGAGGGGCTGCGCCTCGCCGCCACCCGCGCCCCGGCGGCCATCCTGCTGGACCTCGGCCTGCCGGACATGGACGGCCAGCAGGTCATCCCCCGCCTGCGCGCCTTCACCGCCGTGCCCATCCTTGTCCTCTCCGCCCGCGACCAGGAGGAGGAGAAAGTCGCCGCCCTGGACGCCGGCGCCGACGACTACGTGGAGAAGCCCTTCGCCCTGGCCGAGCTCCTCGCCCGCCTCCGCGCCGGCCTCCGCCGCGCCCCCGCCGGCGCCGCCAGCGCCGAGGCGGTGATCCGCACCGGCCCGCTGGAGGTTGACCTCGCCCGCCGCACGGCCCGGCTGGACGGCGGCCCTCCCCTGCGCCTGACGCCGCGGGAATGGGACCTCCTGGCCGCCCTCTCCCGCGCCGGCGCCGGCCGGGTGGTCACGCAGCGGCAACTCCTGACGGCGGTCTGGGGTCCCGCCCACACGGAAGATGCCCAGTATCTGCGGGTCTATATCGGGCACCTCCGGCAGAAGCTCGGCGCTGCGGCATCGCTGATCCGAACGGAGCCGGGCGTGGGCTATCGGTTCGGGGAAGACGAATAGAAGGCTGGGGGAAGGTATTCCCCCAGACCCCCATCTATTTTTGCCAGGCTGCCGCGGAGCAGTTCTCCATCGGTCCCGCCGTTACGGCGCGCCGAAGGGCAGGTTGACGTCTCAGGCGGCTGGGACGAGGCGACCGGTTGAGACGCCCGTCCGCAAGCTCGCCAACGATCCGGGCCGAGCGCGCGGCGATCCGGCCTTGAATGGAAAACCCACCGATCCGTCCTCCGAGGGCAGGCACACAGCTCGGGGGGGCAGTGAAGCTCGCGCTTCGATCGCCCTCCGCTCCGGCGGACCGAGCCTCACCTCCGCCGGTTCCTGCCGCCCGTCCCCGCCGCCACACGGATGTGACCGAATTGTCATCACAAAGTCATTCGGATGAATTTCAATCGGTGCCATAACCGTCCCGCCATGATGCCGAAGCAGAGCACCCACCTGGCCTGGCGGAATGTCGAGGCGGCTCTGGCCGCCGACATCCTCGCCGGCCGGATCGCCCCGGGCGAACGCCTGCCGACCGAACCCGCCCTGATGGCGCGCTTCGAGCTCGGGCGGCACAGCATCCGCCGCGCCGTCGCGGAACTGGAGACGCGCGGCCTCGTGCAGACGCGCCAGGGCAGCGGGACCTATGTCCGGCCGGCGCCCGTCCTGGACTACCGCCTCTCCGCCCGCACGCGCTTCTCGCAGAACCTGCTGGGACAGGGGCGGGAGCCCTCGGGCCGCGTGCTGTCGGCCCGGGAAGTCCCGGCGCCCCCGCACGTCGCCGCCGCCCTTCGCCTGCCGCCGGATGAGCCGGTGCACGCCACCCTCCGCCTCGGCCTGGCGGATGACGTGCCGATCAACCTCTCCGAATCCTACGTCCCCGCCCGCCGCTTCCCCGGATGGGCGGAGGGCCAGCTCGCCGGGCTGGGCGTGACCGAGATCCTCGCGGCGCACGGCGTCACCGACTACGTCCGGCTCGAGAGCGTCGTGACCACGCGCCTGCCGACCGAGGAGGAGGCGCGCCGCCTCGACCAGTCGGCGACGCAGCCCGTGCTCGTCGTGCGCAAGGTGGACGCCGATCCCTCGGGCGTCCCCGTCACCTTTTCCGAATCCATCTGGGCCGGGGAGCGCGTGCAGCTCTCCGTGGACCACCCCCGTGCGGAGGACGAGTTCTGATGTGGATCGCTGACCTCCGGCTGGTGCTGCCGGACCGTGTCGTGCCCCGCGGCGCCGTGCGGATCGAGGACGGCCACCTCGCCGAGGTGACCGAGGGCCCCGCGCGCGGCCCCGCCGTCTCGGCCGGCGGCCTGACGCTCATCCCCGGCATCGTGGACCTGCACGGCGACATGATCGAGAAGGAGGTGGAGCCGCGGCCGGACTGCGACTTCCCGCTCGACGTCGCGGTGGCGAACCTCGATGCCCGCCTCGCCGCCGCCGGCGTCACCACCGCCTATGCCGGCGTCTCCTTCGCCGAGGGCAAGCGCGGCCTCCGCTCCGAGGAGCGCGCCGGCGCCCTCGTCGAGGCCCTGGCCCGCCTGCGCCCCGCCGCCCGCGTGGACCTGCGCGTCCACGCACGCTTCGAGGTGACGAACCCCCGCGCCGAACCGGTCCTGCGCAACCTGCTGGCGCGGGGGATGGTGGACATGGTCTCCCTGACCGACCACACGCCCGGCCAGGGCCAGTACCGGGACGTGGAGCAGTACGTCGCCTACGCCGCCCGCGCGCACGGCCACAGCGCGGCGGAGGCGACCGCCCGCGCCCAGGCGCGCATGGCCGCGCCGCCGGCCTGGACGATCGCGCGGGCCGTGACCGACCTCGCCCGCGCGCAGAACCTCCCCATCGCCTCCCACGACGACGACACGCCGGAGAAGGTGCGGGTGATGCGCGACCTCGGCGCCACCATCTCGGAATTCCCGGTCACGATGGTGGCCGCCGAGGCGGCGCGCGCGGCGGGCATGGCCACGCTGATGGGCGCGCCGAACGCGCTGCGCGGCCGCTCCATGACCGGCAACATCACCGCGCGCGCGGTGCTGGAGGCCGGGCTGCTGGACGCGCTGGCCGCCGACTACCATCAGGGCGCCATGCTGCCGGCCGTGCTGGCCTGGCACCGCGATCGCCTGCTGCCGCTGCACCAGGCGATCGCGCTGCTGACCGTCAATCCGGCCCGCGCGGCGGGGCTGGCGGATCGCGGCGCCCTCGCGGTCGGCCAGCGCGCCGACCTCGCGCTGCTGGACCTGCCGGCAGACGGCCTTGCCCTGCGGGTGCGGACGGTGTGGCGCGCCGGTCAGGTGATCCACTCCGACGGCTGGCTGGGCAGCGCCACCGCCCTGGCGGAAGCCGCGTGATGAGCACCGCCACCGAACACCCCCGCGCGAACGACGAACGCCGTCACTGGATGGGCGTGCTGGCCCGCGCCGGCGCCGCGCGCATCGAAGCGCGCCTGACGAAGGCCAACGCCTTGCCGCCCCACACCCGCCTGCGCGGCCCGGAGACCGGGCTTGTCATGGTGCGCGGCCGCGCCGGCGGCGACGGCGCCCCCTTCAACCTCGGCGAGATGACGGTCACCCGCTGCGCCGTGCGCCTCGCGGACGGCACGGTCGGCCACGCCTACCTCAGGGGCCGCGACGCCCGCGGGGCCGAACTGGCGGCCGCCCTGGACGCCGCCCTGCAGGACCCGACGCGCCGCCCCGCCCTGATGCGGGACGTCGTGGAGCCGCTGGCCGCCGAGCAGGACGCCGCGCGCGACGAGATGGCCCGCAAGGCCGCCGCCACCCGCGTGCGCTTCTTCACCATGGCGAACATGCGATGAGCACGCTTCTTCCCGGCTTCGCCGATCCCGTGCTGGACGCCCAGGCGGCCTTCCGCGCCGTGCTGGACGCCATGGCCCGCCCCGGCCGCGTGCAGCGCATCGCCAGCCCGCCCGCGGCCCCTGCGCCGCTCTCCCCCGCCGCCGCCGCCGTGCTGCTGACGCTCGCGGATGCCGAGACGCCGCTCTGGCTCGACGCCGGCGCGGACGCTGAGCAATGGGCGCGCTTCCACGCCGGCTGCCCCGTGGTGGCGAACGCGGCGGACGCCGCCTTTGCCCTCGCGGTCGGCACGCCGCCCGCGCTCGACACGCTGCGCCCCGGCACGGACGAGGACCCACACGCCTCCGCCACGCTGATCCTGCAGGTTGCATCCCTGGAAGAAGGTGCCGGCTGGCGCCTGACCGGCCCCGGCATCGAGCGGGAGCACCGCCTGCGCGTCACGGGCGCCCCGCCCGGCTTCGCCGCCGCCTGGGCCGCCAACCGCGCCCGCTTCCCGCGCGGCGTGGATGCCATCCTCTGCGCCGGCGACCGCGTGGCCGCCCTGCCGCGCACCACCACCATCGGGGAGGGCTGAGCGATGTATGTCGCGGTGAAGGGCGGCGAGGCCGCCATCGCCAACGCCCATGCCTGGCTCGCCGAGGAGCGCCGCGGCGACCCCGCCGTGCCGGAGATCGCCACCGACGCCATCGCGGAGCAGCTCACCCTCGCGGTGGACCGCGTGATGGCGGAGGGCTCCTGCTACGACCCCGATCTCGCGGCCCTTGCCATCAAGCAGGCGCGCGGCGACCTGATCGAGGCGGTCTTCCTCCTCCGCGCCTACCGCACCACCCTGCCGCGCTTCGGCGCCAGCGCACCGGTGGACACGGGCGCGATGGCCGTACGCCGCCGCGTCTCCGCCACCTACAAGGACCTGCCCGGCGGGCAGGTGCTCGGCCCGACCTTCGACTACACCCACCGCCTGCTCGACTTCGCCCTGGCCGCCGAGGGCCTGGCCCCGCCCGCCGCCCCGCAGGCCGATCCGGGCGACGACGCCGCCTGCGCCCGCGTGACGACGCTGCTGGCCCAGGAAGGGCTGATGGCGCCCGAGACGCCGTCCGACGCCGAGCCGGGCGACCTGACGCGCACGCCCCTCGCCTTCCCCGCCGGCCGCGCGCTGCGCCTGCAGAACCTCGCGCGGGGGGACGAGGGCTTCCTCCTCTCCATGGCCTACTCGACGCAGCGCGGCTACGGGAACAGCCACCCCTTCGTCGGCGAGGTGCGGCAGGGCGACGTCGCCGTCTGCCTCACCCCGCCCGAGCTCGGCTTCGAGATCGAGATCGGCGACATCACTGTCACCGAATGCCAGATGGTGAACCAGTTCAAGGGATCGCGCAGCGAGCCGCCACAGTTCACGCGCGGCTACGGCCTCGTCTTCGGCCGCACCGAACGCCGCGCCATGGCGATGGCGCTGGTGGACCGCTCCCTCCGCGCGCAGGAGCTGGGGGAGGACGCCGCGGCTCCCGCGCAGGACGAGGAATTCGTCCTCTCCCACTCCGACAACGTCGAGGCGACCGGCTTCCTGGAGCATCTGAAGCTGCCCCACTACGTGGACTTCCAGAGTGAGCTGGAATCCGTCCGCGCCATGCGCGCCGCCGCCCGGCCGGTGCCGGCAGGACTGGCGGAGGCGGCGGAATGATCGCCGATCTGGATCGCGGGTGGCCCCGGGAGGCGCTGCCTCCCGGACCCTCCGCCGGGGGGCAGGCGTGCCCCCCGGACCCCGCGATCTTACTCGACGCGGTCCAGGGGCGCGTTCGCCCCTGGCAGGAGGGGTCCGGGGAGGGCAGCGCCCTCCCCGAGGCCGCCCGCGAGAACCAACACAAGGGCTGGTCGGCATGAGCGGCTACAACTTCGCCTACCTCGATGAGGCGACGAAGCGGATGATCCGCCGCGCCCTGCTGAAGGCCGTGGCGGTGCCCGGCTTCCAGGTGCCCTTCGGATCACGGGAAATGCCGCTGCCCTATGGCTGGGGCACCGGCGGCATCCAGGTCACCGCCAGCCTCCTCGGGCCCGAGGACACGCTGAAGGTGATCGATCAGGGCGCGGACGACACCACCAACGCCGTCTCCATCCGCCGCTTCTTCGCCCGCGTCGCCCCGGGCCTGCGCACGACCGAGCGCACCGCGGACGCCACGGTGATCCAGACCCGCCACCGCATCCCCGAGACGCCGCTGCAGGAGGGCCAGATCCTTGTCTACCAAGTCCCGCAGCCCGAGCCGCTCTACAAGCTGGAGCCGCGCCGCGCCGAGACGCGCCGCCTGCACGCGCTCGCCGATTACGGCCTGATGCAGGTGAAGCTTTACGAGGACATCGCGCGGCACGGCCGCGTCGGCTCCTCCTACGACCACCCCGTCATGGTGGGCGGGCGCTACCTCATGTCTCCCTCCCCCATCCCGTCCTTCGACAACCCGAAGATGCACCGCTCCCCCGCGCTCCAGCTCTTCGGCGCAGGGCGGGAGCGGCGGCTCTACGCCGTGCCGCCGCACACGGAGGTCCGCAGCCTCGACTTCGAGGACCATCCCTTCGTGCCGCTGCGCGCGAACGGCAGCTGCGCCCTCTGCGGCGCGCGGGACAGCTACCTCGACGAGGTGGTCACGGACGACCGCGGCGGCCGGATGTTCGTCTGCTCCGACACCGACTTCTGCGGCGAACGCCAGTCAGCGCTGCGGGAGGCCGCGGAATGAGCGACGATCCCATCCTCTCCGCCCGCGACCTCTCCCTCTCCTTCGGGAGCGTGCGCGCGCTGGACGGCGTCTCGATCGACCTCTGGCCCGGCGAGGTGCTGGCGATCGTGGGCGAGTCCGGCTCCGGCAAGTCCACCCTCCTGCGCGTCCTGGCCGGCGAGGCGCGCCCCGATGCGGGCCACGTCACCTACCGCGATCCCACGGGCGCCACGCAGGACGTGCACGGGATGGGCGAGCCCGCCCGCCGCCGCCTGGCCCGCACGGAATGGGGCTTCGTCCACCAGGACCCGCGCGACGGGCTGCGCATGGCCGTCTCCGCCGGCGGCAATGTCGGCGAACGGCTGATGGCCGTCGGCGACCGCCATTACGGCAACATCCGGGAGGAGGCGGCGCGCTGGCTGGAGCGGGTGGAGATCCCCCGCTCGCGCCTGGACGACGCGCCGCGCACCTTCTCCGGCGGCATGCGGCAGCGGCTGCAGATCGCGCGCACCCTCGTCACCCGCCCCCGCCTCGTCTTCATGGACGAGCCGACCGGGGGGCTCGACGTCTCGGTGCAGGCGCGGCTGCTGGACCTGATCCGTGCGCTGGTGGCCGATCTCGGCATCGCCGTGATCCTCGTCACCCACGACATCGCGGCCGCCCGCCTGCTTGCGCACCGCCTCGTCGTGATGCGCCACGGCCAGGTGGTGGAGGAAGGATTGACCGACCGCGTGCTGGACGACCCGCGCCACCCCTACACGCAGCTCCTCGTCGCCTCGGTGCTCGCGGCATGAGCCCCTTGCAAGAGAACTGGTCCTTGAAAGCCGAAGGGCTGTCCAAGGGCTTCGTCCTGCACCTGCGCGGCGGGCTGGAGATGCCGGTTCTGCGCGACACGGGCCTGGAGGTGGCGCCGGGCGAGTGCGTCGCCCTCTCCGGCCCCTCCGGCGCCGGCAAGTCCACGCTGATGCGGCTGCTTCACGGCAACTACGGCGCCGATTCCGGCCGCATCCTCGTCCGCCGCCCCGATGGCGGCGTGAGCGACCTCGCCGCCGCCCCACCGCGCGAGGTGATCGCGCTGCGGCGGGAGGTGATCGGCTACGTCTCCCAGTTCCTGCGCGTCATTCCCCGCGTGCCGACGCTGGACGTGGTGGCGGAACCGCTGACCACCCGCGGCGTGCCGGCCGGGGAAGCCCGGTCCCGCGCCGCCGTCCTGCTGCGTCGCCTGAACCTGCCGGAGCGCCTGCACGGCCTGCCGCCCGCCACCTTCTCGGGCGGGGAGCAGCAGCGGGTGAACCTCGCACGCGGCTTCATCGCGGACTACCCGGTCATGCTGCTGGACGAGCCGACCGCGAGCCTCGACGCGGCGAACCGGGAGGTCGTCATCGCCCTGATCGGCGAGGCGAAGGCCCGCGGCGCCGCCCTGATCGGCATCTTCCACGACATCGAGGTGCGGGACCGCGTCGCCGACCGGGTTTTCGAGGTAGACCCGCTGCGGGAGGCCGCGTGACCGGCCGCCTCGTCGCCGTCGTCGGCCCGTCCGGCGTCGGCAAGGACACGCTCATGGACGCCGCCCGTGCCGCCCTGGAAGGGGACGGCCGCTTCGTCTTCATCCGCCGCGCCATCACCCGCCCTGCGGAAGCAGGCGGGGAGGACCACCTACCCCTCTCGCGCGAGGCCTTCGAGGCCCGCCGCGACGCCGGCGGCTTCGCCCTGTGGTGGGAGGCGCACGGCCTCCTCTACGGCCTGCCGCGGGAGGCGGTGGAGGCGGCGATCGCGGCGGACCGGGTCGCCGTCGCCAACCTCTCCCGCCACGCCCTGGCGGAGGCCGCCGCGCGCTACCCGCTGCGCGTCCTCTCGATCACCGCGCCGGTCGCGCTGAGGGCCGCGCGCCTCGCCGCCCGCGGGCGGGAGAGCGCCGAGGACGTGGCCCAGCGCCTGGCCCGGGAAGCCCCCCTGCCGCCGGGCTTGGACATCGAGACGGTCGTGAACGACGGCAGCGTGGAGGAGGGGGCGGCGCGGGTGCTGGCTGCGCTGCGCCGCGCCGCGCAGCCGAGGGAGGCGATGCGCGCATGACCCTCGCCGTCCTGGCCGGATCGGCCTGCGCCGTGCTGACGGCGGCGAACCTCCTGAGCCTCGGCGTCGCCTCGTCCCGGCTGCGCCCGCGGAGCCGCCGGCCGACGACGCGCACGGACCCCGTCAGCATCGTCCGCCCCGTCTGCGGCCTGGAGCCCTTCGTGGAGGAGACCCTCGCCAGCGGCTTCCGCCTGGACCACCCGGATTACGAACTGATCTTCTGCGCCGAGCGCGCCGATGATCCCGTGGTGCCGCTGGTGCGCGGCCTGATCGAGGCCCACCCGCAGGTACCAGCACGCCTGCTGATCGGGGAGGACCGGATCAGCGGCAACCCGAAGCTGAACAACTGCGTCAAGGGCTGGCAGGCGGCGCGGCACGGCTGGATCGTGCTGGCGGATTCCAACGTGCTCATGCCGCCGGACTATCTTCAGCACCTGCTCGATGCGTGGCGGGACGACACGGGACTGGTCTGCTCCACCCCGCTCGGCAGCCATGCGGGGAATTTCGCGGCCTGGATGGAGTGCGCCTTCCTCAACACGCTGCAGGCGCGCTGGCAGTATTTCGGAGAAGCGATCGGGCTGGGCTTCGCGCAGGGCAAGAGCATGCTCTGGCAGCGTGACTTCCTGGAGGCGCAGGGCGGGATCCGCGCCTTGGGCGCCGAGATCGCGGAGGACGCGGCCGCGACGAAGCTCGTGCGCGCCGCCGGCCGCCACGTGCACCTCGTGGACGCGCCCTTCGAGCAGCCTCTGGGCCGCCGCACCCCTCGCCAGGTCTGGCTGCGGCAGCTCCGCTGGGCGCGGCTGCGGCGCGTGACCTTCCCCCTTTTCTTCGCGCCGGAGCTGTTCAGCGGCGCGGCGGTGCCGATGGTCCTCGGCCTGGTCGCGGCGGGCGCGGCCGGCGTCAGCCTGCCCCTCGTCGCGGCCGCGCTGCTGCTGCTCTGGTACGGGCCAGAGGCGGCGCTGGCGCGGGCCAAGGGCTGGCCGCTCTCCTGGCGCCTGCTGCCAGCCTTCCTCGCCCGCGATGCGACCATCCCCGTGCTCTGGCTCGGCGGCTGGACGACCGGGGCGACCGTGTGGCGCGGCAACACCCTGCCGTTCGACGGCGCCGTATCCCGTCCGGCGCCGGGCTGAACGTCCAACCCCGCGCCATCCATCAAGGCGCACCGCAAACGGCGAAGACGGGCGCTCCCATCCCCGCCGTCCGCGGCAGCCTCGGAAAAAAGAGAAGAGTGGGGGTCCGGGGGAGAGAATTCCTTCTCTCCTCCGGCGTCACCCGCGCCGCGGCTCAGAAGATGAAGTCGGACGCGACGAGGTTGCCGGACACGTCCACGGCCTGCACGACGATCCGCAGATCGGCCGACCCCTCTCCGGCGTCCGTCTCGACCAGGAAGCGGCCGCCACCCAGCGCCTCGGACCGCAGCTCCGGCCCGGTGCCGCTGAAGCCGACATTGCCGATGAAGCGGTAGCCCAGCCCGCCGAGCAACGGGGAGAAGTCGACCAGGTCGCCCTCCCCGCGGGAGAAGTCGGCGATCAGGTCCACTCCCGGCCCGGGCGTGCTGTCGGTGAGCGAGGCGAAGACGAAGCGGTCCGTCCCGGCGCCGCCGACGAGCACGTCTGCCCCGCCGCGGCCCAGCAGGTAGTCGTTCCCGGTCCCGCCGATGATGACGTTGCTCCCGTTGTCGCCCACCAGCACGTCGTTGAAGGCGGAGCCGGTGAGGTTCTCCACCTCGGTCAGCACGTCGCCCGCGGCGTCGCCGCCCACGCCGGCCGTGCCGCCGAGATAGGCCGCCACCCCGGAGCCAGAGGTGAGGTAGTCCACCGTATCCAGACCCGTCCCGCCGATCAGGGCGTCCGCGCCGCCGCCGCCGCGCAGCAGGTCCGCGCCCGCCCCGCCGATCAGCACGTTGGACCCGTTGTCGCCCAGCAGCGCGTCGGCGAAGTTGCTGCCCACCACGCGCTCCACGCCGACGATCGTGTCGCCCGCGGCATCCCCGCCCACCCCGACATTCGCCAGCAGGTTGACCGTAACGCCGGCGGCCGAGCCCGCATAGCTGAGCGTATCCGGCCCGTCGCCCCCCTCGATGTAGTCGGCGCCGGCGCTGCCCGTCAGGAAGTCGTCGCCGCCGCCGCCGAAGAGCGTCTCCGCCCCGGTGCCGCCGAGCAGGACGTCGTTGAACGCACTGCCCAGCACGCCCTCGATGGAGAGGTACACGTCACCCGCCGCATCGCCGCCCGAGACGCTGCCGCTGGCGAAGTCCACCACCACCGCGGCCGAGGAGCTGAGATAGCTCGCCACATCGATTCCGGCGCCGCCATCCAGCGTGTCCGCACCGGCCCCGCCCTGCAGGATGTCCGCCCCGCCCGCGCCGGAGAGCAGATTGCCCGCAGCATCGCCGATCAGGTAGTCGCCTAGGGCGGAGCCCGTGACGTTCTCGAAGCCCGTGATCACGTCGCCCGCTGCGTCACCGCCCGCGCCCGTGCCGGAAGCGAGGTTCACCGTCACCCCCGCGCCGGACGCCGCGTAGGTGAGCGTGTCCGTCCCCGCGCCACCATCCAGCGTATCCGCGCCGGCCGCGCCCTGGATGGAGTCGTTGCCGTCACCGCCGCTCAATGCGTTCGCCGCCGCGTCACCGATCAGGATGTCCGCACCCACGGAGCCCGTGACGTTCTCGAAGCCCGAGATGGAGTCGCCCGCCGCGTCGCCATTCGCGGTGACCAGCAGGGCCAGGTTGACGATCACTCCCGTGGCCGAGGCCGCGTAGGTCAGCGTATCCACCCCCGCGCCGCCGATCAGCGTGTCCGCGCCGCCGGTGCCCTGGATCGCGTCGTTGCCGTCTCCGCCGTCCAACCGGTTCGCCGCCGCGTCGCCGATCAGGTTGTCCGCGAGGGCGGATCCCGTGACGTTCTCGAAGCCCGAGATCACGTCGCCAGTCGCATCTCCGCCATTTGCCACGCTGGCCGTGAGGTTCACCGACACCCCGGCGGAAGAGGCCGCGTAGACCAGCGTGTCGGTCTCCTCGCCGCCGGTCAGCGTGTCGCCGCCGGCGCCGCCCTGGATCGCGTCATCCCCGCCCGCGCCATTGAGCGCGTTCGCCGCCGCATCGCCGATCAGGTTGTCCGCAAGCCCGGACCCCGTGACGTTCTCGAAGCCCGAGATCACGTCGCCCGCCGCGTCGCCGCCGAGGGCCGTGTTCGCCGCCAGGTTGACCGTCACGCCAGCGGTGGAGGCGAGGTAGTTCAGCGTGTCCACGCCTTCCCCGCCGGTCAGCGTGTCCGCTCCCGCCAGGCCCGCGATCGTGTCGTTGCCGCCCGCGCCGTTCAGCGCATTCGCCCCCGCATCGCCGGTCAGCTCGTCCGCCAGGCCGGAGCCCGTGACGTTCTCGAAGCCCGAGATCACGTCGCCCTGGGCATCGCCGCCGGACGCCGCGCTCGTCGTGAGATTGACGGTCACCCCGGCCGCCGAGGCCGTGTAGTCGAGCGTGTCAGTGCCCGCCGCGCCGGTCAGCGTGTCCACGCCCGCGCCGCCCGCCACCGTATCATCCCCGCCGGCGCCGTTCAGCGCATTCGCGCCCGCGTCCCCGGTCAGGCTGTCGGCGAAGGCCGATCCCGTGACGTTCTCGAAGCCCACGATCGTGTCGCCGGCCGCATCGCCGCCCGACGCGGCGCTGACGGACAGGTTCACAATCACGCCCGCCGCGGAGGCAAGGTAGTTGAGTGTGTCCGTGCCGGTGCCGCCATCGAGCGAATCCGCCCCAGCCCCGCCCTGGATCGTGTCGTTGCCCTCTCCACCCGAAAGCGTGTTCGCGCCCGCATCGCCCGTCAGGTCATCGTCGAAGCCGGAGCCGATCAGCACCTCGATGCCGGTGAGGACATCCCCGGTCGCCTCGCCGCCCGTTCCGGCCGTCAGGCCGACAGTCACGCCGGCCGCGGCGTTGGCATAGGTCGCGGTGTCGATGCCCGCGCCGCCGTCCAGCGCATCGGCCCCGTCGCCGCCCTCCAGAAGGTCGTTGTCGGCCCCGCCCGAGAGGGAGTCGTTGCCGGCGCTGCCGATGATGGTGTCGTTGCCGGCGGCCCCGGTGACGGTGTCGTTGCCGGCCAGCGCGTCGACCGATCCGGCCGTGCCGTCGCTCGTGATCGTGTCATCGCCGGTGGTCGGGGCGGGGGTGAAGGCCATGGGGCGGTTTCCTCTTTGATCGTGCCGCTGGCGGGCTGGCACAACTCAGCACAGACGCCCTCAACGCACGACGCAGAGGAAAGTAGCTGCAGGATCAAAAAAAGATGCGTTCCGTCACCGCAAAGTAAATGTGGCAAAATCATGGACAGTGCGAAGCAACCCCGTTCCATCTTCAGAGAACGGCTCGAAGCGTTTGCTTGCCAAGGACCGGAGAGGCCCGCCAGCCCCGTATACCGCGACTTCGCCGGCCCTGAGCTGGCCCCGTTCTACAGGACGATATCTGCGCCCGAGAGCCCCTGGACGCCGAGCCCGCCTCCCAGGACGACGACCCGGAGGTCCGCCAGCCCATCCCCGCTGTCCAGTTCCAGCAGCACGGTGTTCGCGTCCCAGGACTGCGCCCGCACCTGCGCCGCCCCGCCACCCGAGAAGCCCGCCGCGCCGACGAAGGCGTAGTCCCCGCGCGTGAGCGGCGCGAGGATGATCAGGTCTCCCTCCCCGCGGGAGAAATCCTCGATCACGTCGGCCTCGATCCCCGCCCGGCTGTCGCCGATCGCCTCCAGCACGAAGCGGTCCGCCCCTGCCCCGCCGAACAGCGAATCCGCCCCCGCGCTGCCGAGCAACCAGTCGCCGCCTTCGCCGCCGATGAGCAGGTCCGCGCCCTGGCTGCCGACCAGCGTGTCGCCCCAGGCGCTGCCGATCAGCCCCTCGATGCCGCGCAGCACATCCCCTGCCGCCGTGCCGCCAGCGGCCGTGCCGACGGACAGATTGATCGAGACGCCGGCAAAGGATTCGGCGTAGCTCCCTGTATCCAGTCCTTCTCCGCCATCGAGATAATCGGCCCCACCAAGGCCATGGAGCTGGTCGTCCCCCGCTCCGCCGAGCATCACGTCATTCCCCGCGGAGGCCACCAGGACGTCCGCGAAGGCACTGCCGACGACGCGCTCCAGCCCAATCAGCGTGTCACCCGCCGCATCGCCACCGGCCCCGATGCCCGCTATTAGGCTGACGAACACGCCCGCCGGCGAAGCCGCGTAGCTCACCGTATCCGGCCCGGCCCCACCATCGAGGTAATCGGTCCCGGCGCCACCATCGAGATAGTCGTCCCCACCGCCTCCGACGAGCGTGCCGTTGCCCACATGCCCGATCAGGACATCGTTGAACGCCGACCCGGCCACGCCCTCGACTCCCACCAGCGTGTCGCCCTCCGCATCACCGCCACCGGCCAGGCCGGTCGCGAGGTTCACGAAGACGCCTGCCGTGGACAGCACGTAGCCGACGCTGTCCCCGCCCTCCCCGCCGTCAAACCGGTCATGCCCGTTGCCGCCGATCATCGTGTCGTCGCCGGCCCCGCCCATGAAGGAGAAGCTTGGACGATACCATTCCGGGTGGAACCAAGCGGGCTGGAGATCATGTCGCCCACGGAACGCATCCCCGAAGGCTGAGCCGATCACGGTCGTGATGTTGTAGAAGGTGTCGCCCTCGGCATCACCCCCGGAGCCGGTGCCGCTCCAGACGAAGTAGACCGCCTCCGGTGAATAAGGCGGCTCATTCCGGAGGTTGAGGACAGCCGTGAGGTCGATGGACACCCCGGCTGCGGACGACGCGTAGCTCGCCTGGCTGAGCCCTCCCACGAGGCCTCCGCCTGCGGAGTCGGATATCGCGTCGGCGCCCTCTCCTCCCTCCAGCGTGGCCGATCCGCTACCGACCAGCTGGTCGTTGCCAGCGCCACCCCGGATGATGCCGGCCGCGCCGATCAACGTGTCGTCGCCACTGCTGCCCGTCAGGCTGACGGCGGAGCCCCCGATGACGCGGACAATTCCCTCATAGGTGTCGCCCGCCGCATCCCCAGTGTTCCTCGTGGGATCGGTGAGGTCCACCACCACGCCGTCGCCCGCTCCGGCATAGGATACGGAGTCCAGCCCATCGCCGCTGACAAAGCGGTCCGCCCCCGCACCGCCGATCAGCGTCTCGGGAGAGCCGGATCCGCCGATCAAGGTGTCATCCCCGGCCCCGCCGTTCAGGACGCCTCCCCAGTTCTCGCCGGCCGCAAGCAGGTCCGCGAAGTCGGAGCCGATCAGTCCCTCGATGCCGGTCAGCGTGTCTCCATCCGCGTCGCCGCCGGAAGTCTTGCCGTCCGCAAGGCTGATCGTGACCGCGGCGGCCGACCCAGCATAGCTGGCTAAGTCGATCCCATCTCCGCCGTCCAGGACGTCGGCACCCGCGTGTCCCGACAGCGTATCGTTCCCGAGCGTACCGGAGATGGAGTCGTCCCGATCCCCGCCCGCCAGAATGTCGCCGCCAATTCCACCGACGAACCGGGCAACGCCCGTTCCGCCAAGAAAATCTACTGCGATCGCGTACTGATCGACTGCAAGCGGATCGGAGTTCGGTAGCCCAGTGCTGAGAGGAGTAAAGTTGATTCCATCGGTCGAAAACACAAAGGGGCTCCCCGGCATCTCTCCGGGCTGGATCCAAAGGTCCGCAACCGGAGAAACCAGGGCGGAAAGCAGCGCGCCCTCGGTGCGCAACTCTTCGCTTCGAGCCACATCGAAATCCGAGAGCACGAGGTGCGTGTAGCGGTCTTCGAGATACAGGAAAGAACTATAGCGGTAACTCTGGGGCATTGAAGCGCGTGTCCCTGATCGCGCCATCGGCACGGCGCCGCTTCATTAATCGATCTTTAGGAAGTGGCTGCAAGACCACCACGCCGGAACAGCGGTTTCCAGGCCTCGCCTGTATGCCGATCGAACACGACTTCTCGCCGCCAGCGCCTCAGCACGGGACTTGCGCGAAAGGTTCTAACCACCGGCGACCGGCCTCACCGCTCAGCCGATACGTTCCCCCGAGCATTCCGGGACGACACGCAGAAAGGGCCGCCCCCTTCCGGGAGCGGCCCCTTCCATCCTCACGCCAGAGCGGCGCGGATCACTCGTCGGAGGACAGGTTCCGGCGACGGATCGCGGCGCCCAGAATATCGCCCAGCGACGCGCCGCTGTCGGCCGTGCCGTACTCCTGAACGGCCTGCCGGTCCTCGTCCATCTCCTTGCCCTTGATGGTCAGGGCCAAGCGGCGGGCGGCGCGGTCGATGGCCGTCACCTTCGCGTCCACCTTCTCGCCGATCGCGAACTTGTCCGGGCGCTGGTCCTGGCGCTCGCGCGCCAGCTCGGCGCGGCGGATGAAGCCCGACAGGACCTCGTCCACCTTCACCTCGATCCCGTTCGGCTCGACCTTGGTGACCACGCAGGTCACGATCTCGCCCTTGCGCACGCGGTCCAGCACCTCGGCAGCCGGGTCAGCCTCCAGCTGCTTGACGCCGAGCGAGATGCGCTCCTTCTCGATGTCGACGTCCAGCACCTTCGCCTTCACCATGTCGCCCTTGTTGTACTTCAACATGGCGCGCTCGCCCGGCTCGTCCCAGGAGAGGTCGGACATGTGCACCATGCCGTCGATCTCCGGCGCCAAGCCGACGAAGAGCCCGAACTCGGTGATGTTGCGGATCTCGCCCTCGACGATCGTGCCAGGCGGGTTCTGCTCCATGAAGACCTCCCAGGGGTTGCCCTGGGCCTGCTTCAGGCCGAGCGAGATGCGGCGCTTCGGCTCGTCCACGTCGAGGATCATCACCTCGACCTCCTGAGACGTCGCGACGATCTTGCCGGGGTGGACGTTCTTCTTCGTCCAGGACATCTCGGAGACGTGCACCAGGCCCTCGACGCCCGGCTCCAGCTCCACGAAGGCGCCGTAGTCCGTGATGTTCGTGACGCGGCCGGAGAACTTGCCGTTCACCGGGTACTTCACCGCCACGCCATCCCACGGATCGGCCATCAGCTGCTTCATGCCCAACGAGATGCGCTGCGTCTCCGGGTTGAAGCGGATGACCTGCACCTTCACCTGCTGGCCGATGGTCAGGGCCTCGCTCGGGTGGTTGATGCGGCGCCAGGCGATGTCGGTGACGTGCAGCAGCCCGTCCACGCCGCCCAGATCCACGAAGGCGCCGTAGTCCGTGATGTTCTTCACCACGCCGTCCAGCACCATGCCCTCGCGCAGGCCCTGGATGAGCTCGCTGCGCTGCTCGGCGCGCGTCTCCTCCAGCACGGCGCGGCGGGACACGACGATGTTGCCGCGCGCCCGGTCCATCTTGAGGATCTGGAACGGCTGCGGGGAGCCCATCAGCGGCCCGACGTCGCGCACGGGGCGGATGTCCACCTGGGAGCCGGGCAGGAACGCCACCGCGCCGCCGAGGTCGACGGTGAAGCCGCCCTTCACGCGCCCGAAGATCACGCCGTTCACGCGCACCTGCGCCTGGAACTGCTTCTCGAGGTTCGTCCAGGCCTCCTCGCGCCGCGCCTTCTCGCGCGACAGGACGATGGAGCCGTCCCGGTCCTCGTAGCGCTCGACGAACAGCTCGACGAGGTCGCCCGGCTTCACCTCGGGCTTGGCGCCCTGCGGCGCGAACTCGCGCAGGGGAACGCGCCCCTCGCTCTTGAGGCCGACATCGACGACCGCGACGTCGTCATCGATGCGGATCACCTTGCCCGTGACAACGGAGCCGGCGAAGCCCGTATCCGGGCCGAGCGTCGCGTCGAGAAGGGAGGCGAAGTCCTCGACGCCGGAGGCCGGCCGGTCGAGGGTGGTGGCAGAAGCCATGTAGATCCGTTTTCCTGAATGGGTCGCCAGGGCAACCCAGGGTCCTGCGCCCCGCGTCCGGTGGATCGCGGCACGGCTTGCCCGGAGACCGGGCCGAAGGGGGTTTTCCACCCGCCCATGCGGATGCGCCGCGAGGGCTTTCGGCCCACGCGGTGGCGATCACTTAATCCTTTCGCGCCCCGATCGCAAGGAAAGCGAGGGCAGCGGGCCGGATCCCTCCCGCCCGCCCTCAGTCCGGGCGGAGCGTCACCCGCCCGCCCAGGGCCTCCCCGCGCCGGAGGCGGCGCATGTCGCCGAGCGCCGCAAACTCCGGCCGGTTGGCCACGTCCGGCACGTGGCTGACCGGCTCCACGCAGATCACCCCGGCGCCGGAGGGCGCGAAGACCTGGAGGTTGCGCGCCCAGGCCTCCTCCGCCCGCATGACGTAGCCGGCGTCGCCCAGCGCGATCCGGGCGGTGCCGTCCCAGCCGGTGTAGTGCGTGTCCCGGCCGGAGAAGGCCTCCTCCCCGCCCGCGATGCCCTCCGTCGCCATGGTGCCGACGGGCAGGTTGCGCCCGTCCTTCTGCATCGCCCCCGTCGCGCGGAAGTCGATCCGCGTGCCGGCCGGGCGCGCGAAGAAGGGATGCCAGCCCGTGCCGAAGGGCATCCCCTCCGCCCCCTCGTTCGTCACTGTCAGCGCCAGGTGGAAGCCGCCAGCCAGCCGCACCTCCAGCCGCGCGGCATAGGCAAAGGGCTGGCCGTCCGCCGGGATGCGCTGCGTCAGCACGGCCCGGTCCGGGCCGCCCTCCTCCACCTGCCAGGGCCGCTCCCGGGACAGGCCATGCAGGGCCGTGCGCTCCTCCACGCGGTTGTGGGGGAAGCGATGCTCCCCGCCCGGATAGGGCAGGCGGCCATCGTCCAGCCGGTTGGTCCAGGGTGCCATGAGGAAGGCCCCGGCCCAGGTGGCATTCGGGTTCGCCCCCTCCGGCAGCGGCGCCAGCACGGGGCGGCCATCATGCTCCAGCACCGCGAGCGCGGCGCCGCGGTCGGGCAGCAGGACGGCGCGCCAGGCGCCGCCCGCCAGGGTCAGCACGGCGCTCAGTCCAGCGAGAAGGCATCCCGCGGGGACGGCGCCGACCGCGTGTAGTCCATCACCGTGTAGGCACCGCCCTGATAGCGCTCCACCACCGGATCGCCCGAGAGCTTGTCGCCAACCTTGTCGCGGTAGCGCTCCGCCGTGTCCTCCGGCTGCCAGCCGACCCGGTCCCGGTGGTCCTTCGCCCAGTAGCTGGTGGGATTGTCCGAGGCGCCCCAGACCACCGCATGCCCGATGCGCGGCGCCTCCAGGAACTTCACCACGAGCTTCGCGAGATCGGGATAGGCGAGCCAGGTCGAGAGCATCCGCGCATCCACCGGCTCCGGGAAGGACGAGCCGATGCGCACGTTCAGGTTCTCCACCCCGTGCTTGTCCCAGTAGAGGCGGCCCATCAACTCGCCATAGGCCTTGGACAGCCCGTAATACCCGTCCGGCCGGAAGGCGCAGTCCGCGTCCAGCCGCTGCTGCGTGTTGTTCGGCCGCTCGTGGAAGCCGATCGAGTGGTTGGAGGAGGCGAAGAGCAGCCGCGCCTTCTCCCGCCGCGCCGCCTCGTACACGTGGTACAGCCCGCGGATGTTCGGCCCGAGCACGACCTCGAAGGGCTGCTCCACCGACACGCCGCCGAAGTGAAGGATCGCCTGGCAGCCCTCGGCCAAACGCAGGATCGTCGGCCCGTCGTTCAGGTCCGCCTTCACGAAGCGGGCCTTCGGCGGCACCTCGTCGGGGAAGGGCGCGATGTCGGTCATGACCAGCGTCCAGCCGGCGGCCGCCAGCTCGCGGGCCAGCATGCGGCCGAGATTGCCGGAAGCCCCGGTCAGCAGGACGGGGCGGGACTTGTCGGGCACGGGCGTCTCCTTGGGCGTGGCCGCATGGTGGCGCGACCCGGGCGCGGCGTGAAGCGGGGTGGCCCGCGCCCCGCGCAACACCGGGCCGTGCGGATCGCGCCTTGCGCCGCCGGGGGCACGGGCCTCTGATCCCCGCGCCGGCAGGAGGGGAGCCATGAGCAAGAAGATCGACGTCGCGGCCGTCGCGCCGAATATCGGCACCCTCTACCCGCCGCCCTTCGACGAGCCCTGCCTGTCGCGGGAACGTCGCAAGCTCGGCGATGCCGCCGGCCTGACGCAGTTCGGCGCGAACCTCCTGCGCCTGCCGCCCGGCGCCTGGTCCAGCCAGCGCCACTGGCAGACCGAGTCGGACGAGTTCGTCTACGTCCTGTCCGGCGAGGTGACCTTGGTGACCGACGCCGGGGAGGAGATCCTCCGCCCCGGCGACTGCGCCGGCTTCAAGGCCGGCGACCCGGACGGCCACTGCCTGCAGAACCGCACGGACCGGGATGCGACGGTGCTGGAGGTCGGCACGCGCATCGCCACGGACGGCGCGCATTACAGCGACATCGACATGGTCTCCCCGCCCGGCGGGAAGCCGGTGCCCTACACCCGGCGGGACGGCACGCCCTATCCGAACCTCGGCCGCCGATCGAGGCCGGCATGACCGCGGCCGCACCGGAGGGCGTGCGCGCCCTCGTCTTCGACGTGTTCGGGACGGTGGTGGACTGGCGCTCGGGCGTGGCCCGCGATGCCGCGCCCTTCCTCGCGCGGCACGGCGCCGCGGGCGCCGACCCCGCCGCCTTCGCCGATGCGTGGCGCCGCCGCTACCAGCCCGCGATGGACGAGGTCCGCAGCGGCCGCCGCCCCTACACCCGCCTGGACGTGCTGCACCGGGAGAACCTGGAGAAGGTGCTGCCCGATTTCGGCATCGATCCCGCCCGCGTCCCGGCCGCGGAGCTGGACGACCTGAACCTTGCCTGGCACCGCCTGGACCCCTGGCCCGATTCCGTCGCCGGGCTGACCCGCCTGAAGACCCGCCACATCATCGCGCCCCTGTCGAACGGCAACATCGTGCTCATGCTGGACATGGCGAAGCGCGCCGGCCTGCCCTGGGACGCCATCCTCGGGGCGGAGGTCGCCCAGGCCTACAAGCCGCAACCCGAAGCCTATCTCCGCACCGCGGAGGTGCTGGCGATGCGGCCGGACGAGGTCTGCCTCGTCGCCGCCCACAACAACGACCTCGCCGCCGCGCAACGCTGCGGGTTGCGCACGGCCTTCGTCGCCCGGCCGACGGAGCACGGGCCGGGCCAGACGAAGGACCTGCGTCCCGAAGGCGACTGGGACGTGGTGGCGCGCGACTTCCTGGACCTGGCCGCGCGCTTCGGAACATAGCGCCGCACCCGGCCAGGACCGCCGGCGCACCCCGGGACGGGCGCGCCGGCCCGCCCGCTCAGCGCGCCACGAGCTTCCGGTACAGGTGCCAGGTCGCGTGCCCCAGCACCGGCACCACCACCGCGAGCCCGACGAGGACCGGCACGCTGCCGATCGCGAGCAGCCCCGCTACGATCAACCCCCAGAGCGCCAGCGGAGCGGGATTGGCGAGCACCGCGCGCACCGAGGTCCGGACCGCCGTGAGCGGCCCGACCGGCCGGTCCAGCATCAGCGGGAAGGACACCACGCTCACCATCAGCACGACGAGGGCGAAGAGGAACCCCACCGCGTTGCCGACCAGCATCAGCCGGTGCCCCTCCGGCGTGTGCAGCACCGCCCGCACCAGCGCCTCGAAGGAGGCGGGCGCCGGGCCGGTGAAGATCGCGTCATAGATCCCCCGCGCCACGAGCAGCCAGAGCACGAAGAGGACAAGGAGCCCGAGCCCGAGCAGAAGCACCCCGCCGAGGTTCGGGGAACGCAGCACGTCGAAGGCGTTCAGCCAGGTGGAGGGAAGGTTCCGCTCCCGCCGCCGGCTGAGCTCGTAGATCCCGATCGCCGCCACGGGACCGAGCAGCGCGAAGCCCGAGACCAGCGGCCAGAGCAGCGGCAGGGCATTCCGGCCGGATGCCGCGTAGCCGATGACGAAGCCGAGCACGGGATAGAGGATTCCCAGGAACACGAGCTGCGTCGGATGGGCCTGGAAATCCTCCCACCCCTCGCGCAGCGCATCCCACACCTCGGCGGCGCCGATGCGTCGGATCAAGGGTTCGTCGTGAAGCGCCGCATCGTCCGGGGCGCGGGTGAGAATCCGGGCTTCGGCCATGGTCGTCCTCCTCTCCGCCATCGGGATGGCGGTCGCGTTGCGGGTGCACCGCGGAGGGCCCGGTCGAAGCCGGCGTGGCAGGCAATCCTGTCACCGGCCGGCGGCCGGGTCGTCCACGCGCGGAACAGTAGAGCGCCGCGCCCCGGGCCGGCCAGGAAAATGCGGCCGGGAGGATGCGGCGCGCCGGTCTGGACGGGCCTCGACCCCGCCCGCAGGATGCGGCCATGCAGCTTCAGACGATCGAGGACGCCGCCCAGGCGCTGGCCGAAGGGCGGACCACCGCCGCGACCCTGGCGGAGGAGGCGCTGGCCCGCATCGCCGCCCCGGACGGCGAGGGCGCCCGCGCCTTCGTCGCCGTGCAGGCGGAGGCCGCGCGCGCCGCCGCCGGCGCGATGGACGCGCTGCGCCGCGCCGGCCGCGCCCCCAGCCGCTTCGCCGGCATCCCGATCTCCATCAAGGACCTGTTCGACCAGGCCGGCGTTCCCACCCGCGCCGGCTCCGTCGCCCTGCGCGACGCGCCGCCCGCCACCGCCACCGCCCCCGCCATCGCGCGCCTCGAACGCGCCGGCTTCGTCGTGCTCGGCCGGACGAACATGGTGGAGTTCGCCTTCTCCGGCACCGGCCTGAACCCGCATTACGGCACACCCCGCTCCCCGCACGGACGCGGCACGGGCCACCTGCCCGGCGGCTCCTCCTCCGGCGCCGCGGTCGCCGTCGCGGACGGCATGGGCTTCGGCGCGATCGGCTCGGACACGGGGGGCTCCTGCCGCGTGCCGGCCGCGCTCTGCGCCATCACCGGCTACAAGCCGACTGCGCGCCGCGTGCCGACGAAGGGCGCCTTCCCGCTCTCCACCACGCTGGACAGCATCGGCCCCCTCGCGCCCAGCGTCGCCTGCTGCGCCGTGCTGGACGCCGTCATGGCCGGGGAGGAGACGCCCGAAGCCCCCGCCCCCTTTTCGCTGGACGGCCTGCGCCTCGGCCTGCCCAGCGCCACCTACCTCTTCGACGGGCTGTCCCAGCCGGTGATCACGGCCTTCGACCTCGCGCTGCGCCGCCTGGAACGCGCCGGGGCCCGCATCATCGACGTCGCCCTGCCGGAGGTGGCGGAGATCCCGGCCGCCAACGCCACCGGCGGCTTCGCCGCGGCCGAGGCCTGGGCCATCCACAAGGACCTCGTCGGCCGTGCGCGTGACGCCTACGACCCGCTGATCCTCGCCCGCATCGAGCGCGGCGCCTCGATGACCGCCGCCGACCTCATCGCCCTAATGGCGGAACGGGCCCGGATCATCGCCGCCGTCGCACCGCGCACCGCCCCCTTCGACGCGATCATCGCCCCGACCTGCGCCCTGACCCCGCCCGCCATCGAGGCCGTCTCGGCGGTGGAGGACTTCAACCGCATCAACCTCCTCCTGCTGCGGAACACGGCGGTCGCGAATTTCCTCGACCGCTGCTCCATCTCCATCCCCTGCCACGCGCCGGAGGAGGCGCCGGTCGGTCTGATGCTGATCGGCGAGCACATGGGCGATGCGCGCCTCTTCGCGGTGGCCCGCGCGGTGGAAGCGGCTGTGCAGGGCGAGTGACTCCGGGGGAGAGAAGGAATTCTCTCCCCCGCCCCCCCCACTCATCTTCTTTTCTCAGGCTGCCGCGGAAGGCGGAGCCCGCCCGCGCAGCGGGCAGACGACCTCGGATCAGCACGCGCTGACAACGCGTTCGCCTCGGGTCACTGACCCGAGGCGCGACACCATCTCCTCCTTCCGCGGCAGCCCGACAAAAATAGAAGGGGGTCCGGGGGAATACCTTCCCCCGGCCTTCGTCTACCCCCGCTGCCGCGACGACACGACCACGCAGCTCCCCGGATTGCGCCCGCGCCCCGCGACCCAGACGGTGGTGGAGCCGCGCGGCGGCAGGCTGAGGTCGCCGCGGCCGACATGGGAGTTGGCCGCGCACTGGGCGCGGTAGATCATCTCCACGTCGCAGCCATTCGCGAAGGTGTAGCCGAAGCTGCCCGCCGCCGGGTCGGTGCGGCTGCCCACGAAGGAGACGCCGCAGGCCCCGCCGGCGCGCCCGGCCGAGCGCGGGGCGGGCACGGAGGCCACGGCGCCCGCGCCGGGCAGGCCGGGCCGGGCCGGCTCGGCGCGCGGCGCGGGAAGGGCCGCGAGGCGCTCGGCGGCGGCGCGGCCGGCCTCTCCGTTCGGGTCCTGGCGGCGAAGGTTCGTCCAGCTCCGCCGCGCCGGCTCCACCTGGCCCAGCTCCCGCTGCACGTCGCCAAGGGTCAGCAGGGCCCCGGGATCGGGCTGCAGGCGCAGGCCGAGGTCGAGCAGCCGCGATGCCTCCGCCCCCTGCCGGGCACCCCGCGCCTCGGCCGCGGCGGCGAAGAGTGCGCGGGCAAGGTCAGGCCGGGACGGCGGCGGCTCGGCCGCGAGGCGCGCGACGAGGGCGGGGGTGATGTCCTCCCCCTCCGGCGGCAGCCCGGTGGCGGCGCGGAAGGCGCGGGCCGCAGCGACGGTGCGGGGACCGGGCTCGCCATCCGCCGGTCCGGGATCCAGCCCGAGCCGCGCGAGGCGGAGCTGCGCCTGCCGGATCTCCCCGCGCTCGATCCTCGCCGGAACGGGCTGCGCCGGGGCGGATGACTCGGCGCCCGGGATCGGCTGGGACGGCCGCGGCGGCGCTGCGGAGGCCGCCGGCGGCACGGGCGTCGCCGCACTCAGCGCCGCGAGGCGGCTGCGGGCGAGCGGCGCGAAGATCCCGTCCGGCCAGCGGGCGAGATAGGCTTCCAGCTCCGACGGCCGGTTCGTCCCCTGGACGGACTGCCAGAACAGCATCTCCGCGCCCGATCCGTCCGGCGTCGGGCCGGGCCCCGCGGCGCGCGGCGCCTCGGCGGCCGGGCCGGGCGGCGCCGGCGGGGTCGGGACGAGGAAGAGCTCGCCCGTCGCCTGGTCGTAGATGGCGGGGTTCTGCTGGTGGCGCACGCTGGCCGCGTCCGCCCGCACCTGCTCCCGCACCTGCTTCACCGCGGAATCAAGGCTGACGCCGCGATTGGCCAGCGCCGGCAGCAGGTGTCGGGTGAAGACGCTGTTGGGCGAGGCGTCCTGGTCCGAGAGGCGGTCCAGCGCCGCCTCCCCGATCCCCGCCGAATAGACGACGTAGGTCCCGCGCGGCGCGTCCGCGCGCCCGAGGCCCCGTGTGCGGCCGACCGAGCGCCCGGAGTTGCGCGGCAGCGGATTGTCGCGGCAGGCGTCGATCACCAGCACGGAGTACCGAACCCCGGAATCGGACATGAGCTGCGCGACATCCGCCAGCAGCAGCCCCTCCCGCAGCACCACCGTCTCGGACAGGGTGGCCGGCAGATCGGCGGGCAGCAGCACGTTCGTGCCGCGGATCTCCACCCCATGGCCCGCGAAGAAGAAGAAGCCCACCTCCGCGCCCCGCAGCTTGTCCTCGAACTCGGACATGCCGTCGTTGATGGCGCGCCGGTCGGCATCGGTGCGGAGCACGACCTCGAATCCCGTGGCGCGCAGCCGCTCGGCCACGGCGGTCGCGTCGTTGCGGGCGCGTGTCAGCGGCGTGACGGCCGTGTAGCTGTCGATCCCCACCACGAAGGCCACGCGCCGGCCCTGCGCGGCGGCCGGCCCGGCCTGCAGGAGCACGGCCAGCATCGGGACCAGGAGCAACAGAAGGGCCGTGCGGCACGCCGCGGCCCGCGCCGTTCGAATCACGCGCATCGTCTCCCAACCCGGCATCGGCGATCGGTGGCCCTCAGCGATTCCGGCGATGAGCGTGAATTGTGACGGCCGCGCCACGGGCCTTCAAGCGAAGCCTCTGTCGCGTCTGTCCCATCCGGGCGCGGCCCCGCTTGCCGGCGACCGGCACGAACCGGAAGCTGGCGCCGGAACGGATCGGAGAACAGGCATGCGCGGGATCATCGCGGCGCTGGTGGTGGCCGGGCTGGCGGGGACGGCAGGACCGTCGCTGGCGCAGCCCGCCCCCGCGGCGGGGCGCTTCCAGGTGGCAGCCGCACCGGGCGCCCCGGGCGCCCCGCCCACCGTGGTGATGGTGGACACGGCGACGGGGCAGAGCTGGGTGCTTGTGCAGACCCCGGGCCCGCCCGTGCAGTGGGCGCCGGTGCGCTTCTGGACGCCGGGAAGCCCGCCCGCCCTCGCGCCGCTGCCGCCAGGCCCGTCCGAGGTCGGCACCCGGCCCGCGGCCGAGGGACCGCAGCCGCCACCGCAGCGCGGCCGTTGAAGAAAGGCCGGGGGAAGGAATTCCCCCGGGCCCCCTTCTCTTTTTATCAGGCTGCCGCGGAACCTTGATCGAAGGGGTCGCGGCCGTCTTTCAGGTCAGCAGGGCGCGCGGGAACGGGTCAGCCCGGCCCGGTCGCGGCGATCGTGCGCTGCAGCCGCTCCACCCAGCCATTGTAGTTCCGGTGGATCGTCGTCCCGTCGTAGTCGAGATTCTGGCTGCTGACGTAGCGGATGCCGAAGACGCTGTTGTTGTAGGGGATGTCCACCACCGCCTGGTGGGTGCGCACGTTCAGCGTGCCGCGGATGAGCCCGGGGCCGCGATCCTCCATCACCCAGCCCAGCCCGGTGCCGGCGCGGCGGATCTGGTTGCCCCGCGCGGCCATGCTGGCGCCGCCGATGAAGGGCACGCCCTCGTAGTTCTGCACCGGCGCGTTGCGGCCGCCACCGCCGCCGCCACCCGCCGCGCAGGCTCCCACCCCCAGCATCGTCCCGATCCCGCCGAGGCGGATGAGGTGCCGTCTGTTCATGCGTCGCTCCCCTTGTTGGGCGCGCGGGCCTGCCGCGCCTGGCCGAGGCTGCGGACAAGGGCGGGCGGGTCCATCCCGCGCGCCAGCAGCTTGCCCGCCACCATGACCACGATTCGCGCGATGTCCAAGACAGGACGGAAATGACTGGGCCGCCGCAGCGTGGCGCCATACAGCGCGGGGATGTCGACCGGCACCGTCGGGATGCCGCGGCGGGCGGCGTCGATCAGGATCTCGCTCTCGAAGGCGAAGCGGTGCGCCCGCCCCTCGTAGCGATCCAGATCCGTCAGCGACACGGCCGGATAGGCGCGGAAGCCGGACTGGCTGTCCGCCACGTGGTGGCCCGCGGCCCAGCCGATCCAGAAATCGGCCACCCGGTTCGCGCGGCGCCGCCCCGCGGGCGCCCCCGCGGAATCGGCACGCCGGGAGCCGAGGATGATCCGGCCGGGATTCGCCCGCGCCGCGTCCAGCAGGCGGGGAATGTCCTCCGGCCGGTGCTGCCCGTCGCCATCCAGCGTGACCACCCATTCCGCCCCCAGGCCGAGCGCGGCCCGCATCCCCCGGCGGAGCGCGGCCCCCTTGCCGGCATTGGCGCCGTCGCGGATCACCTCCGCCCCCGCCTCGGCCGCCAGGGCGGCGGTCACGTCGGTGGAGCCGTCATCCACCACGATCACCGGAACGCCGGGCAGGGCGGCGCGCGCGCGCGCGACCACGTCCGCGATCGTCGCCGCCTCCTGATAGGCGGGGATGACGACCGCGACGCCGCCGGCAAGCACGGGCGCCATCAATCCGCGCGCACGTCGGCGGCGCGGGCGGCCTCGCCCCAGCGGGCGAGCTCCTGCGCGACATAGGACGCGTACCACGCCCGGCTGCGCGGCGGCGGCACGGCGCCGAACTCCGCCAGGCGCGCGCGGACCTCGTTCGTGGACAGCGCCTCCAGCGCAGCGGCGCTCACCCGGTCCGCGATGGCGTCCGGCAACCCGGGCGGGCCGGACAGGCCGAACCAGGTCGGCGCCGTCATCTGCGGCCAGCCCAGCTCCGCGAAGGTCGGCACCTCGTCCCAGCCCGGCGTGCGCGGATCGGAGGTGATGGCGAGGATGCGCACCCGCTCGTTCCGCCCGGCCTCGGCCAGCGTCGTGATCATCGCCCCCACATTGCCCGCCATGAGGTCCTGGATGCCCGGCGCGGAGCCGCGATACGGCACATGCGTCAGCGGCGCGCCGGTCAGCCGCGCCAGCGTCATCGTCAGCACGTGGGAGGTGGTGCCGTTGCCCGGAGACGCGACCGTCATCGCCCCCGGCGCCCCCTTGGCCGCGGCCACGAAGCCAGCCAGGTCCCGGATCGGCGAATTCGCGTTCACCGCCAGCAGGCTCGGCACATCCGCCAGCAGCGCGATATGGGTGAAGTCGCGCACGGGATCATAGGGCACGCGCGGATAGACATTCGGCCCCACCGCGTGGGACGCGATGTTGGACATGACGAAGGCGTAGCCGTCGGGCGGCGCCTTCGCGACAACATCGCTGCCCACCGTGCCGCCCGCGCCCGCGCGGTTTTCCACCACCACGGGCTGACCGAGCGTCTGCGTCATCCGCTGCGCGTAGACGCGGGCCACGATGTCCGTGGTGCCCCCCGGCGGAAAGGGCACGATGAAGCGCATGGGACGGCTGGGCCAGGCCGCCTGAGCCAGCGCCGGCATCGCGAGGGCCGCGCCGGCACCGGCCAGGAAGACGCGTCGTGGGGTCACATCCAACTCCACAACTCCCTATTCAACCCGGGCCGCGTCACGCAGGCCGGTGATCATCGAGGTGCGCAGCAGGTGCGCCCGCAGCCGCTCGCGATCGGCGCACAGCGCCTGCATCTCCGCCAGCATCGCGCGGCGCCGCCCCGGATCGCGCTCCCGCATCCGGGCGCGGTTGCGGTCGGCCTGCGCGATGATCTCGCGCTCCGCCACCGGCCGGCGCCGCCGCGTATACCGGTCCAACAGCCCGTCATCCGCACCGCTCAGCACCGCCACCAGCGTCTCCGCCAGTTCGAAGGCGTCGTGGATGCCGCCATTCATCCCCATCCCGCCGGAAGGCGAGTTGAGATGCGCGGAATCCCCCGCCAGCACCAGCCGCCCCTTCCGGTAATCCCCCGCGATGCGCTGGTGGATGCGATAGGGACGAAGATCCGGCACCTCATAGGGCGTGGGCTTCGGATGGATGGCCTGGAGCTTCCGCTCCACCGCCTCCGGCCGCAGCGCCTCCTCCACGGATTCGTCCGGTGCGGTGTGCAGGCTCGCCCGCCATTTCCCCGGCACGCGCAGAAGGGAGAAGGTGCCGGAAAACTCCGGCCGCTCCGTCCAGACGTAGTTCACGTTGGACAGCCCCGGCATCACCTCGTGGAACGGAAACGGCGTGGTCGCGAGGATCGTCGTCTCGGGATAGGTGTCGCCCGGAAATTCGAGGTCCATCGCCCGGCGCACGATGCTGCGCGCCCCGTCGCATCCCGCGGCATAGGCCGCGCGGACCCTCTCGCCGCTCTCCAGCGTCAGCGTCGCGCCCCTCGCATCCTGCACGGCGGACACGACGGGCGCGGCGAAGCGCACCGTGCCCTCCGGCAGCATCGCCAGCAGCAGATGGGACAGCTTGTGCTGCTCCGCCTGCAATCGATACGGATGCGCCGTGTCCTCCCGCAGCACGGACAGATCGAAGACGGCCCGCTCCCCCGTCTCGTGCAGCCGGATCTGCCATTCCGGCGTCACCAGCCCCTGCGCGACCAGCGGCGCCGCCACGCCCAGCGCATCCAGGAAGTCGAGCGTCGGCGGATGGAAGGTGGAGGCCCGCAGCTCCTCCGCGATGGCGGAACCGGCCTCCAGCACGGTGACGGGAATCCCGGCCCGATGCAGCAGCACCGCCAGCGTCAGCCCCACGGGGCCGGCGCCCACGATCGTGACCTTCTGTTCCGCCACGCCCAACCTTTCCGCGTCATCCGGGGCGCGGACGAGAAAAGATCGGGGAGAAGGGCTCAGGCAGTGCCTTCGCCTCCCCGCCCCCTCATCGATTTCCATCAGGCCGTCGCGAGATCGTTCTGAGCTCGTTCGCGGCAGCCCGACAAAAGGAGATGAGGGTCGGGGGCGAAGGCGCTGCCTGAGCCCTTCCCCCGGTCTTCCCCACGCCAGAACCCTCGCGCAGCGATATCATGCCCGGCACCGCCCAGGGAGGTTCCCGCCGCATGTCCCTCGAATACGCCCCCCACGGCCTGGTGGGCGTCCTGACGCCGCAGGCGAACACGACGGTGGAGCCGGAATTCGCAGTCCTCTGGCCCCCGGGCGTCGCCATGCTGAACGCCCGCCTCACCAGCCCGAAGCCGACCATCGAGGAACGCCTGCTGGACTACCTGCGGGACCTGCCCGGCGCCGTCTCCCAGTTCGCCAACGCGCCGATCGGGGCGGTCGCCTTTGCCTGCACCGGCGCCTCCTACTACGCCGGGCCGGAGGAGGAAGAGGCGCTCGTCGCCCGCATGGAAGCCGCCCGCGGCATCCCGGTGGTCACCGCGGGACAGGCGGTGCGGGACGCCCTGCACGCGCTCGGCGCGCGCCGGATCGGCCTCGTCTCCCCCTATCCGGACGGGCTGACGCGGGCCGGCATCGGCTACTGGGAAGCCTGCGGCTTCGAGGTGGCGCGCGTCTCCGGCTCTGCCCTGAAGGAGGGCGTGTTCCACCCGATCTACGCGATGGACGGCGCCGGTGCCCAGGCCGCGCTGGAGGCGCTGGACCCCACGGGCCTGGACGCGGTGGTGATGCTGGGCACGGGCATGCCCACGCTGCGGCCCATCCTCGCGCATCCCCGCCTCGGCGGCGCCCCCGTGCTCTCCTGCATGCTCGCCCTCGCCTGGCGGACGGTGCAGGCCCTGTCCGGCGGCCCGGCGGACGCCGCGAGCCTGGAGGGCTGGATCGGCGGGCGTGACTGGCAGCCCCGCTGGGCAGCCCGCCAGCCGCCCATTACGGCGTGACGCGTCGGACACCGGTTCCGATGGCGGGGAGGGTCCCTGAACGCCTATGCTCCCACCGCCCGGGAATGAGCCGGCACGGCCGCCCCGAGGCGTTCACGTTCACCGGGAGGCAACCATGGATTCCCTGCTGCACGGATGGCGCAGCCCCTCATCGGGCCTCGGCCTGACCCTGATGCTCCTCGCCCTCGCGCTCGTCGCGGCCTTCGTGGTCATGGAATACGTCTTTGACTGGCCGATCCACGTTCGGAACGACCGCGCGCCGACGCCCGCCCCGGCACGCTGACGATCGGGCCGGTTCCGCGAACGACCCCGGGGGAGAGAAGGAATTCTCTCCCCCGGACCCCCACTCATCTTTTTCTATCGGGCTGCCGCGGACAGCGGAGCCCGCCCGCGCAGCGGGCAGACGACCTCAGATCCAACCGCGCTGACAGCAGCCTCGCCTCGGGTCACTGACCCGAGGCGCGACCCCGTGTCCGCCTTCCGCGGCAGCCCGATAGAAAGAGATGAGGGTGAGGGGTCTGGGGAGAGGGAGAATTCCTTCTCCCTCTCCCCAGAGCCACCAGCGCAACCGATCAGGATCCTCGCCCGCCCTCAGACGGCCGGCAGCCGCACCACGAAGCGCGCCCCCGCGATCCCGCCATCCGGCCGGCGCCGGTTCTCCGCCATGATCCGCCCGCCCAGCCCCTCGACGATCTGCCGGGAGATGGAGAGGCCGAGCCCGGAATGCTGGCCGAAGCGCTCGCCGCTCGGGCGCTCGGAGTAGAAGCGGCTGAAGATGCTCTCCAGCTTCGCCTCGGGGATGCCGGGCCCCTCGTCCTCGATGGAAATCTCGGCCATCGCCCCGGTCAGCCGCGCCCGGACATGCACCCGCCCGCCGGATGGGGAAAAGGACAGCGCGTTCCCCAGCAGGTTGCGGAACACCTGCACCAGCCGCCCCTCCACCCCGCGCACGATGAGCACGGGCGGCGCGTCCAGCTCCACCGAAGGGTCGCCCTCCCCGCGCGTCGCGGCGTGCAGCTCCGTCAGGGTGCCGAGGATGGGGGCGATGTCCACCGGCTCCGCGATGGCGCGGGACAGCTCGGCGTCCACGCGGGAGCTGTCGGAGATGTCGCCGATCAGCCGGTCCATCCGCACCGCGTCCTCCGCGATGATCGCCAGCAGCCGCTTCTGCTGCTCCGGATTGTCCACCCGCCGCAGCGTCTCGATCGCCGAGCGGACGGAGGTCAGGGGATTGCGCAACTCGTGCGCGACATCGGCGGCGAACTGCTCGTTCGCGTCCACTCGGGCCCAGAGCGCGTTGGCGCTCGTCTGCAGGTCCCGCGCCAACACCCCGATCTCGTCCTGCCGCCGCATCAGCGGTCCCGGTACGGACCCGGCGCGCCCCTTGCCCTGCCGCATCGCCGCCGCCGCGGAGGCGAGCTCGAGCATCGGCGTCGCCAGCGTCCGCGCGAGGTAGAGCGACAGCGCCACCGTCAGCACGAGCGCGAGGATGAAGAGCACGAGCACGGAGCCGCGGATCTCCATCAGCCGCTGGTCCACCTCCCGCGCCTCCCGGGTCAGGAGCACGATGCCCACGGACTGGTTGCCGCGCCGCGCGGGCTCCGCGACCGAGACGAGAAGCCGCCCGTCCGCGGTGCGGCGGACATAGGGGTTCACCCCGCCCTCCAGCGCGATCCGCAGCTCCTCCCGACGCTCGGGCCCGAGGTCGGGCTGCCAGTCGAAGGATGGGGGGTCCGCGCTCTCGTCCACCACCACGGCGGGGCCGCGCACGCGCGGGCGGGGCAGCCAGTCCAGCACGCGGTCATACAGCCCGCCGAGCGTGCCCGCGACCGGCCCCGGACGGCCGGGGGGTGGCAGGGGCTCCGTCACGATCGCGCCGTCCGGCCCCTCCCGTACACGGCTGTCGGCCACCAGCAGGCCGGTGTTGTCGAACAGCTTCGCCTGCGTCCCCGGGGACGGCTCGGTCAGACGCCGCAGCAGCGGCCGCGCCGCGTCGGGCGAGAGCGTGGCGCGATCGTCCTGCAGGCGGACGGCGGCCTCCGCGATGCCGTTGGCGTAGATGCGGGCCTGCGTGCGCAACCCCTGCACCTCCGCCGCCAGGAGCGCGTCCTGGTAGGTGTCGATGTAGAGCAGCGCCCCCGCCAGCAGCACGGGCGGCAGCGCGTTCACCAGCAGGATGCGCCGCAGCAGGGGGGAGATGCGCCAGCCCGTCCCGCGCCGCTCCCGCGGGACCGTTGGCGGCAGCTCGGCAGTCAGGGGGCCGCTGGCGTCAGGCATGGGCGATCAGACTAGCATCCTCTCCGGACGGGAGCATCCGCGCCGATTCGGGGGGAAATGCGGCACGCCCCGCCACGGGCCGGCCCATCGCCGCCGGGCCCCGGTCAGGGCTGGCGCAGCGTCTCCACCGCCGCCCGCACCGCCTCGAACCAGCCGGAGAGCGGGTTCGCCTCCTCCCAGCCACGCAGGACGGACAGCACGGGCTCCGGCGCCTCGTGGCTCTCGGCCCAGTTGCGGAGCGGCGTCGCGCCCAGCAGCAAGCCCACGACGAGGCCCGCGGCCAGCACCTGCGCGACCGCGCCGATCCCGGTCCGCCGGCCCGGCGGGGCGGCAGCGGTCTCGGGCGCAGGGGGCGGCGGCGGAACGTGCATGGTCAGAGGGGCGTCGTCAGAACTGGAAGTAGATGAACGGCGCGACGCCGCGCGGGCCGAGCGCGTCGATCAGCAGCACCGCCGCCCCGGCGATCGCGCCCAGCGCCCAGCGCGGCAGCCGCTCCAGCGCGGCGGCGGGCCGCTGCGGCAGGTCCGGCGGCAGGGCGTGCAGCAGCAGCCCGAAGGCGACCAGCGACGCCGTGAAGGCCGTGGCCTGCGCCACCGCCGCCCCATTCCCCGCCAGCCCCGTTAGGAAGTCCCAGGCCGTGGAGAAGCTGTCCGCCCGGAAGAAGATCCAGGCGAGGCAGACGAGATGGAACACCACAAGAATCGACAGCAGCCGCAGGAACCAGGGCCGCGTGCCCGTATCCCGCAGGCCGAGCCAGCGCTCCACGATCAGCCCGCCGCCGTGCAGCGCCCCCCAGGCGATGAACTTCCACGCCGCCCCGTGCCAGATACCGCCCAGCAGCATGACGGTGGCCAGGTTCGCCGCCGTCCGCCCCTCCCCCCGCCGACTTCCGCCGAGCGGCTTGTAGAGATAGTCCCGCAGCCAGGAGGACAGGGAGATGTGCCAGCGCCGCCAGAACTCCGCGAGGGACGCCGCCCGGTAGGGCTGGTTGAAGTTCGGCGGGAATCGGTAGCCGAGCAGCATCGCCAGCCCCGTCGCGATGTCCGAATAGGCGGAGAAGTCGCAGTAGATCTGAACGGCGTAGGCATAGGCCGCCAGCAGCAGGTCCCCCCGCCCGAAGCTGGCCGGATCGAAGAACACAGGATCGACCAGCCCGGTCGCGAGCTCGTTCGCGATGATCACCTTCTTGAACAGCCCGCCGACGATGAGGATCAGCGCCGGCGCGATCGGCAGCGGCGGCTGCGGCGTCGCGAGCTGCGGCAGGAAGGCCGCCGCCCGCACGATCGGCCCCGCGACGAGCTGCGGGAAGAAGGACAGGTAGAGCAGCATGTCCGTCAGCCGCCGGCAGACCCCGACGTCCCGGCGGTGCACGTCCACGACATAGGAGATGCCGTGGAAGACGAAGAAGGACACGCCGACCGGCAGGATCACCTCGATGAAGGGGATGCGCCAGTCGGCGCCCAGCACCCGCGCCGCCTCGTTCAGGTTCTCGGTGAAGAAGTCGTAGTACTTGAAGAAGGCCAGCAGCCCGAGCAGCAGCGTGACCGCCGTGCCGGTGATCCAGCGCCGCGCGCGCGGATCCTCCGTCCGCCCGAGCGCGAGCCCCCCCACCCACGCCACCACCGACGCCGCGGCCAGCAGCGCGCAGTAGCGCCAGTTCCACTGCGCGTAGAACACGTAGCTCGCGGCGAGCAGGAACAGCTTGCTCGCCCCGTGCCGGCCGCGCAGCAGCAGCAGGCCGAGGACGACGCCCGCGAAGAAGACGAGGAAGTCGAGGGTCGGGAAAAGCATCAGACGCGGGGCGCACCGCTCCGGCGCTGACGGTCATAGCCCTCCAGCAGGTCGCGCAGCAGGGACTCCGCCGTGCGGCGATAGCCCGCGCTGCGAAGATGCACGTGATCCGGCGCGGCCAGGGGCGGCACCTCCTCGGTCCAGCGGTGCATGGCGCAGTTCCCGCCCATGGCGGCGGACCAGTCCCAGAAGTGCCAGCCATTCTCGCGCGCCACGGCCCGCTGCGCCTCCCGCACCGGGGAGAGGTTCGGCGGCTTGCGCCAGCCCCGCCCGGGCTCCGGGCACTCCTCCGCGGCGCGGGGGCCGGGGCGGCCGGCGCGCCAGTCGCCGTCGGCCGGGCCCATCACCACCACCGCCGCGCCCGGGGCGGCCGCCTGCCAGGCCCGCACCGTCTCCGCGTAGCGGCGGGCATAGGCCGGCACGTCCAGCTCCTCCCGGAACCCCTCATTCGTGCCGAAGGCGACGAGGATGAGGGAGGGCCGGAGATGCGCCAGCTCCGTCCGCACGATCGCCGGGTCCCAGCGGCGCGCCGTGTCGATCGTCGCGCCGATCGTGCCGAGATTGGCGTAGAGGATGCCGGCGGATTCCCGCGCGGCGCTCCAGCCCAGCAGCTCCACCGGCCCGTCGCCGGCCGAGCGCAGCGTCACCTGCCGGGTCGCGGCGGAGGTCGGCAGCTTGATGAAATCGGCCCCGCCCGCGCCATCCGTCCCGATGCGGCCGGCCGGGCGGCCATCCACCGTCACCTCCAGGCCGCCGCCTCCGGGCTGGCGCAGGACCTCCACCTCCGCACGGGCCAGCCCCCCCTCGACCTGCGTCTCCAGCGTCATCGTGGCGCCGCCGGCATCGGCCCGCTGGCGCACGCCGGCGATCCCGAAGGGCCCGGGATTGTTCGGGGACAGGCTGCCGATCGCCTGCCAGCCCGGATCGGCCGTCACGCGCACGAGGCTCGGGTCATAGGTGCGAAACGGCACGCCCGGTGCCAGCGGCCCGCGCCCCGCGAGGCCGAAGCGCTCGCCCAGCCCTTCCCGCATGCGGGTGCCGAAGGCGTCGTTGGCCGAATGGCTGTCGCCGAGCTGGAGCACCACCACCGGCTCGCGGCGGGTGCCGGATTCCAGCTCGGCCAGCGCCGCGTGGAAGGGCGCCAGCCCGGCGGCGGAGACCGGCGGCCGCGGTGGGGGCGCGGTGTCGCAGCCCGCCAGCACCAGCATCGCCATCCCCAGCGCCCCGCCGATCCCGCGCAGCGCCGCGCCCCGCCCCTCGGCCGGCGTCTCGGCGGAGGGCGAGGGCGTCTCGGCCGGCGGGGCCGCCGGAGGTGTGGCCGTCGGAGGCGTGGCCGCCGGGGGAGGCAGGGCCGCTGCGGCCGGGGGAGGCGCCGCCGGCGGCGCAGCCGGCTGTGTCCGGGCCGCCGCGACGATCCCGTCCACGCTCTGCATCACCCGCCGCGCCACCAGGTCATACCCGGCCGTGGTGAAGTGGATGCCGTCGTCGTTGCGCAGGCGCTGCACCCGTCCATCCACCCCCGCCCCGTGGGACTGGTAGGCCCCGTTCGCGTCCGAGGCGACGTTCCACAGGTCCACCCACACCGCGCCCTGCTCCGGCAGCGCCTGCCGGAACAGGTCGTTCAGATAGGCCATGTCGCGGGCATAGCCCTGCTCGCGGGAGAGCGGGTTGCCGCACCAGACGATCAGCACCCCGGCCTCGCTCAGCACGCGGACCATGGCGGCGATGCGCTCGCGGTAATAGGCCAGCCAGGGCTCCCCCCGGAACGGCAGGTTGCGGCCATCCGGCAGGCGGGCGGGCACGCGGTCATTCGCGCCGAACATCATGATGGCGACCGCCGGCCGGTCCGCCGCCACGGAATCCCGCAGCGCCTGTACCCAGTCATAGGCCGCCTGGGCCACGCCGGTCGCGGGCTTGGTGCGGTTCAGCAGGCGGTAGCGCCCCCGCGTCGGGCCGCGGAGGGAAGCGGACAGGCCCTGGGCCTGGCTGTCCCCGTAGATGGCGAGGACGGGCGCCTCGTCCTCGGCCGAGGCCCGCCCGGCGAGGAGGGCGCCAAGGGTGGCGAGAACGGCCCGTCGCGGGGCGGCACACGCGGGGCGGGGCTCCGCGGCGCGGGGCGCGCGCGGGTTGGACAGGGCATGGAACAAGGGACGGCTCCGGCGCGAGGCCCACCGCATCCTCGGTCGCGCCGGGCCGGCCCCGGATTACACCAGGGGCCTCGGGCTGCGAAGGCGTCGCAGCAGCTTTCCTGCGGGTGTCTCCCGCCGGTCCCGTCCCCGCTGGCCGGGGAGCGGCGCCGCCCTCCCCCGCCCGGGATGGATCAGGGCGCCGCGGCGGGCCCCTGCTGATCCGGCTCACCGGAGGAGCCCGCGGTGCGGCTGCCGCCGCGCTCGGCCGGGGCCGCCGTGGAGGCTGCCGGCGCGGGCGCCGCGCCCGGCACCTCGCGCGGCGCGGGCCGCTGCTGCACGGCCCCGGTCATCGGGATGAAGAACACGCCCACGTCCCGGCGGGAATGCACCTTCCCCTCCGCGTCCTTCGTGTAGACGTAGAGCACCTGGCCCCGCCGGAAGGGCTGGCCGATCGGGATGATCATCCGGCCGCCGGGCTTCAGCTGGCGGAACAGCTCGGGCGGCGCGTACTGGGCGGCGCAGGTGACGATGATGATGTCGAAGCCGCCCTCGACCTCCGGCCAGCCGAAGTACCCGTCCCCGACCTTCGTCTGGACGTTGTCGTAGCCCAGCGGCTGGAAGATGCGGCCCACCGCGCGCCCCAGCGGCTCGATCACCTCGATCGAATAGGAGCGCGCCACGATCCGCGACAGCAGGGAGGACTGGAAGCCGCTGCCCGTGCCGATCTCGAGCGTCACGTCGCCCGGCTTCGGCTGGCAGATCTGCGTCATGTAGGCCTGCCCGAGATAGTCGGACAGCGCGGAACCATAGCCGAGGCCCCATGGCTTCGGATCCGCCTCATACGCGTCGTTCGCGGTCGAGAGATTCCCGGAATAGAGGTAGTGGTAGTACTCGCGCGGCACCTCGCCGAAGGCGCGCATCACAGCGGGATCGGCGGAGCCCAGGCGCTCCCGCAGGTAGCGCTCGATCCGCGCCAGGGCCTGCGGCCGGCGCGCCTGGATGGCGGCGAATTGCTGCGGCGTCAGGTTCGTGTTGCGGCCACCGGCGCGCATCGCGTCGGTGAAGGCCTGGTGGGTCCAGCCCTCCCCGGCATTCACCGCGGCGCGGGCGGGCAGGACCGCCGCCCCGGCGATCGCTCCCGCGGCCCCCAGAAGGCTACGGCGTGTCAGGCTGGAGGATGGCAGCCGCATGGCGCCGGACCCTTTCGGCGGGGAAGGAAAGATAGGCTGTGGCATAAAGTAACAGCGCCGTGAGAACAATTGCCTCAAGCCCCAGCTCGCGCGCCATCAGGTTCGCGAGTGGCGTGGCCACCACAGAGAAGGCGCCGTTCAGCCCCCAGGCCCAGGGCAGGAAGCTCCCGGACAGGGTGGCGACGCGCGCCAGCCCCAGCGGGAAGAACATCCCGAGCGCGACGGAGACCGGCGCCACCGCCACCAGCACGATCGTCGCCCGTACCGCCCAGGGCAGGTCCATCGCCCGCAGCAGCAGCGGCTCCGCCAGGAAGGCGAGCGCCGCGCCCCAGGCGATGACGACGGCGGTGCAGAGGGCCAGCGCCCGACCCGGCGCCGCCTCCTGCCCGCCCGCCAGCATGGAGCCGAGCCCGGAGAAGACGAGCATCCCCGTCAGCACGAGGGCGAAGCCCGCCGTGCGGTCGTTCAGCAGCAGCGACGCCCGCTCGATCGCCACGATCTCGATCATCAGGAAGCCGAGGCCGAGCGCCGCGAAGTAGAGGATGGGCCGCGCGACCCCCGCGCCCCCGCGCAGCCGCGCCCCGCCCAGCAGCGGCACCAGCAGCACCAGCCCCGCGATGACGAAGGCCTGCGCCAGCACGGCGAGGTTGATCAGCGCCCCGATCTCCTGCTGCGGCAGCACCTCCAGCCGCTCCAGCAGCGTGGCCGCGCGGGAGAGGTAGAGGGCGGCGAAGAAGGGCGGCCGGTCGAGCGTGACGGGATCGAGCGAGAAGGCCTCCCCCGTCGCCGTGGGCTGGCCCGCCAGGATCGCCGCCGCCTCGTCCGCCAGCGCGTCGCGCGGCCCGTCGGACGCCACCTGCCCCGTGTCGAAGGACATAGCCGGCAGATCGTTGAACAGGTGCGCGCGCTCCGCCGCCACGTCCAGCCCGGGGTGATGGGAGATGTCGAAGGACCGCTCCGCCGCCCAGCGCCGCATCGCCGCGACGTCCTCGGCCGACCAGGGCCGGTTCGAGGCGAGGATCCGCACGCTCCACGCCGAGCGATAGGCCAGGACGTGGGAGGGCGGGTCGGCGATCCCCGCCGCCAGCAGCCCCGCCCGCACGGTCGCCAGAACGCGCGCGGCATAGACCGGGAACTCCCGGATGGAGACGGGAATGGACAGGATGCCGCCCGGCTCCAGCGCCCCCATGGCCGCCTTCACGGCCTCCGCCGTGAAGGCCGTCGCGTTCACCTCCCCGGCGTCGAGGAAGTCGGCGGAGATGTCGATCAGCCCGTAGCGCGTCCCGGCCAGCATGGCGGCGAGCGGGGATTCCCCCGAAACGCGCAGCCGCTCATCGGCCGGCAGCGCCGGCGAGGTCGCGAGCCCGTTCAGCAGCGCATCCCGCAGCACCGGCTCCGGCTCCAGCACCCGCACCGCGCCGGCGCCGAGGGACAGCGCCGCCATCGGCCGGAACCCGCCCGACCCACCGGCCATCAGCACCGAGGCACCGGGACGCAGCGCATAGGGCAGCGCATCGAGCGCGGAGGGCGCGTAGCCCACGTCGAACTCCCCCGGCTTCGGCAGGGAGGCGATGCGGTTGCCGTCGCGGTAGAGCCCGAAGGAGGCCGGTGGCCCCGGCAGGCCGAGCATCCCCGCGTTGTTGGAGATGTCCGTGTCCACCCGCTCCAGGAAGTCATCGAGCAACAGGTAATGGCCGCGCGGCAGGCGCCGCTCCGCCAGGATGCGGGCGTCCGGCGTGTTCATCGGCGCGAAGATCGCCTTGAAGTCGTTGAAGTGCCCGCCGGGCCCGAGCAGCAGCACCGCCTCCCCCGCCACCAGCGCGAGCAGCGTCGCGACCGGCACCCCGATCCGCCACCGCCGCGGCCAGGACGGCGCCACGAAGAGCGCCGCCAGGGCCAGCGGCACCAGCAGCGCGGGCAGAAGATAGAAGGGGTTCAGCACGGCCATGAGCCCGAGCGCCGTCACCGACCCCGCGCCCGCGCCCAGCAGGTCCCAGCCATAGACCCGCCCGACCTCCGCGCTGTTCAGCACGAAGCACAGCGAGATGTAGAGCCCTGTCAGGAAGAAGAACGGGAACAGCGCGGCGTAGTAGCCGGCGATGTTCCAGATCTGCGTCACCCAGGTCGCCGCGTTCTGCAGCTGCAGCGGGTTGAACGGATTGGTGACGACGAAGTGGAAGCCGACCGCCGCCGCGACCACCAGCAGCGGCGGCAGCACCGCGCGCAGGAACTCCCCGTGCCGCACGAAGCCGTCCCGCCCCAGCGCCATGGTCGCGCCGGACAGCGCGAAGCCGACCATCGCGATGGAGATGACCCAGTAGCCGTACTCCGACCACTGGGCGACGGCGAAGTAGCGGGCGAGCGCGATCTCGAACCCGACCGCCGCCAGCGAGACGAGGAAGAGCGGCGCCAGGGTCGCGAGGCCGGCCCGGGTGCCATGGCCCGCGGCCCGGCTCATGCCGTCATCGGCCACCGGCGCCGGCCGATGCGCCGCTCGGCGGCCCACCGGGAACCGGTCCAGGCCCTCGGACCCCGCCCCTCGGCGATCGGGCTCGCTCACGTCGGGATTCTCCGGCGGATGAAGTCGGCGACAAGGCCGTTGAAGCGCTCCGGCTCGTCCACGAACAGGGCGTGGCCGGCATCCCGGAAGATCACCGTCTCCGCATTCGGGTGGCGGCGCTGCAGGTTCGCCGCCTGCCCCTCGAAACGCGGGCGCACGGCGTAGAGGACCGGCTTGTTCGTCGAGTACACCGCCTCACGCCAGTAGGTGCGCGGCACGGGGTAGGAGAGCAGCGCGCGGCTCGCATCGGGCGGCAGGCGCAGCGCCTCCTCGGTCAGGCGGTTGAGATAGGATTGCGGCTGCGGCGTGCTGAACATCGTGCGGACGAAGCGGCGCATCGCCTCCGCCCGCTCCAGCCGGGGACCGGGAATCCGCGGCCCCGCCGCGGTCGGCGGCGGGTCCTCCCCGATCGAGTTGTCCACCAGGATCAGGCCGGCGATCCGCGAATCCCCGGCCTCATGGACATAGGCCAGCGTGTCGAGCACGCCGAGCGACCAGCCCATCACCACCGCCTGCCCCAGCCGCAGATGGTCCAGCAGGTCGCCGATGTCCTGGCCGCGGCGGACATGGTGGTAGCCGCCCGGTGCGATCTCCGACTCCCCCTGGCCGCGCGGGTCGAGCACGATGACCCGGTAGCGGGAGGAGAGCCCGCGCAGCTGCGGCTCGAAGATCCAGGCGGGCATGGACCAGCCGGGCACGATCACCAGCGGCTGCCCGCGCCCGGCCTCCAGGTAGTGCAGGCGCACCCCGTCCGTGGTCCGGAAATAGCGGCTGCCGGACCCGCCCTGCGGCGCGGCGGCCGGAACGGCCGCCCCCGGGCCGGCGGCCGGGGCGCTGCGCCCCCCGCGGCCCTCTGCCGCGCAGGCGGGCAGCGACGCGGCGGCCAGCAGAAGACTCCGGCGGGATGCCGTGGCGAGGGCTCGGTGAAACCGCATGACGGCATCAGCCGAGCCGCGGACGGCGCTGTCAATCGCGCCCGCGCGGCGCCGCAACGGTCCCGTCCCGCCTGTGGCCGTCAGGCCGCGCCCGGTAAACGCGAACGCCTCCCGCTCGCATCCAACGCCTTGGAATCTCTACTGTTCGGGACGAACGCGACCGGTTACGTGGGATCGCATGAAGCACTTCTCCGAGCTGTCGGAGGCCGAGACCCTCGCCCTGGCCATCGCGAACGAGGAGGAGGACGCGCGCATCTACGCGACCTTCGCGATGCGCCTGCGCCCGGACTACCCCGCCTCCGCGAAGATCTTCGACGGCATGGCGGAGGAGGAGCAGGGCCACCGGAACCTGCTCCTCGGGCTCTACGAGCGGAAGTTCGGCAAGGAGCTGCCGCTCATCACCCGCCAGGACGTGCGCGGCTTCCTCCGCCGCAACCCCGTCTGGCTCGCCGAAGACCTGCGGATCGAGGCGGTGCGGCGCCAGGCCGCGATCATGGAGCTGGAGGCCGGCGAGTTCTACGCGAAGTCCGCCGAGCGCGCCCGCGACACCGACGTGCGCCGCCTCCTCGGCGACCTCGCGCTCGTCGAGCGCAAGCACGAGGCGCGGGCGGAGCAGCTCACCGAGACGCATCTGACGGAATCCGCGCGCGCGAGCGAGGCGGAGACCGCGCGCCGCCTCTTCGTGCTGCAGGTCGTGCAGCCCGCCCTCGCGGGACTGATCGACGGCTCCGTCTCCACCCTCGCGCCGATCTTCGCCGCCGCCTTCGCCACGCATTCGAGCTGGGAGACCTTCCTCGTCGGCCTCGCCGCCTCGATCGGCGCCGGCATCTCCATGGGCCTGACGGAGGCGCTGTCGGATGACGGCGCCATCACCGGCCGCGGCAATCCCTGGCTGCGCGGGCTCGCCTGCGGGCTGGCCACGGCGCTGGGCGGGCTGGGGCACGCCCTGCCCTATCTCATCCCCGACTTCTGGACGGCCACCGGCGTCGCCGGCGCCGTGGTCGCGCTGGAGCTCGTCACCATCGCCTGGGTCCGCTGGCGCTACATGGAGACGCCCTTCGGCGCCGCGCTCGTGCAGATCGTCCTCGGCGGCGTGCTCGTCCTGCTCGCCGGCATCTTCATCGGCAGCGCGTGACGGCCGCGCCGGACCGCCCGGTCGGGGAGAGCCTCGCGGCGACCGCGCGGAGGCCGTAAGCGTCCCCATGACCGCCGAAACCCCGCCCCGCCCGCCGGATGACGACGCCTTCGCCGACCTGCTGTCGGCGCTTCCCCCGGCCGCCGCCACGCCCGTGCGCGCCGCCATGGCCGAGCCCTGGCGCCGCTACCACGCCGCCTGGCATCTCGGCCGGATGTGGCGGCTGCATCAGGCGCACGGGCCGCGGGACTGGGACGCCGACCTCGCCCTCGCGATCGCCTTCCACGACATCGTCTACCGCCCGCAGGCCGCGCGCCACGACAACGAGTACCAGTCGGCCGCCACCCTGCTCGCGAATGCCGCGCCCCTGGCACTGCCGCCCGCGCGGGCCGCGCGGATCGCGACCTGGATCATCGCCTCGGCCGACCATCTCGGGCAGGGCGCCGCGCTCGTCCCGGTATCCGACGAGGCCGGTGCCTGGTTTCTCGATCTCGACCTCGAGCCCCTCGCCTCCGACGACTTCGCCGCGAACACCGCGCTCATCCGGCAGGAGTTCGCGCATGTGCCCGACGCCGGCTTCTCGGTCGGCCGGCGCGCCTTCCTCGAATCGGTCGCGGCTGCGCCGCGACTCTTCCGGACGCGCACCGCGGACCGCCTGGGATGGGAGGAGGCGGCGCGGCGGAACATCGCCGCCGACCTGCGGGACGAACCGGGCGGCTCTTGTCCGGGTCCGGTTGAGGGAACCTGACCCTGGGGAAGGCGTCGCCTTCCCCAGACCCCATCCACCAGGGAGCGAACGCGCTCCCTGGACCCGCGTCGGATGAACGGCGGGATCCGTGGCCAAAGATGCGTCGCGGAGCGGCCTTGGGACGAAGGTCGCGCGACGCGGGTCGTGACAGACACAACAAATAAGAAATTGCTGCGCAGGCGAGACCAGGGCGAAACCATGGCGGAAACAGCCCGATACCCGAACATGCGCCGCATCTTCCCCCTCCTGCTCCTTCCCCTGCTCGCCGCCTGCGCCTCCACATCGGAACCGCCGCCCGCACGCACCGCCGCCGTGACGCGCAGCGCCGCCGGCCCCTTCGGCGAACGCCTCGCCGCCACCGCCGAGCGCGAGTGGCGCGACTGGGGCCGGATCACCGTGGATGGCTGGCCCGTCGCGCTGGACCGCACGCCCGACGCAACGCCGGAGCTGTTCGAGCGTCTGATGACCTACTGGTCCGCGACGCGCGATGGGCCGGGCATCGTCGCCGCCCACCGCCACTTCCGCGACACCATCACGGTGCCCTCCGCCACCACCGCCTCGCTCGATCCGGCGGTGGGGCTCGGCTTCAACGTCATCCCGTCGAACGTCTCCATCTCCTCCTACAACAACCCCGCCTGGTCGGCGGCCTTCGTCAGCTACGCGATGCAGGAAGCGGGGGCAGTCGGCTTCCGCCCCGCCTCGGCCCACGCGCTCTACCTCGACGGCCTGTTCGCCCAGGCGGCCGCCAACCCGGCGGACGCGCCCTACATCCCGCGCACGCCCACGGAGTACGCGCCGCGCCCCGGCGACCTCGTCTGCTGGGACCGCTCCGCCTCTCCCCTGCCCAACTGGCAGTCCCGCATGCTGGAGACGGGGCGCTCCCGGCCCATGCACTGCGACATCGTCGTGTCTGCCACCACCGGCCGCGTCGACCTGATCGGCGGCAACGCGCTCGACGTGGTGCTGCGCCGGCGCGTGGAGACGGACGCGCAGGGCCTGCTCGTGCCGCCCCCGCTCGACCGGCCGCCCTACCTCGTGGTGATGGAGAACCGCCGCTGACGTCGGTCCGCGTCGGGACGCACCCCGACGCGGCTCAGAAGGGCGAGTGGAGGCGCCGGATCTCGCGGTCCAGTCGCCCCGGCAGGTCCGCGATGTCCTGCGCCAGGTCCTTCACGTTCTCCCGGTAGGGGCACAGCGGGTTCACCGAGTTGCCGTTCAGCACATAGGAGTACCAGATGCCGGCGAAGGCGGTGGCGCCCGTGCCGGAGCCGCCGGAGACGCCGAGCCCGCTGGACGCGAAGAAGAAGGACTCGTTCAGGGAAAGGCTCGCGCTGCGCAGCCGGAAGCCGAAGATCCCCGCGCCGCCGTAGCGGGCAAAGGCGAAGCCCCCGATCGAGGCCAGTTCCCAGTCGCTGGCCGTATCGTCATAGGTCGCCATGCAGGCGTCCTCCGCGCTGTCGGTGCGAGCGAGGAGGCTCACGACGCGGCATTCCGTGCGGGGAACGGGGTGGTCGCGTGCGTCGCGTCATGACGATGCGTCCACGTCACGCGATCGCGATTCAAGACGGCCGCGTCAACGACAACCGAACTGCATCAACGGCCGCGCGCATGCGTGACTGGGATGCATGCGCTTCGCACGACAGCGAGGCGCGCGTTCCCTATGGCCACGAGCGACGCGCTCTGCCGCGACGGTCCGTGCGCACCGGACAACAGGGTTCGCGCTCCGCGCGCCGACGCACGGGATACCGCGGAACAAGCATCATCCTGTCCGCGGCAGCCTGACAAAAAGAGAAGGGGGCCCGGGGGAATTCCTTCCCCCGGCCTTCCTACCCCTCCAGATACCGAGCCTTCACATGCGCCATGAAGGCCCCGGGATCGAGCGGCTGGCCGGTCGCCGCCGTCATCAGCTCCTGGAAGCCGAGCAGCGAGCCGCGCTCATGCACGGACACGCGCAGCCACCCCATCAGCGGCCCGAGGTCGCCGCGCCCGAGCGCCTCGTCCAGCCCCGGCAGCGCCGCGCGCGCCGCGGCCATGAGCTGCGCCGCCGCCATCGCGCCGAGCGTGTAGGACGGGAAGTATCCGAAGGCCCCGTCATGCCAGTGGATATCCTGCAGGCACCCCCGCGCATCATCCGGCGGCGTGATGCCGAGCAGCGCCTGCATCCCCTCCGCCCAGGCCCCCGGCAGGTCCGCCACGGCGAGGTCGCGGCCGATGAGCGCCCGCTCCAGCCGGAAGCGCAGGATCACATGGGCAGGATAGGTCAGCTCATCCGCCTCCACCCGGATGAAGCCGCGCCCCACGCGCCGCCAGAGCCGCGCGAGGTTGGACGGCGCATAGGCCGCCGGCGCCCCGCCGAAGGCCGCGTGCAACTCAGGCCCGAGCCAGGAGAGATAGGCATCGGAACGGCAGGCCTGCATCTCCACGATCAGGGACTGGGATTCATGCGCCGCCATGCCGGCCGCCTCGCCCACGGGCTGGCGGGCCTGGGCGGCGGGCAGCCCGCGCTCGTACATCGCGTGGCCGGTCTCGTGCAGCACGCCGAGCAGCGCCTGGGCGAAGGCACCCTCGTCGTAGCGCGTGGTGATCCGCACATCCGTCGGCGTGCCGCCGCAGAAGGGATGGGTGCTCTCGTCCAGCCGCGCATGGTCGTAATCCAGCCCCACCCGCTCCGACAGACGGCGGCACAGCGCGCGCTGCACCTCCGCGGGGAAGGGACCCTCCGGCTGCGCCGGGGCGGGCCGGCGCGCCTGAATCTCCTCCGCGCGGGGAAGGGCGTCCTTCAGGAACCGCTCATAGGCCGCGAAAACCGGCTCCACGTCGGCCGCGCCGATTCCCCGCTGATACCCCTCCATCAGCGCGTCATAGGGCGCGAGTCCGGTGGCGGCGGACAGCGCCTGCGCCGTCTCCCGCTGCAGCCGCACCACATCCTCCAGCCAGGGGCGGACGGCCGCGAAGTCCGAGCGCGCGCGGGCCTCGCGCCACACCTTCTCGCAAGCGGAGTTCGCGCGGGCCGTGGCCTCCACCAGCTCGGCCGGCAGGGCGGTAGCGCGCAGATGGGTTCGCCGCATCAGCGCGAGGTTCGCCTCGTCCCAGGGCCCCTCCGCGCCGGCGACGTCGAGCTCCTCGGCCACCTCCGGCGCGGTCAGCAGCCCGTGGGACAGCCCGGCCAGGACCGCCAGCTGCTCCCCCCGCGCGGCGCCGCCGCCGGGCGGCATCACGGCCGCCGCATCCCAGTGGAGCATGGCGGCCGCTTCCCCCAGCGTCGCAATGCGCGCGAAGCGGGATTTCAGGCTCGCATAGGCGGCATTGTTCATGCGTCGACCCCGGAGGCCGGGCCCTCGGCCCTTCGATTGCGGGACAGGATGAAAGCGGCCAGCACCCCGACCAGCGCGGCGGCCAGCCCGTACCAGGTGATGGCATAGCCGAGATGCGGGTTGTTCGGTCGCGGCAGCCGGCGCGCCGGCTCCGGCAGGGCGGCGGGTGCGGCTGCATCCGGCGCCAGCGCGACGAGGAACCAGGGCAGCACGCCGGGAAGCCCGAGCGCCGTCCCGATCGCTTCCGGATCGGCCGTGTAGAACCGGCGCCCCGCCGGATCGTCGGCCGGAGAGAAAAGCCCCCGCGCCACGCCCTGCAGCGCGTAGCCCGTCACGCGCACCGGCCCATCCGGCCGCGAGACCGGCGCCGCGGCACGGTCCAGCGGCACCCAGCCCCGGTCCACCAGCAGCGGGGGCAGGCCCTCGGTCACCAGCGGCGTGACGAGGTGACCGCCGAGGGCGCCGTTCCGCACCTCCACCCCCAGCAGCGATTCCCGGTCATGCAGGAAGCGGCCCGTCGCCTCCAGCTTCGCCAGCTCGGGCGGGTTCGCGGTGAGCGGCGCTGGCGGCCCGGCCTCCGCGGCCGCCACCGTCTCCAGCAGCGCCGTCTTCCACTGCAGGCGCCGAACCTGCCACGTCCCCAGCGTCAGGAGCACGGCCAGGACCGGCAGGGCGGCCAGCACGGCGGGCCAGACCCTCCGACGGGGCGGCGCGACCGGCGCCATCAACGACGAACCCCGCCCGGCGGACCGGGCGGGGCTCCAGGGGGTGGGAGGGGCAACCCGGTCAGTGCTCGGCGATGACGCCGGCGCCCCAGACGTAGATGCAGACGAAGAGGAAGAGCCACACCACGTCCACGAAGTGCCAGTACCAGGCGGCCGCCTCGAAGCCGAAATGGCGGCGCGGCGTGAAGTCCCCGCGCCAGGCGCGAACCCAGCAGACCGCCAGGAAGATCGTGCCGACGATCACGTGGAAGCCGTGGAAGCCGGTCGCCAGGAAGAAGGTGGAGGGGTAGACGCCGCCGCCGGAGAAGGCGAAGGGCGCCTCCCGGTACTCCACCGCCTGCAGCGTGGTGAAGAAGATGCCGAGCCCGACCGTGAGCGCCAGACCCTGGAGCATCCCCTTCCGGTCGCCCTCGATCAGCGCATGGTGCGCCCAGGTCACCGTGCAGCCCGAGAGCAGCAGGATCATGGTGTTCAGGAAGGGCAGGCCGAAGGGATCGAAGGTGTGGATGCCGGCCGGCGGCCAGATGTGCCGCTCGGCGCCGGACACATGCTCCGGATACAGCGCGAAGTGGAAATAGGCCCAGAAGAAGGCGACGAAGAACATCACCTCGGAGGCGATGAAGAGCGACATGCCATAGCGCATGCCGATCCGCACGATCGGCGTGTGGACGCCGGGCTGCTTCGACTCCCGCACCACGTCGCGCCACCACAGGAACATGGTCGCGAGCAGGCCGAGCACGCCGAGCCCGAACATCCAGTGGATGTTGTTGTGGGCCCAGAGCACGATCCCGAAGAGAAGCGCTCCGCCCGAGAAGGCCCCGAGGAGCGGCCAGGGGGAGGGATCGACGAGGTGATAGGGGTGCTTGTGCGGCGCCGGCGGCTCGTCCGGCTCCGGCCGCGTCAGGGCGTTCAACTGCGCGGCGTCTGACATCGGGGTGCTGGCCATCGGGCGTCCTGATCTCGGCGTGGCGCCATCCATCCCGCAAACGCCGGGCGCGATCAAGGGTTCGCGCCCCGTGTTGCGCTCGTGGCGCGCGGGAAAGGCTCAGCCTTTCCCCCGGCCCCCTGACCGCCGGGAACCTGAGGTTCCTGGACCTCCATGCTCGACGTGATGGCCGCTGGCCAACGGGCTCCGTTGAGCACGGCCCACAAGAGCCCCGGTGTCGAGCGGCGTCTGACAGATGCGGGGGTTCGGGGGGCCTCAGGCTCCCCGGCCGAGGGGGTCCGGGGGAGGCGGAGCCTCACCTGGGGGCGATCAGCGCGTCACAGTCCCGCGCCCGACATGCGGCCCCGCGCTGGCCAGCGCGCCCGCCCGCTCGGCGTCGGCCAGGGTGCGGAAGAAGGTGTAGTTCAGCGTGACGGTGCGGATGTCGCGGGTGTTCGGGTCCTGCGCCATGGCCGGGTCCACCCAGAAGGAGACGGGCATGTCCACGGACTGACCGGGCTGCAGGGTCTGCGCGTCGAAGCAGAAGCAGGCCACCTTGTGGAAGTAGCGGCCCACCACCTCCGGCGTGACGTTGTAGGTCGCCACGCCCTCCACGGGCGTGCTCGCCTCGTTGGCCGCGCGGTAGAAGGCCACCCCGGACTCGCCGAGGTGCAGGGTCATGGAGGGCTGATCCGCCTCGAACCGCCAGGGCAGCGAGGGGTGGGTGTTGGCGGCGAAGCGCACCGTCACCTGCCCCGCGACCGCACCGGGCGCGGGCGGGCTGCCGATCTGCACCGTGCCGTTGTAGCCGGTGACGCGGCAGAACATGGCGTAGAGCGGCACGGCGGCGAAGGAGAGCCCGACCATGCCGACGACGGTGGCGAGGGCGGCGAGGCCGACGCGGCGGTTCCGGGTGGCGATGCGCGGGTCCATGGGCGGGAGATGGACGCTTTCCGCGCGGGGCTCAAGCGTCGTGCTCAAACGTCCTGCTCAAGGGTCCGGGGCGATCCCGCCGGCCAGCCGCTTCGGCGCGGTCAGGGCGTAGCTCCGGCGGATGATGGCCTCCACCTCCGTCCAGTCGGGCCGGTCGCCGAGCCGCATGCCGATCCAGCCCTTAGGGCCGACATAGGGCGGGGCGAAGAAGCGGGCGGGATCGGCGCCGATCAGCACGGCCTGCGCCCCGGGCGGCGCCTTGCACCAGACGGAAAGACCGGCCTCGTCGCGGCGGGGCATGGCGAAGATCTTGTCCCGCACGCGGAAGGTGGGGGCTTCCCAGGTCTCCTTCTCCGTCGCCTCGGGCAGGGAAAGGCAGAGGCGGCGAAGCCGTGCGAGCGGGGAGGCCGCCACGGGGGTCAGCCCATTTTCACCCGGACCATGCTGATGACGTAGAACAGCAGTACCATGACGATCAGCACCGCCAGCATGCCGAGGTTGCGGGCGCGGCGCCGCCGGTAGAAGGCGTCGCGCTCCGCCTCGGTCATCGTCACCGGCTCGGGCATCAACCCAGCACCCAGTGGTCCACCGCCAGCGCGGCGAAAAGCCCGGCGAGGTGGAGCAGGGAGAAGCGGAAGGCGTGCCGCGCCGCCAGGTCGCCGACGAGGCTCACGCCCCGCTCATCCTGCGCCTCCCGCAGCACGCGATGCGCGTGGAAGAGGAACCCGGCGCCCAGGACCACCGCCGTGGCGCCGTAGATCCAGCCCGCGAGGCCGAGAAGGCTCGGCAGCAGGCCGAGCGGCGCGAGGAGCAGCGTGTAGAGGAGGATCTGCCGCCGCGTCTCCCGCGCCCCCGCCACCACCGGGAGCATCGGCACGCCCGCCCGCTGGTAGTCGCCGTGCGCCCAGAGCGAGAGCGCCCAGAAATGCGGCGGCGTCCAGACGAAGACGATGGCGAAGAGGATCAGCGGCAGCACGTCCACCCCGCCCGTCACCGCCGCCCAGCCGATCACGGGCGGGAAGGCCCCGGCCGCGCCGCCGATGACGATGTTCTGCGGCGTCCGGCGCTTCAGCCACATGGTGTAGACCAGGACGTAGAACAGGATGGACCCGGCCAGCCAGCCGGCCGCATGCCAGTTCGTCGCCAGCCCCATCAGCAGCACCGAGAAGACCGCCAGCACGATCCCGAAGCCCAGCGCCGCCTCGGGCGCGATGCGGCCGGCGGGGATGGGCCGCCGGGCGGTGCGGCGCATCACCGCGTCGATGTCCCGGTCGTACCACATGTTGATGGCGCCCGCGGCCCCGGCGCCCAGCGCGATGCAGAGGATCGCGACCGCCGCCAGCACCGGATGGATCGGCCCCGGGGCCACCAGCATGCCGACCGCGCCGGTGAAGACCACCAGGGTCATCACCCGCGGCTTCAGCAGCGCCGCCCAGTCCCGAAGCTCGGACCAGTCGGCAGAAACGGGAAGGGGGGCCGAAGCCCCCCTTTCGATCAGGTCGCTCATGCGCCGGTCCATACCCGCCCCGGCCGATGCGGGGCAACCGGGAACCGCAGCGCGTTACCGAATGCGCGGCAGCTCGTCGAAGGTGTGGAAGGGCGGCGGGGAAGCCACCTGCCACTCCAGCGTCGTCGCACCCTCGCCCCAGGGGTTGGCCGCCGCCTTCTCCCGCCGGAGGAAGGTCACGACCACCACGTAGATGAAGAGCAGGAAGGACGCGACCGAGATATAGGCCCCGATCGAGGCGACCATGTTCCAGCCCGCGAAGGCGTCCGGATAGTCCGGGTAGCGCCGGGGCATGCCCTGGGCGCCGAGGAAGTGCATCGGGAAGAAGGTCAGGTTCACGCCGATGAAGGTGAGCCAGAAGTGGATCTGGCCGAGGCGCTCAGGGTACTGGTAGCCGCTCATCTTGCCGATCCAGTAGTAGAAGCCGGCATAGATCGAGAAGACGGCACCCAGCGACAGCACGTAGTGGAAGTGCGCCACGACGTAATAGGTGTTGTGCAGGATGAAGTCGACCGGGGCATTGGCCAGCTTCACGCCGGTCACGCCGCCCACGGTGAACAGGAAGATGAAGCCGATCGCGAAGAGCATCGGCGTGCGGAAGTCCAGGCTGCCGCCCCACATGGTGGCGATCCAGGAGAAGATCTTGATGCCCGTGGGCACCGCGATGATCATCGTGGCGGCCATGAAGTAGGCCCGCGTGTCCACGTCGATGCCGGACGTGAACATGTGGTGCGCCCAGACCACGAAGCCCACCACCCCGATCGCGACCATGGCGTAGGCCATGCCGAGATAGCCGAAGATCGGCTTGCGGGAGAAGGTGGACAGCACGTGGCTGATGATCCCGAAGCCCGGCAGGATCATGATGTAGACCTCGGGGTGCCCGAAGAACCAGAACAGGTGCTGGAACAGCACGGGGTCACCACCGCCGGCCGGCTTGAAGAAGGCGGTGCCGAAGTTGCGGTCCGTGATCAGCATGGTGATCGCGCCGCCCAGCACGGGCACCGACAGCAGCAGCAGGAAGGCCGTCACCAGCATCGACCAGACGAAGAGCGGCATCTTGTGCAGCGTCATGCCCGGGGCGCGCATGTTGAAGATGGTGGTGATGAAGTTCGCCGCGCCGAGGATCGAGGACGCGCCCGCCAGGTGCAGCGCGAAGAGCGCCATGTCCATAGACATGCCCGACTGGTACTGGCTGTCCGACAGCGGCGGGTAGATCGTCCAGCCCGCGCCCGCGCCCTCGCCCACGAACATGGAGCCGCCGAGCAGCAGGAAGGCCGGCACCAGCAGCCAGAAGGAGATGTTGTTCAGCCGCGGGAAGGCCATGTCCGGCGCGCCGATCATGATCGGCACGAACCAGTTGCCGAAGCCGCCGATCAGGGACGGCATGATCACGAAGAACACCATCACCAGCCCGTGGGCCGAGACGACGGCGTTCCAGGCCTGGCCGCTGCCGAAGAACTGAAGGCCCGGCTGCTGCAGCTCCATCCGCATCAGCAGCGACAGGCCGACGCCCAGGAACGCCGCGATGATGGAGAAGATGATGTAGAGGGTGCCGATGTCCTTGTGGTTCGTGCTGAACAGCCAGCGCGCCACGAAGCCCGGCGTGTGGTCGTGGTGGTCATGCGCCCCGTGGGCGTCGTGGGAATGGTCGTGGGCCGCGGTTGCCATTGGTCTTGTTCCTGTCAGGCCGCCCTTACCGGCGGACCTCCGCCTCGTTCGCGATAGCCGCCGCCGGCGCTTCGATCGCCGCGACATCCGTCCGCTGGTCCCGCTCCGGCCAGCCCGGGGCCTGGCCCTGGGCGAAGCGGGTCCGGGCCTGGGCCACCCAGGCGTCGAACTCCTCCCGCGGCACGGCGCGGACGGCGATCGGCATGAACCAGTGGTTGTTGCCGCAGATCTGGTTGCACTGGCCGTAGAAGGTGCCGGGCCGGTCGGCGCGCATCCACGCCTCCATCGTCCGGCCGGGGATCGTGTACTTCTGGATGCCGAGGGACGGCACGAAGAAGGAGTGGATCACGTCGTGTCCCGTGGTCATCACCCGGATCGTCGCGCCCACCGGGATCACCAGCGGGTTGTCCACGGACAGGTTCCGCAGCTGCCCCGGCCGCAGCTCGTTGTCGGCGATGGGATAGCTGTCGAACTCGAAGTTGCCGTTGTCCGGATAGCCGTAGTGCCAGAACCACTGGCGCCCCTGCACATTGATCGTCAGGTCCGCCTCCCGCGCGCGGTCGGCGTAGTAGATCAGCCGGAAGCTCGGGATGGCGATGACGATCAGGATCAGCACCGGGATCACCGTCCAGGCGATCTCCAGCAGGGAGTGGTGGCTCACGCGGGACGGGTTCGGGTTCCGCCGCGCGTCGTAGCGCCAGATCACCCAGGCCAGCAGCGCGGCCACGAAGATCGTGATCGCGATGATGATCCACAGGATCAGCTGGTTGAAGTCGTGGATCGTCTCCTTCAGCACGCCGCCCGCCTGCTGGAGGTCGATGCCCCAGGGATGGGGGGCGCCGAGCATCTCGCCCGGCCGCACCGCGTCCGCTGGGGCGGCCGTCGCCGCGCCCGCCGGGGCGGCGGGCGCCGCCCCCTGGCCCAGGGCCGCACCCCCGAGGGAGGCCGCCCCGGCCAGCGCCATCAGCGCCGAGAAGAAGATCCGCCGCATTCCGCCGTCCTGATCCCGCCGACCCGCCGCCGGCCCGGATCCGATCCGGGGCGCCGCCGGGCGGCCACCTGCCGCAACACCATCCGCCGGCCGCGTCCCGGCCCGGCGGCCCCCGCGACCCGCGCCGCCCTGGCCAGAGCCGGGGCCGCGCTGCGCTGCGGGACATCGCCGGACACTAATCACGCGTCGCCCTCCGGCACAAGGCGCCGACCCCCACCTTGTGCTGCCCGATCAACGCGCAAGACCCGCGCCCGTCACGGGGCTGGATGGCGCCCGGCGCCCCTGTCCCGGCGCCCCTGTCTTGACCCCTGCCCCCCGCGCCACGACCTACAACCCCGACGCGCGCCCGAGCCGGCGGCGCGCAGGGAATGAGAGCCATGAGCGAGAACACCAAGGCCGTCAGCGACGAGAGCTTCAAGACGGACGTGCTGGACGCCTCCGGCCCCGTGCTGGTGGACTTCTGGGCCGAGTGGTGCGGCCCCTGCCGCATGGTCGGCCCCATCCTGGACGAGATCGGCCGCGACTATGCCGGCAAGCTGACCGTCGCGAAGGTGAACATCGACGAGAACCCGATGACCCCGAACGAGTACGCGGTCCGCGGCATCCCGACGATGATCCTCTTCAAGGACGGCAAGCCCGTGGACACGAAGGTCGGCGCCATGCCGCGCGGCCAGCTGCGGGACTGGGTGGACCAGGCGATCGGCGCCAAGGCCTGATGCCCCTGCCCCGCGCCGCCTTCCTCGCCCTGGCCGGGCTCCTCGCCGCCTGCGCGGCGGACCCGGCCACGTCGCAGGAGGTGGTGCGGAGCGAGCGCGCGGCCTTCCGGGTCGCGACCTTCGCCACCGGGCTGGACCATCCCTGGGGCGCGGCCTTCCTGCCGGATGGCCGCCTCCTGGTGACGGAGCGCCCGGGCCGCCTGCGACTCGTCGGCCGTGACGGCACCGTCTCCCGCCCCCTCTCCGGCACACCGGAGGTCGTGGCCGAAGGCCAGGGCGGCCTGCTGGACGTGGCCCTCGCCCCGGACTTCCCCCAGACCCGCCAGATCTACCTCTGCTCCGCCGGGGCCGCGGCGGGCGGAGTCCTCACCCGCCTCTCCTCCGCCACCCTGGCGCCCGATGATTCCGGCCTGACCGGCACCCGCACCCTGCTGGACGCCACCCCCGCCCAGTCCCGCGGCCGCAACCACTACGGCTGCCGGATCGCCTTCGGCCGGGATGGCAAGCTCTACCTCTCCACCGGGGAGCGCTTCATCGAGCAGCCCCGCGCCCAGCGCCTGAACGACCTCGGCGGCAAGGTGCTCCGTCTGGAACGGGACGGCCGCCCCGCCGAGGGCAATCCCTTCATCGGCCGGGCCGGCGCGCGGCCGGAGATCTACTCCTACGGCCACCGCAACCCGCAGGGCCTCGCGGTGAACCCTGCCACCGGCTCCATCTTCGAGGTGGAGTTCGGCCCCCGCGGCGGCGACGAGGTGAACCTCCTCCGCCCCGGCGCGAATTACGGCTGGCCCGTCGTCTCCTATGGCGTGAACTACGACGGCTCGGCCGTCGGGACCGGCCAGCAGCGCGCCCCGAACATCGAGGAGCCGCTGCGCCACTGGCCCCCGGCCGTCAGCCCCTCCGGCGCCTCCTTCTATACGGGGGAAGCCTTCCCGGCCTGGCGCGGCAACCTCTTCCTCTCCGCCCTCAGCCCGCCCGGCCTCGTGCGCCTGACCGTGGAGGGCGACCGCATCACCGGGGAGGAGCGCATGCTCACCGGCCGCACCCGCTTCCGCCACGTCCTGCCCGGGCCAGACGGCTTCCTCTACCTCCTGACGGACGAGACGGCCGGCCGCATCCTCCGCCTGGAGCCCGCGGGTTGAGCGGCCTGCTCGACCTCTCCGCGCCGAAGCCGGGCGGCGGAGAGGCCCCCCTCTCGGACCTCCGCGGCCGGGTGCTGCTGATCGTGAACACCGCCAGTCGCTGCGGCTTCACCCCCCAGTATGAGGGCCTGGAGGCCCTGCACCGGGAATACGGCCCCCGCGGCCTCTCGGTCCTCGCCTTCCCCTGCAACCAGTTCGGCCGGCAGGAGCCCGGGGACGCGGCGGAGATCGCGAATTTCTGCCGCACCACCTACGACGTCACCTTCCCCGTCTTCGGGAAGATCGAGGTGAACGGCGCCAACGCCCACCCGATCTTCCGCCACCTGAAGGAGGCCGCCCCCGGCGCCCTCGGGACCGAGGCGATCAAGTGGAACTTCACGAAGTTCCTGGTGGACCGGGACGGGACGGTCGTCGCCCGCTACGCCCCCGCCACGCCGCCGGCGAAGCTGCGGGCGGATATCGAGCGGTTGCTGGGACCGTCGCCCGCGTGACTCCGGGGGAGGGGAGGAATTCTCTCCCCCGGACCCCCACTCATCTCTTTCTTCAAGGCTGCCGCGGAAGGGTCTCGGCCGTCTCCGCGAAGCGGTCGAGCGCGGCCCGCCCCTCCTCCGTCAGCGCGTAGACCCCCCGCCCCTCCCGCACGAACCAGCCATAGACGTTGCGCCGCAGCATGGTCGCGGCCTTCTCCGCATGCACCCGCAGATCCCGCGGCCGCGCCGGCCCCGCGCGCAGCGCCCCGGCCATCGCCAGCGCCTCCTGCCGGTACGCCGTCATGACCGGCGCGCGGGTGGAACCGCCGCGCGTCGGATCGCCGCGCCGCCGCGAGTGCTCCCGCAGGATCATCTCCCGCCGGTGCAGGTTCGGCCGCGGACGATAGGGAGAGGGCTCGGCCAGCACCTCCACCCGCCCGGTCGTCAGCGTCACCGCCAGCAGCCCGAAGCCGAGCAGCCGGCACAGCCGCTGCGCCCGCCCGTCCCGGTCCCGCCCGCGCCGCGTCGCGCGCACGGCCAGCCACACCTCGTCCGCCGCCCGCAGCCGGTCCACCCCCTGCAGCACCAGGTCGAGGGTGAACGCCATCTTCAGTTCGGTGATCACCAGGAAGGGCGGCTCCCCCGCGCGCACCGCGACGATGTCGCAGCCGCAGACCTCCCCCTTCGCCTCGTAGCCCAGCCCCGTCAGATGGGCCTTCACCGCGTCGTAGAGCGACGTCTCCGGCGTGCGCCGCCGCGAAACCCGCGGCGCGGGAACGGCCCCGTCCGGCATCCCTAGCGCGGCAGCCCCGTGATCACCCGCCCCTCCGGCGCCGTGGCCTGCCAGCCGAAGCGGATGCGCCGCGCCTCCCCGGGCGCATAGGTCGCGGTCCAGGCCGTGACGCCGGGCCGGTCCTCCACGTCGCGCGCGGTCGGCGTGGGATCGGCCGTCACCGCCACGACCAGCTCGCTGTCGCCCGAAACCGGCGCCGCATCCAGCACCGTGATCTCGATCGGCCTCGTGTGCTGGCTCGTCACCGTCATCAGCCCCTCCGCGCTGCGGACCACCCGGCGGCCACTGAGAAAGCCGCCCGTCTCCCGCCGCCCTTGCTCCTGCGGCTCATACACCACGCGCACGCGGTCGTCGGCCCCGAAGGGCAGCGTCACCGGCTCGCCCGGCCGCAGGAGCGCCAGGTCGGCCCGGCCGATGAAGGCGCCGTCCAGGTGCAGCGCCACGGGGCCGGGCAGCAGCGGCTCCCGCGCCGGGCTGTTGAAGCGCGCCTCCAGATAGGACCGCGGCTCCAGCCGCGGCGTCGTGCGGCCGGCCAGCCGCACCTCCACCGGATGGTCGGCGATCCGCACCCGCCGCTCCGTCCCGTCCGCCCGCAGGTCGGCGGTCCCGGGAATCACGTACTGCACGGACAGCCCGGCGGCGGCGATCGTGGCCCCGGCCCGCGTCGCCTCCACCGGCGGCGGGGTAGCGGGCTGTTCCGGGGGAGCCATGGTGATGGGCGCCGACGAGGGCGCGGGCGCGGGGGGCGGCAACATGCCGGCCGCCCCCCGATACGCCGCATCCCCGCGCGGCGTCGCCGGTGCCACCGACTGCAAGGCGATCCGCCAGGGCTGCAACGCCGGCGGCTGCACCCCGGCCGAGGGCCGCGCCGTGGACAGCGTCAGCGACACGCCCGCCCAGTCCTCCCCGGTGGATTGCCGGATCGCCGCCTCCTGCCGCAGCTCCAGCCGCCCCGCGCCGCTGTCCAGCCGCGCCTCATAGACCAGGCGCCACCCGGCGCCGCGCACCTGATACGTCACCCCGATCTCGAACCGGGTCGGGGCCGCGGCGGACACGGCCACCGCGATCTCCTGCGCCACCGGCTGTCCCGGGCGCGGCGGAGCCGGCGTCGCCGCGCGCAGCTCCGCCTGCAACGCCGCCAGCCGCTCCTCCAGCGGCCGCTTCTCCAGCCGGATGCGCCGGGCGCCCTCCGCCGCGGCCGCGAGTCCCTCCCGCACCGCCGTGCGGGCCTCCGCCCAACCGCCGGGGTTGTCGGCCAGCCGCTGCGCCGGCGCGGTCCCGGCCGGAGCAGGCCGGGCCTCCGCGGCGGCCCCCGCCAGCCGCTCCACGAAGGACTGCTCCGCGCCGAAGGCGGCCAGCCGGATATCCAGCTCCGCGATCGCGTCCTCCGTCTCCCGGATGCGCCGCCGCAGATCGTTCCCGCGCGGCCCCGCATCCGGCGCGCCTTCCACCCGCGGTCGCAGGTCCACCGAGCCGATCGCGACCGCTCCCGCCCCCTGTCCCCGCGCATTCACGCTGTCCGGCAGGATGCCGGCCGGCACGTCCCGCAGGATCAGCACGCGGTCCCCGGCCGGCAGCTCCACGACCCCGCGCCGCGTCACCGCCGCCTGATCGGGATAGACGATCACCGCGACCGGCCGTGCCTCCACCTCCAGCCGGGTCTGCGCCCCGGCGCCGAAGGCCAGCCCCCCCGAGGCGAGGGCAAGGGTGGAGAGCAGGAGGAACGGTCGGCGGCGCATGGTGGGGATACCCTGAACGTCAACAGGCCCCCCATCCTGCCAGAGGGTCGTCCGTTCCCGGCGCGGAATGCTGTCGCATGCGTCGTGCGGCGCCCGCCCCCTGCCTCTGGCCCAGCCCCGGCCCTGGAACGGCCACGCCCCAACCACCCGAATTCCAGCCCGCCCCGATCCCGTCTATTCCCCGCCCATGCCGGACCGGACCGACGCCCAACTCGCCGCCCAGTACGAGGCGCTGCCCTACCCCGCCCGCGACCCGCGGGACGAGGCGAAGCGCCTCGTCGTCGGCAGCCCCTCCCACCTCCTTGAAGTGGACCACTGGGTCTTCGGCGCCCGCCGCCCCGCCTCCCGCCCCCTCCGCGCCCTCATCGCCGGCGGCGGCACCGGCGACGGCGCGATCATGCTCGCCCAGCAGATGGCCTGGCGCGCCCGCCCCGGCGACGTCACCTGGCTCGACCGCTCCTCGGCCGCCCGCGCGGTCGCCGAGAAGCGCGCCGCCGCCCGCCACCTCACCAACCTCCGCTTCGTCGAGGGCTCGATCCTCGACCTCCCCGACCCCGCCCTCGGCCGCTTCGACTACATCGACTGCTGCGGCGTCCTGCACCACCTGCCCGACCCCGCCGCCGGCCTGAAGGGCCTCGCCGCCTCCCTCGAGCCCGGCGGCGGCATGGGCATCATGGTCTACGCCCCCCACGGCCGCACCGGCGTCTACATGCTCCAGGACGCCCTCCGCCTCCTCGCCCCGCCCGACGAAGCCCCCGCCGCCCGCGTGGACCTCGCCAAGCGCGCCATGCGCCACCTGCCCGAGACCGCCTGGCTCAGGAAGAACCCCTGGATCACCGACCACCTCCCCCTCCCGCAGGGCGGCGGCGATTCCGGCCTCTACGACCTGCTCCTCAACCCCCGCGACGTCGCCTTCACCGTCCCCCAGCTGGCATCCCTGGTCGAGGGCGCCGGCCTCCGCATCGCCTGCCTCGTCGAGCCGGTCCGCTACGACCCCGATCCCCTCCTCCCCGATCCCCGCCTCCGCGCCCGCACCGCGACGATGGACCCCATCACCCGCGCCGCCCTCGCCGAGGCCCTGGCCGGCAACATGGGCATCCACATCGCCTACCTGCAGCGCGCCGAAGACCCCCCCGCCACCGCCGATTGGACCAACCCCGACGCCGTCCCTGTCCTCCGCGAGCTCGACGGCCCCACCCTCGCCCGCAGCGCCCGCGACACCCTCCCCGTCACCTATGACGGCCTGCGCCTGACCCTCCCCATCCCCCGCCTCGCCGCCGCCATCCTCGCCCAGCTCGACGGCAAGAAGACCCAGGCCGAGATCGCCCGCGCCGTCGAAGCCGGCGGCGCCGCCCCCGCCGCCGTCGCCCGCGACATGACCGCCCTCCGCCAGACCCTCGAATCCCTCAACCGCATGCTCCTCGCCGCCCCCGCCCGGTGACGACCGCCCCCCGCCCCGCCATCGTCATCTTCGGCGCCGCCGTTCGCCGCGACGGCCTGCCGAGCGACACCCTCCGCCGCCGCGTCGCCGCCGCCGTCCGGACCGGCGCCCCCCTGCAAAACCCCCTCTACATCCCCACCGGTGCCCAGGGCCGCCACGGCCCCCGCGAATCCCTCGTCATGGCCGCCCTCCTCCGCGAAGCCGGCATCCCCGCCGAATCCATCCGGGAAGAACCGACCGGCGCCGACACCCTCTCCTCCGCCTGGGCCACCGCCGCCCTCCTCCGCGGCCATGCCGGAGACGTCCTCGCCGTCTCCTCCCGCTACCACCTCCCCCGCTGCGTGATGCTGCTCCGCCTCGCCGGCCTGAAGGCCCGCCCCGGCCTCCCCGCCCAGCCCGGCCCGGGCTTCGCCGAATGGCGCTGGCGCCTCCGCGAAGCCCCCGCCATCCCCTACGACGCGGTCCTGGCGGTCTGGCGTCGGCTGGTGTCGCGCCGTCCTGGGTGAAAGGCGCCGCCTTTCCCCCAGACCCCCTATCCGCGAGGGGACTTGTCCCCTCGACCCCGCTTAGACGCCTTCGGCGGGAAGGGCCCCTTGGGACCCTCCCCGCCGAAGGCATAAAATGGGTCCCAAGGGACTAGTCCCTTGGCGGATTGGGGTCCGGGGGAAGGCAGAGCCTTCACCCGGGGCACCACACCAGCCCCACAGCCAGGACGCCCCGTTGCCCATCATCTTCCTCATGGCCGCCGTCCTCACCATCGGCTGGGGCGCCCGCCTGCTGGACCCGCTCCTCCCCACCCTCGCCCGCGAATTCGGCACCACCACCGGCGGCGTCGCCCCCGTCATCGCCGGCTACGCCCTCACCTACGGCGCCGGCCAGGTCCTCGTCGGCCCGCTCGGGGACCGCCTCGGCAAGCTCCGCGTCATGACCGTCGCCATGCTCGCCTACGGAGCCCTCACCCTCACCACGACCCTCGCCCTCGGCCTCACCACCATGACGGCCATCCGAATCGTCACCGGCCTCTTCGCCGGCGCCGTCTTCCCCCTCGCCCTCGCCTGGATCGGAGACACCGTCCCCTACGACCAGCGCGTCGCCACCATCGGCCGCCTGCTGACCGGCATGGTCATCGCCCACCTCCTCGCCGGCCCCGTCTCCGGCGCCGTCGCGGAGGCCCTGGGCTGGCGCGCCGCCTTCCTGGGCCTCGGCGCCTTCACCCTCTGCGCCGCCACCCTCATCGCCACCCGCCTGGGCCGGGAGGCCTGGACCGCCCCGCCCAGCGAGCCCGCCACCGCCGGCGGCAGCCTCGCCGCCTACCTCCTCCTGGCCCGCAACCCCGCCGCCCGACGCCTGATGATCGCCGCCTTCGTGGACGGCCTCCTGCTCTTCGGCGGCGCCTTCCCCTACGCCGGCGCCTACCTGATCGAGGTCTTCCACCTCACCCCCGCCACCGCCGGTCTCGTCGTCGCCGCCTTCGGCCTGGGCTCCCTCGCCTGGACCCGCATCGCCCGCCGCATGTCCGCCTGGCTGGGGGAGGCCCGCCTGATGCTCTACGGCGGCCTCAGCCTCGGCGCCGGCTTCCTGACCTGGGCCGCCGCCCCCGGCTGGTGGCTCGTCGCCGCCACCCAGGTCGCCATGGGCCTGAGCTTCTTCATGCTCCACGGCGTCCTCCAGGCCCGCGCCACCGAGGCCCTGCCCGAAGCCCGCGCCACCTCCGTCTCCGGCTTCGTCATGGCCCTCTTCCTCGGCCAATGCGCCGGCAGCCTGCTGTTCGGCTGGCTGATCGAGGGGGTGGGCTACCGGGGGGCGTTCGTGGTGGCGGCGGTGGGAGTGGCGGGATTAGGACGCTCCGTAGGTTCTTCAAAGCGCTTGAGATGATGGGGGGACTTCTCGGAGCACTCAAAACGTTGCAGGGTGCTGCAGAACAAACACGTCCAACCCAACCACAAGACTGAGATCGCACGCGATGACGAAAACAGCTCAAGTCGAAGGTGAATTTATCTCCGTACGTCCGCTTCTAACAACTTTGGCAGTTGCTCGTTCAGGGGACAACTCGATTCCTGGGCACTATTGTCCTGATCAACAAGTCTGGGTTGTAGAAACGAATTCCGGGCCAAAACCTCTTGTCCAAGTTTGCGCGCATTCTGCTGAGTTGACCACAAAAACGAAGGCTCAGCAGGAGCAAGATGATCAAGCTTGGCCTGCGTTGATGGAAGGTACGACAAAAACATCGGTGAGACAGGAGCGGGATGACGCAAGCTTACGAGATCTGGCAATTTTGGAGTTGGCGACGAAAACGGAGGTGAAAGTAGAGCGAGACGACCGGTAGATGATTCTAGTTATAACCAACCGTAGAGATATTACAAGCGATTACATTATCCTTGAATTGAAACGTCGTAATATGGAATATTTTCGATTCAACACAGAAGATTTGCCCGAAGCTCAAGTTTGGTTCCGTCCGGAAGAGGCGTGCTGGACAATCAATCTGGGCAGTAATATTATAACCTCGAAGCGTGTTTCTGCGGCGTATTTTCGACGACCTGGGGCGGTATCCGTGAATAGTCAGGTAAAGTCGCTACCTGAGCGCCTCTATGCAACTCATGAGTGGTCTGAAGTGCTGCGTTCGATTTACGGAGTACTCGATGGCAAGTGGCTTAATTCGCCCACAGCAATTTTTCGTGCAGAGAACAAGTCTTTGCAACTAAGCACCGCCTATTCTCTTGGCTTCTCAATACCTCAAACGATTATAACAAATGCCTTTCACATGGCGGCGGAGTTCGCCAACGGCGGGCACACCGTCGCAAAACCTTTGCGCGAGGCTCTCCTAGATGATGATGGAGAGGAACGTGTTATTTTTACGAGCAGGGTAACTGAGCAATTCAGCAATATGCCATCAGCAGCAGTTTCTGCGGCACCGATTATTTTTCAGCGCGAGATTTTCAAAGCTTTTGACCTGCGCATAACTGTTGTTGCCGATCGCGTATTTGCCGTCGAAATTCACTCTCAACATAAAACTGAAACAGAAGTTGACTGGAGAAAAGGATCCCATCCCGACACACCTCACAAAGTTCACGCCCTTCCGGACGAAATAGAAAGCGCCTGCATTGATTTGACGAAGAAACTCGGATTGCGTTTCGGCGCGATCGATATGGTTTTAGACAAAGCCGGAAGATATTGGTTCTTAGAGATAAATCCAAACGGGCAATGGGCATGGATTGAAAACCGTACTGGTTTGCCGATCTCAGCAGCAATTGTCGACACATTACAGGCCATTGCATTGTCATGAGCAATATTCGGAGCTTTACCGATTTAATCTGGCCTACGCTCGAAGGTTGGGGGGCTAGTGAGCTATCCACTCAAAGGCACGGAAACCTTGACGATGTTCATGACATCAAGAGCACATCTTGGGACGTTTGCTCTGAATTGGCGTTAGAAGAGGCAAAACGCCTTTACTCGGAGGAGGAGGGGCGACGGCAGTCAACGGAAAGCAAGGCATCTACGTATCTTCTTGTAATTGCGCCACTCATGGCTTTGCTCACGTATCTTGAGAACGCGGTGTGGGACTCTAAACTTGGCACGACACCCAAATTCTTAAGCTTGCCTCTGCTTGCCATAGGGGTTCTTTACATTGCCTGGGCAGGCTTATGGGCATTTCGCACCATGACAGTGGGAACATATGTGCGCCTGGACACATACGACCTGACCCGCTTGTGGCGATCTACTGAAGGAAACAAAGCCGCCGCACTAACTGCTGAGCTATTGATAGCTACGAGGCGGAACAGAGATGCAATTAACGCTAAAGTATCTGCGTTGAGAATGGCTCACGAATTCATAGTTCGAGGCTTTCTGTCATTTGGCCTTCTCGTCGTAGTGGTCGCTGTTTGGGGTGTCTGGCAGGTGTTCGTCCCACCAACATAGCGGCAACTCCGCAATTAGATTAGCAGACTGTCGGAGTAACCGTCTAGCTTAGCAGGCCGAGTTGCTGCTCGGCGACTTGCATACCGCTTTGTACGTGCCCCCGCCTTGCCCCCAGGCCCCCGCTGCGGCACACGCAAGCGGCCGGCGCCACGCGCCAGCCCTGCCGCCCCGGCGCCGCACCCAACCCCGCGGCCCCGGCCCAACCAAGGTCCCCTGCCGATGCGCGTGAAAGACGTGAAGAAGGTGGTGCTCGCCTACTCCGGCGGCCTCGACACCTCCGTCATCCTCAAATGGCTCCAGACGGTCTACCGCTGCGAAGTGGTGACCTTCACCGCCGACCTCGGCCAGGGTGAGGAACTCGGCCCCGCCCGCGACAAGGCGAAGCTTCTCGGCATCCGGGACGAGAACATCTTCATGGACGACCTGCGGGAAGAATTCACCCGCGACTTCGTCTTCCCGATGTTCCGCATGAACGCCCTCTATGAAGGCTGCTACCTCCTCGGCACCTCCATCGCCCGCCCCCTGATCGCGAAGCGCCAGATCGAGATCGCGGAGAAGGTCGGCGCCGATGCCGTCGCCCACGGCGCCACCGGCAAGGGCAACGACCAGGTCCGGTTCGAACTCAGCTACTACGCCCTCAAGCCGGACGTGAAGGTCATCGCCCCCTGGCGCGAATGGGACCTCACCTCCCGCACCCGCCTCCTCGAATTCGCCGAATCCCACCAGATCCCCATCGCCAAGGACAAGCGCGGTGAGGCCCCCTTCTCCGTGGACGCCAACCTCCTGCACAGCAGCAGCGAAGGAAAGGTCCTCGAAGACCCCTGGGACGAGCCGCCGGAAACCGTCTGGCAGCGCACCATCCCCGCCCAGGACGCCCCCGACACCCCCACCGAGATCACCATCGGCTTCACCCGCGGCGACGCCACCTCGATCAACGGCGAACCCCTATCGCCGGCCACCCTGCTGACCCGCCTGAACGCCCTCGGCAAGGAAAACGGCATCGGCCGCCTGGACCTGGTCGAGAACCGCTTCGTCGGCATGAAGTCCCGCGGCGCCTACGAAACCCCCGGCGGCACCATCCTCTACACCGCCCACCGCGCCATCGAATCCATCACGCTCGACCGAGAGGCCGCCCACCTCAAGGACAGCCTGATGCCCCGCTACGCGGAGCTGATCTACAACGGCTTCTGGTTCTCCCCGGAACGCCGCATGATCCAGGCGATGGCCGATGCCTCCCAGGCCAGCGTCACCGGCGACGTCCGCCTGAAGCTCTACAAGGGCAACGTCCTCGTCACCGGCCGCCGCAGCCCGCACAGCCTCTACTCGATGAAGCACGTCACGTTCGAGGAAGACCAGGGCGCCTACGACCAGTTCGACGCGCAAGGGTTCATCAAGCTGAACGCGCTCCGCCTGCGCCTCGGCGCCATGGCCGGCCGCAAGGGCGGCGCCCTCTGACCCCGTGGCGGGGAAGAGGAACCCCCTCTCCCCCGCCACGCCCTCTCCCGTCCGGAGACCCCATCACCGCGGTCTGCGGCAGCCCGACAAAAATAGAAGGGGGCGCGGGGGAATACCTTCCCCCGCCCTTCCTCCCACACCGCTGTCGCGTCCGCAGCACCGCCCCTGCTACCCTGGCCCCATGTACACCCCGCCCGCCTTCCGGGAGGACGACCCGGACCTCCTCCGCGCGCAGATCGCGGAATCCCGCCTCGCCCTCCTCGCCACCAACGGCCCGGATGGCATCCCCCTCGTCACCCCGCTGCCCCTGCTGCTGGACGGCCCGGACCACCTCCTCGGCCACCTCGCCCGCGCCAACCCGCACGCGAAGGCCCTGCCCGCCACCGCCCGCGCCCTCGTCCTCTTTCAGGGGCCGGAGGCCTACATCTCCCCCTCCTTCTACGAATCGAAGAAGGAGCACGGCCGCGTCGTCCCCACCTGGAACTACGAGGCGATCACCGCCGAGTGCGACGTCGAGACCTTCGACGACCCCGACCGCCTGCGGGATGCCGTCACCCGCCTCACCACCCGGCACGAGGCGGCGCGCCCCGACCCCTGGGCCGTCTCCGACGCCCCGCCCGAATTCACCGCCGCCCAGCTCCGCGGGATCATCGGCATCCGCCTCGCCATCACCCGCCTCTCCGGCAAGCGCAAACTCTCCCAGAACCGCCCCGAGGCCGACCGCGCCGGCGTCACCGCCGGCCTCTCCGCCAGCCCCGACCCGCGTGATCAAGCGGTCGCGTCGGCCATGGCGGGCATGCAAACCCGCTGATTTTCTTGACTTTTCACAACATCTGTGGTGCCATTCACCCATCATCGGCACCACCACGCGAACCGCCCCGGGAGGGCGCCGCCCTCCCGGACCCTCCCGCCGGGGACTCTTAGGTCCCCGGACCCCTGGGAAGGCTGCCGCGGCCTATGGAGAAGGGGCCGCCAGGAAGTAAGGCGGTAAGAAAGTAAGGAAGACGCTGGATCAAGCGCATTCGAATCAATGGCTTGGAGCAACGCCAGGGAAGTCGGGATTCCTTACCCGCCCCGCGCACGGGCCCGGAACAGCACCACCAGCCCGGCCAGGGTCAGCGCCCCGCCGATCAGGTCAGCCCAGTCCAGCACTTCGCCCAGCGCCGCCCACCCGATCACCGCCGCGACCGGCGGCGCCAGCAACTGCAGTGCGGAGGCCATGCTCGCCGGAAAGCGCCGCAGCATCACGAACAGCATCCCGTAGCCGCCCACGCCCACCACCGTCACGCTGTAGAGCATCCCCAGCCACACCCGGGTCGAGGCATGGTCTGGCGGCGCCCCCTCCACCAGCACCGCCAGCACCAGCAGCAGCACCGCGCTCACCGCGCTCTGCCCGAAGGTCGCGGACCACAGGTCCACCCGCCCCCGCGCCGGCGCGAAGACCAGCAGCCCCACCGCCTGCGTCGCCGACCCCGCCAGCGCCAGCCCGATCCCGCCCAGCTCCCCCGGCCCCACCGGCCCGACCACCCGCGCCGCCCCCAGCACCGCCACGCCGGCCCATCCCAGCGCCAGCCCCATCCAGGCCGGCAAGGACGGCCAGCGCCCCGACACCACCGCCTCCCCCAGCGCGACGAAGAGCGGCGTTGTCGCCATGATCAGCGCCACCAGCCCCGAGGGGATGAGCGACATCGCCCACCAGGACAGCGCGAGATACCCGCCCGTCCCCAGCAGCCCCATCGCCACCACCCGCAGCCGGTCCGGCGCCGCCGGCACCCGCGCGCCCGTCGCGAAGGCGATCGCCAGCAACAGCGGCGCCGTCGCCAGGAACCGGATCGCCAGCGACCAGAAGGGCGGCCATTCCAGCACCACCACGCGCGCCGCGTTGAACGCCGATCCCCAGACGAGGACGAACGCCACCGCCAGCACCAGATCGGCCGGTTTCATCCCGCCCTGTCCGTCATGAAGCCCTCCGGCAGATCGCCGCAGCGTGCCGACGCCCGAAGGCATGAACCCGCGAACATCCCGGAGATGAGGGCGTGTCACCGGACAGCCGGCAGGCGCAGATCGCCCCGGCCCACACACACCCTGCGGCAAGATGCTGCGGACAGACCAAGGAAGGAGAGCCTGACGCTGGGCGCCCTAGCGCCCGTCGCGTGCGCGCAGAAGCGACAGGATCTCCGCCCGCTCCGCCGCCGCCCGCACCGACAGCACGCCAAGCCGCCCGAGCGCCAGCAGCGACAATGCCGAGACCGCCCCGGCCCCCGCATACAGCACCCGCGCCCGCGACCACTCCGGCCCCAGCAGCGGCGTGCCCTGCAGCGCCAGCACGGCGCAGCCCGCCAGCGCCAGCACCCCGATCGCCTGCACCACGCGGAACAGCGTCACGCCACGCCCGGCGCATGGCCATAGGAGACATCGGGCCGCGGCTCCGCCGGAGCCGCGCCGCCATTCGGCTGCAACGGCTCCGCCCCGCGCCGCGCCAGCGCCGCTTCCAGCGTGTTCTCCAGCAGGCAGGCGATGGTCATGGGCCCGACACCGCCCGGCACCGGCGTGATCCAGCCGGCCCGCTCCCGCGCCGCCGCGAAGTCCACGTCGCCCACCAGCCGCCCGTCCGGCAGCCGGTTGATGCCGACATCCACCACGGCCGCGCCCGAGGCCACCCAGTCCCCCTGCACGGTCCCGGGCCGCCCGACGGCGGCCACCAGAACCTCTGCCCGCCGACACTCGTCGGCCAAGTCCCGGGACCGCGAATGCAGCATCGTCACGGAGGCATCTGCCGCCAGCAGCAGCGCCGCCATCGGCCGCCCGACGATCGCGCTGCGCCCGAGCACCACCGCCCGCGCCCCGCGCAGCGACACGCCCGCCTCGGCCAGCAGGTGCATCACGCCCTTGGGCGTGCAGGGCACCAGCCCCGGCAGCCCGGCCGCCAGCCGGCCCGCATTGATGGGGTGGAACCCGTCCACGTCCTTCCGGGGGTCCACCGCCTCGATCACCACCTGGGTGCGGATCTGCGGCGGCAGGGGAAGCTGGACCAGGATGCCGTCCACCGCCGGATCGGCGTTCAGCCGCCCGACCAGCGCGACCAGCTCCGCCTCGGAGGTCTCCGCCGGCAGCTGGATGGTGGCGCTGTCGAAGCCCGCCTCCTTCGCCGCCTTGTCCTTCGACCGGACATAGACGCCGCTGGCCGGGTCATCCCCCACCCGGACCACGCGCAGCCCGGGGCGGAAGGGCAGCGCCGCCACCCGCTCCGCCAGCCCGGCCCGCAGCCGCGCCGCCGAGGCCTTCCCGTCGAGGATCACGGCCGCCACGTCAGATCATCCGGTACAGGGCCGGGAAGACCGTCACGTTGAGGAAGATCCGCAGCGCCTGCAGCAGCAGGATCAGCACCAGCGGCGACAGGTCCACGCCGCCGAGGTTCGGCAGCACCCGCCGGATCGGCCGCAGCGCCGGCTCCGTCACCCGCCACAGGAAGTCGCCCACCGACCAGACCAGCCGGTTCCGCGTGTCCAGCACGTTGAAGGCCGTCAGCAGGGAGAACACGGCCGCGATGATGAGGATCCAGACATAGATGCCGATCACCTGGTCGATCAGCCAGAACAGCGCCGTCATCCCAGCCCCTTCCCCCGGACGGAAGGCCGCCGTTTAGGGCCGCCGGCCCCACCCGTCCAGCATCCGCCGTCCCTTCGCCGCGAACCGCTTGACGCCGCCCCCGGCTGGGGGAATAAGGCCGCCTCCCGCGCCGGTCCCCAAGCCGGCGCAGCGGTGGCACGGGGCTGTAGCTCAGTTGGGAGAGCGCGTCGTTCGCAATGACGAGGCCAGGGGTTCGATTCCCCTCAGCTCCACCACCCGCCACCCTACCACACTGATCAGCACAATCCTTCTCCGCGTCTCGGAACCGCCGGCACGGGGTTTCCCGTGGCCGTTCACGCGTTGCGCTTCGGGGCCCGGCCTTGCCCGCGCAGTCCACAAACCAGTCGTAGAACACCCGTCGGGGTGAAGGCCCCAGACTGGGCAATCAAGAGTGTCAGGCGATCGTTCGGGTGAGCCGCGCCCGCCTCACGCAGGGCCGGCTGCATCGGGATGGCCAGGCGAGCGGCGGTCTTCCGCTGGGTGACCCTGATCGGTCCGCCGCGGACGTCCGGGCGGCCCGTCCACCTCGCATCTGAGCGACGCGATGCCGTGTGAAGGGGCCGGGCCAGGGCAAGGCTGGCACGCGTCCCCACGGGCCAGCAGTCCTCGGAGACCTTGATGGCATCCTCTGCCCAGGCCGCTGTGACGAGGGCGCCCTAGAGCGCGTCACGGAGCCAAGGGCTGTCATCGTCAACGGACGATGGCGACCCGGTCTCGACCATCGCCGCCCCCACACGGGACATCCGCCGTCAGGTTGTCATCCCGCCCCCGGAAGGTACGCCATCATGCCATCCGTCCGTGACCGCACGGCAGGGGGTGACAAGCAGGTCGCCACGGCCTCGTAGCCCGGAGAGCCTGGGTAGGGCGCAACTTGGACAGGCGGGCTGTGGTTGGCGGGACAAAAGATGATCGCCTCGTCAGTGCGAAGCTCGGCGAGGTCTAGGATCGCGCTGGAACGTGTCATCAGGAACAGCGTTCGTCCAAGTGGACCACGGCGGCGCAGCCAGGCGATCAACGCCAGTTGGGTCGCTTCCCCTAGCCCCTGCTCGACCATGTCGACGACCAGGGCATCCGATCCGTCCTCCAGGTCGACAAGGAGGGCCAGCAAGGCGTCCGTTGCCGACGCGCCGTCCTCCACCAGCCAAGCCAGGGCCGCCTCTACCCGGGCTGCCAGTGCCGGATCGGCTACCATCCGCAATGTCACGGCATCCCCACCTTCAGTCAGACGGTCCAGGCCCAGGAAAGCAGCACCGGGCAACTCTTCCGCAAGGCGCCGCGCGAACCGGGTCTTACCGCTGCCTAGAGGGCCGATAATGAAGTTGATCGCCCGGATGGTGCGCAGCGCGAAGCGCTCGCCATCCCAGGGCCACGGCAGTTCGAACACGGCAACTGGCTCGGCGGCAGGCTCCATCAGTTGTGCCAGCTCCCCGATCGCTGGCGGCCTGCCCTGGGCGATATCGCCCCGCAGGCGACGCACCCGTTCCACGGTGCTGGCGGTCTCGCGGACGCGGCTCTCAAGGGCGGCTTGGTGTTCGGCCAGGGCCGCTTCCAGGCCTTCGTGATGGCCGCCGAGGACGCGCATCACCTGAGCGAGGCTGAAGCCGAGACCACGGAGCGCCACGATCTGTACAGCCCGGGACATCTCCTGCGGTCCATAGGCCCGCCAGCCCGCCTCTGTCCGGACGGGGCACAGCAGGCCGCGCTCCTCATACAGCCGCAGAGCCTTCGCGGAGACGCCGAGCCGCTGGGCGGCTTCGGATGGGTTCAGGACCTGGGCAGACATGACCACTGCTCACCTTGCTTCCTGCTGACCGCAGCATTCATCGAGGTAACCCCAAGGGCCGGGTCAAGCCTCTTCTGCCACCGGTGGTATGTGCCGCTGCCGCGACAGCCCCACCACGGTCCCGGGACGAACACAGCACAGCCGCGCCGGTCCGAAAGGTCCAGACGACGCCGGCCACGGCCAAGGATCGAACATGAGTACGACGCCAGCAGCCATGTCCGAGCATCGCGCGCAAGTACGGATTGCCGAGGGCAAAGTGTACAACGGACGCAAGCGCGAGAATGGCCGCCGCTGGTAACGGCTTCTCCGAGATGATCGGCCGAAACGGTGCGGTCAGGCGGCGTAGGATGCCGAAGAAAATGTATTCGGGTCGCCTTCTGATCGTCTCCCTGCGTCACATCGTCGACGCAGGACGAGGCTTGAGCCCCCTGGTCAGGGCTTCCGCAACGTCGAGTTGACGCGACTTGTGTCCGACCTGTCACCATGGCTGGGGCAGACATGTGGCAGTTGCGCATGGCCAAGCCGAAATGGAGCGCACCGAAGTCCGTATTCTGCCTTGTCGTTTCTGGAGGCCGGGGTGTGCAGCCTAGCCCCGCTGTCGCGGACATGGCTTGGGCAACCAGCAAGTCGTTCGGTGGGGCGCTTAGGCCCGTGCTACATTTCGCGAGCGGCGCTCGCGGCGGTCACATCTCCAGGCCTGTTGTACGGCAGCGGTGCTGCGGCGCCTTCCGGTGCCTCCTGCACCACCAGATGGTGGGCTTCCGACGTTCGAAGTAGGACGAAGTGGCGAGCTTCCTCCTCGGTCGAGGCCACAGCCAGGTAGCGACCGAGGTGCCGAGCATCTCCGGCATGTCGGTACACGAGAACTTCCCAGGCCCGCAGCACGATCACCTCCGGTATGATATAAGGAAACCGATTCACTCTACCACAGGTTGCAATAGGGGCGGCGTAGTCGTGAGTGTTATTTTGGAAACCTCCGAGGTCCGATCGCGAGGCCAAGGCGGACCGCCCTCAGATACATCCGCCCGAAGGTGGATCGGGGTGAGTGAGCGCAGCGTCTCATCTCTCAGACAAGCGCTTCGCTCCTTCGTCTGCCAGTCCTTCGAACTCCCGAGTGTCTCCGCGAAAAGCGCCAACTCTCACGGCACTCGACGGACCTCATGACACCGACTGCCGCGCGATCGTCGGCGTGATTTGGATCGGCTTCGCCGAGCTGCCGGTTGGCGCCGAGTGCGCGAGAGACAGCCGCTCGATCGGTCAGGTCTGACTCGCGTGCGAGGGCGATGGTGAGGGCGCCGTGCGTCAACCGAGCGTAGCACCTCGGTCGGCAGCATCGCCCAGGGACGGCACTCGATGAGACCGGATCGAAGGAGGGCTCTGCTCCATGGACACCGTCAAGGAATTCGAGGCAGGTCTCAGCCTGCCCCGCCGCAGCGTGCTGATTCTGGACACGCCTAGCCGGGTTAGGCCACGCGTATGACAGACGCGACACGTCCAAGCTTGCAACCTTGGTCCACCTGGGAGCATTCCCGCTTTGCAGCCCCCCTCTCGGGACTGCAATTTTCTTGGACGTTTCCTCCCTAGACTTGGCGGCGCCTTCGGGTGCCGCTTTTTTTCGTGCTGCTTCGCACCGCAGGTTGGCCCAGCTAATGCCACTTGATCATCATGCGTGCCGCCACGATGGCGGCGTGGTGGCAGCCCTGCCCCATCATCTCCCGCGCGCCCTGCACGGATGTGCCGTGCATTCCCTCCAAGGGAACTTCAAGGCGCCACACCCGCTTCACATCCGAGGGCAAGTGGTGAGGGAGTTAGAAAGGGTGGCACTTTTTCGGCTTCAGCCGATCGATCTGCATCTAAACCATCGCAACTGGGATGCGAGTTCGTTCTTCGGAGAATGCTTGGTGAATCAGCCCAGCGAACATTTGGCTCGCTGGGCCGCCGCGGGGGCACTTGGCGTGACAACGCAGGCGGAGGCCGGCCAGCCCCTTCGGACTATCCCCTGGCTCAGCAAGGATCTCGTCTCAGCCGAACGGCTTGCCCGCAGCGAAGGACCTGATGTTCCGGATGGAGGCGTGATGATCCTTTCTGAGGGTCCGCCACGGACATGGCTGCTTGTTCGATCTCCATGAAATGTGGTGCCCGCATCGAGGCGACAGCGATGGTGGAGGAGGCCGAAGCCTCTCCCCTTCGTCGCGGTGGCGCTCATTTCCTCGCTCGGGTGTCGTGACGCGGCTGGTGCTTACGGCCGCCTCGGCCCTGCGCTGCGTCGATCCTAGGGGCGTCCGCTGGCGGTCATGCCGCTCGATCCAATCGAACAGCGGTGCAAACAGGTGATCGGCGCCCTTGTGCTCGAGGAGTTGCCGCAGCACCGGCCGCACCTTCGCCTCCCCGCCATCGCCACCTGCAGCCTTACAGAGCCATCGGTAGATCGTCCGGCCAGCGGTTTAGGAGAGCGTGACCGTGCTGCGCGGCTTCGGCGGCAGCCACCCCGTGGTCTCCGGCACCGCACTCGTGTTCGCCAGCGTCAGGTGCCGTCCCTCCAGGCCCAGCCCTTCCGGCGGGTGCAGCAGTTCATCGCGGGCAGGCTCGGCACGCAGTCACTCCGATGGGATGGGCAGCAGGGCCATCCTGTCCGGGGCTCCTGATTCGCGGTCGGGGGTCTTTTAGGCCATGAACGTGAACGGAGCGGGTTGCGCGAAGGGTGCGCGAGGAGCCGCTCAGGACTGTGGCGCCATGGCGCAACATCGGCTTTGGACCCGATGTTGTTGCCGCTGCCGACCCGTTGGATGATGCAGGCTTCGGCCACGCGGGCCGCCGCGCCCTGCGCCGACGGTCGTCAACCCTGAGGAGCCGCCCCGTCCCTTCTCTCCAGGGAACGCGATGCGGGTCCACCCCCTGTACGGTCTTCGGCTCACTGCCTGACCGTCCCCTTCCAGGGCAGCCTGCTCCTCATGTGCATCCCCTGAAGGACAGGGAAGCCCGGCCGAGGCGCGCCGGCAGCGATGCGGGGGGAATCCGGTCGCCCTCATGCAGGTGCTGTTCCACGGTGGATGCGGATCGGTCAATTCCGAGGTCGGGACGGCGGGGAAACGACGGGCTGCGGCAGCGCCCGCGCCGGGAATGCAATGTTGCTCGGCAGAACACGATCTCACGAACAGCGGCGGGACTCCGACAGGGCATGTGTCCCGGCAAGGGGCGCGAGTCGTTCTCAAAACTGAGAGCAATGTTACTGTGGCTGATACGGTCAACCTGTCGACCGAAACTAAAAATTGATACTGTCGTTCTGCTCCAAGCCACATATCACAATTGACATAACGAAATCATTACGTTTTCTACACTCATGTCCGTTAGGTGGCAGGGGGAAGCGGTGGACCGGGTTCTCGTCACGACCACTGAGCCGCAGCACAGCCTCGCGCTGTCGGAAGACCGGCTTCGCGTGACTGGGTCCAGGCCCGGTGGGGGTCCTGCTGCGCTTTCCGAGAGGGCCGACCATACCGGACCGTCCGCGAGCGTGGACGGCCATCCCCTGCGACTTGCCCTGGATCTGCTGAAGGGAACGCTGGCCCTTACGGTCCACAAGATCCGCTATGGGCTGGCCAGCCGTCTCTGGCATGGGACGAACCTCGTCACCGAGCAGATGTCCCGCCACACGCAGCAGGTACGCCTTCTCAGGGCTGGCGAGGTCCTGGGGTCTCTGGACGTCTCCACGGTTCGGGATGAGATCGGGTCACGCCGCGGCACGGTGTCTTTCAACGGATGTCTGCATCAGCTCTTCTCCGGCCAGCCTCTGACGAGGCAGGAGAAAGCCCTCGTGCTGGCGCAGCTGGTGGCAAGCTTCAGCCTCACCACGTCCTATGACTTCGCCGATAGCCCGTTGCTGGACGGGGATGACCGGCTGCTCATGCGGGAGGTGCTTTACGGCGCGGGCTTTGCGGCGCGCGAGATGAGAACCTTCATCTACCAGTCCCGGCAGGATGGCCAGGACACGACCGCCGACATCGAGAGCAAGAGCACCCGGGAGCAGACGCGATCGGCCACCAGGAAACTCGAGGTTGTCGACGTCAGCTTGGACGAGTTCATCCGCTTCCACGACGCCAATCTCGCGCAGAAGCACAACTATCGCCGGTGGGACATCGACGCCGCCTTCGTCGCCGATGCCCTCGCACTCGGAAAAGCCCGCATCCTGGCCGCCAGGGGACGATCCGCCGACGGCCTGACCCCGCAGGGCATTCAGGCGGCGATGATCTACACGTGGGACGATATCTCCCTCAAATTGTACCGCATCTCCTATGACACCGCGAAGACCGCGAATCCGCATGCCAACAAGGTGCTCATCGCGCGGGGCATGCAGATGGCGCATGATCTGGGGCTGCTCCTGGATACGGACTGCGCCCCTCCCGGCGCGGCGATCCTCTATGAACGCTTCGGCTTTCCGGAACGGGTCCGCACGCACTACGTGCGCGCCACGCTTCTCTCGAAATTCGCGGCATTCATCAGGAGGGATTTCCCGTCCCTCGATCGGCGCCTGCGCCCCTGGGTCATACGGGCCGTGACCAGGGTCAACCGCTCGGCTGCCTGATGCCGCTCACCGCCGCGCGTCCGGATGGTCCGGGCTGAGCGTCCCGCGCTCTCTGCTAAATGGCGGCCGAGTTCGCCTCCACACAACCTTACCTCCGTGCGGAACCTTGCGTCTGCGCGGCGCTCCATGAATGGACCGATGGGGCGTCCGTCCCGGTCAGCATGAGCGAGAACTGGAGAAGACCGGCAGCATTGGTCACGTCCACCTGCCAGACGCGATGGGTCCAGGGACGCTCGCCCACGCTCAAGGCCAGTTCGATCAGCCGCTGGCATGCCTCCCGCCGTGCGGCGTCAAGACTGTCCATCTCGGTGCCGTTCGCATCCGTCAGCGGCGTCCCGTCCTTGAGGTGAAAATGGAACTTGGGCATGGGCGAATTCCAGGGAATCGGGGCAGATAACGCGGCTGGAGGGTGGGCGTTTTTTTGCGTCGGGAGCCGCCGGCTTCATCCTTTCGATGACCGGTGCCTCGAGCACGTCCCCGGACAGGCCGATCATCCCGCCGCAGCCGCCGCCTGGCGCCGTCAGGCCGGAGCAAGATCTCCGTCGCTCGCTTCAATCCTGGACAAAACCTGCGTGCTCGGGATGAGCAGCTGGTCATCCTGCTCCGACCTGACCGGGCGTCTGGGAACACCCGGCCGGCGGATGAGGTGAGCACGGCGGGCGGCGGCGTGCCCTTCAGTCCCGATCTGAGGGGGCACAAACGATCCAATTGATTCCATGCCGCAATGCTCGTATCGTCGAACAAAATGCAAGGCGGGCCGATCGATAGGCGAGATCGCTGGGCACAACTGGCCACAATCCCGCCTTCCCACACTTGTCTCTGTGGGTGCGCCGGATTAGCGGTCCGCGTACTGCTGGACGAAGCGGCGGGCGCCTCGAATTTAAGACAATCTGCCCGTCATTATCTCTGATTCAAATCGTTGACATCACCAATCCGTTACGGTCTACACCCTCGGATCGTGTTGGTGGGGGAACGATGGACCGGGTTCTCGTCGATGACGCCGATCCCCGGCGCAGCACCGCCCTGCCAGGAGAACTCCTCCCGGCAACCGCAAACTGGGGCGGTACGCGATCAAGCACCTCCTTCGAGAAGTACGGCGGGACGGCATCTCCGGCGAAAGCCGACGCCCATGTGCCAAGGCTTGTCTGGGAGGGACTGAAGGGAAGCCTGGCCTTCGCGCTCCATAAGCTGCGCTACGGCTTGGCCAGTCGGATCCGGCACGGAACGGCGCTCGTCGTGGAACGAAAATCCGGCCAGACGCATCAACTGCGCATCGTCAGGAAGGGCAGGGTTCTCGGTTCGCTGGACGTCTTCACGGCGCGCGACGAGATCGGATCGCGCCGCGGCACGGTGTCGCTGAACGCGTGCGTGCACCGGCTCTTTTCCTGTCAGGACCTCAGCCAGCATGACAAGGGCCTGGTGCTGGCCCAGCTGGTGGCGGGCCTGGGCATCTCCGCCTCCTACGACGTCACCGACAGCCCCTTGCTGAATGAACATGACAAGCTGCTCATGAGGAAGGTTCTCTGTGACGCGGGGTTTGCAGCGCAGGACCTCAGAACCTTCATCTACCAGTCGAGGCAGAACGGGCCGGACACGACCGCCGATATCGAGAGCAAGAGCACCCGGGAGCAGACGCGATCGGCCGGGAGAAAGCTCGACGTCATCGAGATCGGCCTGGAGGAATTCATCCGGTTCCACGACGCCAATCTCACTCAGAAGAACAACTACCGCCGATGGGACATCGACAGCGCGTTCGTCGTCGATGCGCTCGCCCGAGGGAAGGCGCGCATCCTGGCCGTGAGGGAGCGGGCTGCGGAAGGCGCCAAGGCCCAGGACCTTCACGCCGCGATGATCTACACCTGGGATGATACCTCAGTGAAGCTGTACCGCATCTCATACGACACCGCGAAGACGGCGAATCCCCATGCCAACAAGGTGCTGATCGCGCGCGGCATGCAGATGGCGCATGATCAGGGATTGCTCCTGGATACGGATTGCGCGCCCTCCGGTGCAGCGATCCTGTATGAGCGATTCGGCTTTCCGGAGCGGGTCCGAACGCATTACACGCGCTTCACGCTTCTCGCGAAGATGGCGGAGCTCGTCAGGAAGGATTACCCCTCTCTCGATCGGCGCCTGCGCCCGCCGATGATGCGGGTCGTCGCCAGGGTCTCCCGCTCGATGGCTTGAGGCCCCCGCTGGACGGGGCCGCGGGCACGCGCCGGAGAAGCACGTCCAGGCCGCGTCCCCGTGCAACGCATCCTCCGCCGCGGGCCGACCAGAGGGAGCAAGCCCTCGGGAGCTCGCGTCGCCTCGGACGGCGTGCTCGCTCGGTGCAGGACCATTCCGCCGGGTTCCGTCCCGCGGTCCTTCAGGGCAACCGACACTCCCCGCTCCCGTTTCCGTTGCGGCGGCGGCACGGGCCGCCGCGCGATCCGGGATGGACGACATGACGGACAGCAAGCGGGAGCTCCTGCACACCGGCACGGACAAGCGCTATGTCAGGCGCAACGAGGACGGCACCTTCAAGGAGAGCGACGATGTCGGCCGCTCCCTGAGCCAGGACGTGAAGCGGCACGCGAAGAAGGAGGTGCCATCCGGCCAGGGCGACCGGGGCGACCAGAAGCGCCGGGACTAGGGACCTCCGTCCGGTTCCCCGGCGCAGGCCGTGGCGCGAAGGGCGGCAGGGGCCTCCCGCCGCACGAACCGTCGCGCGGCCCTGATCGCGGCAAGCGGCACCGCGTCCGGGCCAACCCGGCCCGGGGGCTTGCCGCTCACGCTTGCGGCCGCTCGGGGCCGCATGCAGTCTGACCAACCAGCCGAAGGAGAGTAAACGCAGGATGGATTCGAGCGTCCTTCCGGCCCGCAAGCGCGTCCTGGTCACGGGCGGCGCTGGATTTCTTGGCTCGCACCTGTGCGAACGCCTGCTGGCCGGGGGCGCCGAGGTGCTCTGCGCGGACAACTACTTCACGGGGCGCCGGTCCAACATCGCGCCGCTGCTCGGCCATCCCCGCTTCGAGGCGATGCGCCACGACGTCACCTTCCCGCTCTACGTGGAGGTGGACGAGATCTACAACCTCGCCTGCCCCGCCTCCCCCGTGCACTACCAGTTCGACCCCGTGCAGACGATCAAGACGAGCGTCATCGGCGCGGTGAACACGCTCGGCCTGGCCAAGCGCACCAAGGCCAAGATCTTCCAGGCCTCCACCTCCGAGGTCTATGGCGACCCCGAGACCCACCCGCAGGTCGAGACCTACCGCGGCAGCGTCAACCCGATCGGCCCCCGCGCCTGCTACGACGAGGGCAAGCGCGCGGCCGAGACGCTCTTCTTCGACTACCACCGCCAGCACCGCGTGCGGATCAAGGTCGCCCGCATCTTCAACACCTACGGGCCCCGCATGCTGCCCAACGACGGCCGCGTGGTGTCCAACTTCATCGTCCAGGCCCTGACCGGCCAGCCCATCACCATCTACGGCGACGGCGGCCAGACCCGCTCCTTCTGCTACGTCGACGACCTCATCGAGGGCTTCGTGCGCCTGATGGACGCCCCCGATGCCGTCACCGGCCCGGTCAACCTCGGCAACCCCCACGAGATCACCGTCGCCGAACTCGCCCGCCACATCCTCGACATCACCGGCAGCCGGTCCGAACTGATCCGCCGCCCCCTCCCCGCCGACGACCCCATGCAGCGCTGCCCCGACATCACCCAGGCCCGCACCGCCCTGAACTGGGAACCCCGCGTCCCCCTCCGCGAAGGCCTCACCCGCACCATCGCGTACTTCGACCACCTGCTCTCCGCCAAAGCCACCCTGTCCGCCGAGGAGCTGGGCGAGGTCGCGCCGGCCGAGGCGCCGGAGGTCCGGATGGAGCACAGTGGGGTCCGGCTGGTCTGAGGAAGGCCGGGGGAGAGAACTCCCCCGCCAGACGCATGCGTCTGTCCCCTTCTTTCGTCAGGCTGCCGCGGGTCATTGGCCGAGGTGGACCGCGGCAGCCTGACAAAAAGAGAAGGGGGTCTGGGGGAATTCCTTCCCCCAGCCCTGCTTCATCGCGCAGGCCCCGGGTTCACCAACGCCAACCGCGCCGCGAAGGCCGCCCGAATGTGCCGCCGCGCCGCCTCCTCGGCCGCCGCGGCATCGCGCGCCGCGATCGCCTCCACGATGGCCGCGTGCTCCTCCACCGCCGCCCGGCCGCGCGCGGGCAGGCGCAGCGTCGTGCCCGCCAGCAGGGCGAGCGACAGGCGCAGGTTGTCCAGCATCCGGTCCAGGATGCGGTTGCGGGCCGAGAGGTGGATCTGCCGGTGGAAGTGCCGGTTCGCCGGCGCCAGGGCCGCGGGGTCGTCGGCGATGGCGCGGTCCCGCTCGACCATGTCGCGCAGGATCGCCACCTCCGTCGCTGTCGCGTGCTGGGCGGCCAGGCCCGCCGCCGTGCCCTCCAGCACCTCCCGCATGTGGTAGAGCTCCACCGTCTGAGCGTAGTCCAGGCTCGCCACCACGGCGCCGCGATGTGGTTCGTGCGTCACCAGCCCCTGGGATTCCAGCCGCTTCAGGGCTTCCCGCACCGGGGTGCGGGAGAGGCCGAGGTCGCGCGCCAGCTCCGCCTCCCGCAGCCGGGTCCCGGCGGGCAGGCGGCCCTCCTCGATCGCGGCCAGGAGCAGCGCGTGCGCCTCCCCGCCCGAAGACCGGGCCGGCGCCGCGCGCGGGTCGTCCTTAGGTATTCGTCACCCCCGCCTGCCGCACGATGGGGCCCCAGCGGTCCCATTCGGACCGGACATAGGCGTCCGTCTCGTCCGGTCCCATCCAGATCGGCTCGGAGGCGAGGTCGGTCAGCCGCGCGCGGATGTTCGCGCTGTCCAGCAGCCGGCGCGAGGTCTCGGCCAGCCGGTCCAGGATCGGCCGCGGCGTGCCGTGCGGCGCGAAGAGGCCGGTCCAGGAGCGGACGACGTAGCCCTCCACCCCCTGCTCCGCGATGGTCGGGTAGCTCGGGCGGCTCCGCAGGCGCTCGCTGGTGGCGAGGCCGAGCAGCCGCACGCGGTTCCCCTCGATCGCCGGCAGGACGGTGGGCAGGTTCATGACCGCCACCTGCACCGTGCCGGCGACGATGTCGTTCAGCAGCGGCCCGCCGCCGCGATAGGGGACGTGGGTCATGTCGATCCCCGTCCGCATCTTCAGCAACTCGCCTGCCAGATGGTTGCTCGTGCCCGTGCCGGAGGAACCGAAGCCCAGCCCGGGATTCGCCCGCACCTTCGCCAGGAGTTCCTGCACGTTCGACACGCCGAGCGAGGGGTGCGCCACGAGCGCGTTCGGCACGTCCACCCACATGCAGGCGGCCGAGAGCGCCTCGCGCGGGTCGTAGCCCTGATTGGGCACCACGAAGTGGTTGAAGATGTGGTTGGAGGCGGAGGAGACGAGCAGCGTGTGCCCGTCCGGCCGCCCGCGCGCGACGGCGGCCATGCCCACGGCCCCGCCGCCCCCGGCCCGGTTCTCCACGGGGAAGGCCTTGCCGCCGAAGGTCTCGGCGAAGCCCGGGGACATCAGCCGGGCGACCACGTCGTTCGAGCCGCCGGGAGCATAGGGCACGATGAGGGTGACGGGCCGGTCGGGCCAGGACTCCTGCGCCCGGGCGATGGCGGGCGCGGCCAGGGCGGCGGCCAGAAGAATGCGGCGTTGCATGGTCTCACTCCCCGGGATTCGTTGAAGCCGGTCTTAGCGCAGCTTCGGCCCCGGCGGGAAACGCGCCGCGCCATCCCCGGTCTCGTTCTCCTTGATCCAGGCTCCTTGATCCGGGCTCCTTGATCCGGGCATCGCGTCGGGCAGGATGCGCCGGAGCCTTCCATGACACCGCCCCGCCCTGGCCCCTGGCCACTCGCCGCCGGCCCCCGCCGATGAGCCCCGCGGCGCGGGAGGTCGCCCGCCTGACGCGCGCGCACGAGGCATGGCAGCGGCCGTTCTTCAGGCCGGTGGAGGCGGCGCTGCGGGAGAAGCGGCGCCGGATGGCGCGGGATCCCGTCGCCTTCCTGCGCGGCGCGGCGCATCTCTGGCCCGCCCAGGCGCGCGCGGCCGGGTTGCCGGAGGAACCGCGCCTCCTCACCACCTGCGACCTGCACATCGAGAACTTCGGCACCTGGCGCGACGCCGAGGGGCGGCAGGTCTGGGGCATCAACGACCTGGACGAGGCGTCCGAAGGGCCCTTCGGCACCGATCTCCTGCGCCTCGCGGCCAGCGCGTTGCTGGAGGAGGAGCGCAAGCCCGGGCGGCTCGGCTCCGACCCAATCGGGCACATCCTGGCCGGCTACCGCGAGCGGATCGGCGAGGGGCGGCCGCGGCCCTTCGTGCTGGAGGACCGCCACCCCGTGCTGCGCGACCTCGCCGCCCTCGACGGTGCGGGATCGGCGGCGTGGTGGCGGAAGCTCGACCGCGACAAGGCGATCCGGCCGGAGCCCGTGCCGCAGGCCGCGCGCGACCTTCTGCTCTCCCTCCTGCCGCCAGGGGCGGTGCCGCACCGGATCGGGCCGCGGGAGGCCGGGCTGGGCAGCCGGGAGCGCCCCCGCTTCGCCGCCATCGCCGAGTGGAACGGCGGCTGGATCGCGCGCGAGATCAAGGCCGCCGCCCCCTCCGCCCTCCGCACCGGGGAGGCGGGGCTGGATCCGCTGGCCGACCACATCCGGCTGGACGCGCTCGCCCGTGCCGTGCGCGATCCCTTCCTGCGCCTGACCGGGGGCTGGATCGGCCGCCGCCTGTCGCCGGAATCCGACAAGATCGAGCTCGACCGGTTGGAGGCGGACCGCGACCACCCCGAGGCCATCCTGACCGCGATGGGCGGGGAGACGGCGAACCTGCACCTGATCGCCGCCGGGCCGGACCTGCCCCGCACCGCCCTGGCCACGCTGGGCGAGGGCGACGACCGGCTGCGGGAGGCGGCCGCGGCCGCGGCCCGCGCCGTCCGCCAGGACCACGCCGCCTTCCGGGAGGCGCTGGACGAGGGCCTGCTGGACTGAGCCGCCGTCCCTGGCGCCGATTTCACTGGCCTTCCGCCCCCCCAGCGGCCATATACCCGCCGCCGGGCGCGCCTTCAGGGGTTCGCCCGCCCTCCGCGCACGCGGTGGGCTGACAGGAACCGGCCGCGCCGCGGCGTTTCCGGCCACATGGATACCCGCCGCGGAAGACCCGCGCGCGGACCCCATGCCGCCCGAAGCGCCGGGCATCCCCGCATCTCTCGAAGGAGGGCCGGGGAATGGCGGAAACCCCCTTCACCCCCCGCGTCCGCACCACCGCCCCGACCGGCATCCGGCCGTGCGGGGCCGACAGGACGTTCGCATGTTCGACAGCTACTTCCGCAAGGACATCCCCTGGGGCGGCAAGACCCTGACGCTGGAGACGGGCAAGATCGCCCGCCAGGCCGATGGCGCCGTGATGGCCCGCCTCGGCGACACCATCGTGCTCTGCACCGTGGTCGGCGCCCGCTCCGTAAAGCCGGGCCAGGACTTCTTCCCGCTGACCGTGAACTACCAGGAGAAGGCCTTCGCCGCGGGCAAGATCCCCGGCGGCTTCTTCAAGCGCGAGGGGCGTCCCTCCGAGAACGAGGTCCTCGTCTCCCGCCTCATCGACCGCCCGATCCGCCCCCTGTTCCCGGAGGGCTTCCGGAACGAGGTGCAGGTCGTCGCGACCGTGCTGTCGCATGACATGGAGAACAACCCCGACATCGTCGCGATGGTCGGCTGCTCCGCCGCCCTGACGATCTCGGGCATTCCCTTCTTCGGCCCGATCGCCGGCGCCCGGGTGGGCTACGCGGCCGGCGAGTACATCCTCAACCCGACGCTGGAGCAGGTGAAGACGAGCGAGCTCGACCTCGTCGTCGCCGGCACCGCCGAGGGCGTGCTGATGGTCGAGTCCGAGGCGAAGGAGCTGTCCGAGGCCGTGATGCTCGGCGCCGTCGAGTTCGGCCACAAGTCCTTCCAGCCGGTCATCCAGGGCATCATCGAGCTGGCCGAGGTGGCCGCGAAGGAGGCCTGGAACGTCGCCGAGACGTCCGAGGCCGAGACCGCCCTGAAGGCCCGCATCGCCGAGATCGGCACCGCCGACATGGCCGAGGCCTACAAGGAGACGGTCAAGCAGTCCCGCTACGCGAAGGTCGGCGCCGCGAAGAAGGCGATCGCCGCGAAGCTGGAGGAGGAGGGCTACGACGCCGCCGCCGCCAAGGGCCTGCTGAAGGATCTCGAGGCGACGGTCGTCCGCAACGCGATCCTCGACACGGGGCTGCGCATCGACGGCCGCGACACGAAGACCGTCCGTCCCATCGTGGCCGAGGTCGGCATCCTCCCGCGCTCGCACGGCTCGGCGCTGTTCACCCGCGGCGAGACGCAGGCCTTCTGCGTGGCGACGCTGGGCACCGGCCAGGACGAGCAGATCATCGACGCCCTCGCGGGCGAGTACCGCGAGGACTTCATGCTGCACTACAACTTCCCGCCCTACTCGGTCGGCGAGACGGGCCGCATGGGCTCCCCGGGCCGCCGCGAGGTCGGGCACGGCAAGCTCGCCTGGCGCGCCGTTCACCCGCTGCTGCCGGAGAAGGAGAAGTTCCCCTACACGATTCGCGTCGTGTCGGAGATCACGGAGTCCAACGGCTCCTCCTCCATGGCGACGGTCTGCGGCACCTCCCTGTCCCTGATGGACGCCGGCGTGCCCCTGAAGCGCCCCGTGGCCGGCATCGCCATGGGCCTGATCAAGGAGGATCGCGGCTTCGCGGTGCTCTCCGACATCCTGGGCGACGAGGACCACCTCGGCGACATGGACTTCAAGGTGGCCGGGTCCGAGGCGGGCATCACCGCGCTGCAGATGGACATCAAGATCACGTCCATCACCTTCGAGATCATGCGCATCGCGCTTGAGCAGGCGAAGGACGGGCGGATGCACATCCTCGGCGAGATGGCGAAGGGCCTGAGCGGCTCCCGCACCGAGGTGGCGGCCACCGCGCCGCGCATCACGGTGATCACCGTGCCGAAGGACAAGATCCGCGACGTGATCGGCACCGGCGGCAAGGTGATCCGCGAGATCGTCGAGCAGACCGGCACGAAGATCGACATCGAGGATGACGGCACGATCAAGATCGCGTCGAGCAGCACCGAGGCGACCCAGGCCGCGATCGACCGCATCAAGGGCATCACCGCCGAGGCCGAGGTCGGCCAGATCTACACGGGCACCGTGGTGAAGGTGGCCGACTTCGGCGCCTTCGTGAACTTCCTCGGCGCCAAGGACGGCCTCGTCCACATCTCCGAGCTCGGCCAGGAGCGCGTCAACCGCACGGGCGACGTCGTCTCGGTGGGCGACAAGGTGAAGGTGAAGGTCATCGGCTTCGACGACCGCGGCAAGGTGAAGCTGTCCATGCGCGTCGTGGACCAGGCCACCGGCGCCGACATCACGGAGCAGGTCGGCGCCAAGCGCCCCCGCCCCGAGGGCGAGGGCGGCGAGGGCGGCTTCGGGGGCGGTGAGCGCCGCGACCGGGGCGATCGCGGCGATCGTGGTGGTGACCGGGGCCCGCGCCGGGACCGCGGCGACTTCCGCGACCGTCCGCGCCGCGAGAGCGTGGAATAAGCACCTCATCCCGGGCGGGGGGCCTGTTCGAGTCCCCCCGCCCGGACCATATGCGCGCCTCGTGACGGTCCCATGACCGTCGGTGGATCCCAGGGAAAGAGACGGCGTTGAAGACCATCAACCCCATCCGGATGGGCGGCGTTGAAGTCCTTCCCCTCGTGGAAGGCGGCAAGGGCGTCTCCGCCTCGAACGGCGCCTCCTGCGGCAATTGGGCGGCGGAGGGCGGGGTCGGCACCTTCTCCGCCGTCAACGCCGACAGCTATGACGGCAGCGGCCAGATCGTCCCGCAGCACTACCACGGCCGCACCCGCCGGGAGCGGCATGAGGAGCTGGTGGCCTACGGCATCGCCGGCGCGATCGCCCAGGCACGGGAAGCGCATGAGCGCAGCAACGGGCAGGGCCGCGTCCACGCGAACATCCTGTGGGAGATGGGCGGCGCCGAGCGCGTGGCCCGCGGCCTGCTGGAAGGCGCCAAGGGCCTGATCCACGGCATCACCTGCGGCGCCGGCATGCCCTACAAGCTGGCCGATATCGCCCGGGAATACGGCGTCCACATCTATCCCATCGTCTCCTCCGCCCGCGCCTTCAACGCGCTGTGGAAGCGCGCCTACTCCAAGGCGGCGATGTGGCTGGGCGGCGTGGTCTACGAGGATCCCTGGCTCGCCGGCGGCCATAACGGCCTCTCCAACTCCGAGGACCCGCGCCATCCGGAGGACCCCTTCCCCCGCGTGCTGAAGCTGCGCCAGCAGATGCGCGAGTTCGGCCTGGGCGACGTCCCCATCATCATGGCCGGCGGCGTCTGGTGGCTGGAGGAGTGGCAGGACTGGATCGACAACCCGGAGCTCGGCCCCATCGCCTTCCAGTTCGGCACCCGCCCGCTGGTCACGCGTGAGAGCCCGATCCCCGATTCCTGGAAGCAGCGCCTTCTCACGCTGAAGCCGGGCGACGTGTCGCTCCAGAACTTCTCCCCGACCGGCTTCTACTCCTCCGCGGTGCGGAACGAGTTCCTGATGGACCTGGAGGCGCGCAGCCACCGGCAGGTCGCCTACACCGCCGAGCCGATCGGCGAGCACTCCGCCATGTACGGCGTCGGCCCGCGCAAGCGCCCCGTCTACCTCGTGCCGGCCGACCTCGACCGGGTCCGCGGCTGGGAGGCGTCCGGCTATGTCGAGGCGCTGCGCACCCCCGACGACACGCTCGTCTTTGTCACGCCCGAGGATTCGCGCCAGATCCTGAAGGATCAGGTGGATTGCATGGGCTGCCTCTCCCAGTGCCGCTTCTCCAACTGGTCGCAGCACGCGCCGGACTACACGAACGGCAAGAAGGCGGACCCCCGCAGCTTCTGCATCCAGAAGACGCTGCAGGACATCGCCCATGGCGGCGACACCGAGCGGAACCTCATGTTCGCCGGCCACAACGCCTACCGCTTCGCGGCCGACCCCTTCTACTCCAACGGCTTCATCCCGACCGTGAAGGAGCTGGTCGGGCGGATCATGACGGGGCGGTAGCCTCTCTCCTCGGGGAGACGGCGCGCGGACGCCAGGCGTCCGCGCGGGACCATGGCCGTGAGGGGCCGGGTTAGCCCGACGTCGTCCACCCCGAGCCGGCCCACCGGGAACCTGCATGGCGGGATGCCGGGCGCGGCGCATCCACGCCACGGAAATGTCATCCCCGGCCATTAACCCGGGATGGTGCCATCGCTGTCTTCTCCCGGCCATCGGGGCTGCACGTCGGTGCGGTCCGCGAGGCCGGACCGCGTGCACGTTTCACTTTCCAGAACATGCCGGACCGGTTCATGCTGCCCTCGTTGGCACCACGTTCCGAAAGGTTCCCGTATGTCCGGTCAGCTCAGCTCGGCGCGCTCCTATACATCCACGTCGGGCAACACGAGCGTCCCCGTCTCGTCATCCGTGACCCCGAGCGGCTCGTCGGCGGTCTCATCCTCGGCGTCGTCCACGATCTACACCGCGGGCAAGCTGGGCAAGAGGTTCGATGCCCTGGTCAAGGGAAAGCCCCGCTACGATCCCGCCCTCCGCCGGGCGGGCGACGTCTTCTTCCACATCATCGACGACAACGTCGGCCACACCAACATGACCACCTCGGACACGACGAAGAAGGTGGACTCGATGGACGGCTCGGGCGTGCGCATCGTTCCGCTGACCATGGATTCCAGGAACGCGATCGTCTTTCGCTTCCATGATGCCGCTGTCGCCTTGCGGGCGGCGAAGCTGGCCGAAGGCTGGGCCAACAGCTACGACACGGCGACCAAGAAGTACGGCAACGAAGGCGTCGGCTACTCCGGCGGCCCGTCGCTCGGGATCGGTGTCACCGGACGGGTGATCGGTGCCCTCATGGGATCGAGCCACTTCGGCAAGGGGGCCAAGGCGCGCCTGCTGAAGTACCAGAACCGCACGGGCATGAAGCCGCGCAACGTCATCTGCTCGGAGATGTGCATCCTGGCGTTCCAGCTCAGCATGGCCGAGACGGATGCCGGCTTCATCAAGCTGGATGCCAAGCACTCGATCCCCACGACCTTCTTCAAGTACCTCCTCAACGAGGGGAAGAACCACTGGACCATCGTCGCCCGGCGGTAGTGCCGGGTGACCGGGGGTGGATCAGGGCCGGGGGAGTGACCTCCCCCGCCAAACGGATACGTCTCGACGCCCTTCTCTCATCATCCCCCCGCGGAACGGGCTTGAGCTGGTTCGCAAAACGGCGGGGAATGCCTTCCGGACAGGGAGGACTCCATGCACGTCGGCACACAGGTTCCCGCGCGGGACGATGACGACTTCCGCGTTCTCGCGCAGTTGGGCGTCACCCATGTCTGCGCCGATCCGCCCGGCAACCCGCATGACTGGACATTGGACGTGCTGCTGCGCCACCGCGAGCACGTCGAATCCTTCGGCCTGTCGCTCGACATGGTGCAGCTCCCGCTCTCCTCCCGCCCGATCGAGGAGTCGCGCAGCCCCGACATCCTCACCGCCGGCCCGGACCGGGATCGCCAGATCGATTCCATCAACCGGCTGATCGACAACCTGGCTCGCGCCGGCATCCCCGCGGCCAAGTACAACCTGAACATCATCGGCATTCCCCGCACACCGCTGGAACCGGGGCGCGGCGGTTCCCTGAACGAGGCCTTTCGCTGGGACCGCGCCGACCACGCGGCGCCGCCCACGATTGCCGGCATCCTGCCGGAGGAGGAGAACTGGGCGCGCATCGATTATTTCCTGGAGCGCGTGGTGCCGGTCGCGGAGGCGAGCCGCGTCCGCCTGGCCTGCCACCCGCATGATCCCTACACCCCGCCCGGCTATCGCGGCGTCACGCGCGTGCTCGGCACGGTGGAGGGGCTGAAGCGCTTCGTGGGGATGCGGGAGAGTCCCTATCACGGCCTGAACTTCTGCGTCGGCACGCTGGGCGAGATGCTGGACGATCCGGCACGGGAGATCGGCGCGGTGATCCGCTGGTTCGGGCGCCGTGGGAAGATCTTCAACGTCCACTTCCGCAACATCCGCGGCGGGAGGCTGAGCTTCATGGAGACCTTCCCGGAGGAGGGCGACATGGACATGTGGGAAGCCCTGAAGATCCTCGACGAGGTCGGCTACGCCCACATGCTGATGCCGGACCACGTGCCGAAGATCGCCGGCCGCGACCCGCGCGGGGAGGCCTTCGCCTTCTGCTACGGCTACATCCAGGGCCTGCTCCAGGCGCTGGGCCACCCGCCCTTCGCGCGGCCCCGTGTCCACCCTTCCGCGGCAGCCTGATAGAAAGAGAAGGGGTCCGGGGGGATCCTTCCCCCCGGCCTTGCTTCCCACACGAGATCAGACACAGGCGGACCCATGGACTTCGAAGGCAAGCGCGTCGTCATCACCGGGGCTGCCGGCATCCATGGCCGCTGGTTCGCCACCGCCTTCGCGAAGGCCGGCGCCCGCCTGTGCCTCTCCGACAACCGCGCGGACGCGCTGGCGCGCACGGTGACGGAGCTCGGCCTCGATCCCGCCCGCACCCTGACCCACGCGACGGAGCTGATGGAAGAATCCTCCATCGCCGAGCTCGCGGCGCTGGTCGCGCGGGAATGGGGCGCGCCGGACATCCTGCTGAACAACGCCGGCATCTATCCCGGCAAGCCGCTGCTGGAGACAAGCAGCGCCGAGTACGACGGGATGTTCGGCATCAACTGCCGCGCGCCCTTCCTGATGGCGCGGGAGATGGCAAAGCTGATGCTGGCAGCGGGCGTGCGCGGCAACATCATCAACATCGGCTCCGGGGCCGCGCGCAAGATGCGGCCGGGCCGCGTGCTCTACTGCACCTCCAAGACGACGCTGGAGCGGCTGACGAAGGGCTTCGCGCTGGAGCTCGCGCCGCAGGGCATCCGCGTGAACCTCGTCGAGCCTGGCTTCGCGGCGGGATCGGAGGTGAGCCCGCTGTCGGAGAAGCACATCACCGACACGGTGGCCGGCATCCCACTGGGCCGCGTCGCGGCGCCGGAGGATGCGGCGGAGGCCGTGATGTTCCTCTGCTCCGAGCGCGCCGCCTACATCACCGGCGCGGTGCTGTCGGTGGAGGGCGGCAACTCCATCCGGGCCTGACGGCCGGGCCCCGGCGGCGGCTCAGGCCGTCGCCAGCGCCCGGAGCGCGGCGCGCTCCACCTTGCCCAGCGCGGTGCGGGGCAGGGCGGTCACCGTGACCACGTGATGCGGCTGCTTGAAGCGCGCGAGCTTGCCCTCGAAGTGGCGCAGCACCGCCTCGGGGTCGTAGCCCGGGCCGGGGACGACCACGGCCACGGGCACCTCGCCCCAGCGGGGGTTCGGCACGCCGCAGACGGCGCCGTCCGTGATGCCCGGCGCGGTCATCAGCACCCGCTCCACCTCGGCGGGATAGACGTTCTCCCCGCCGGAGATGATGACGTCGCCGATCCGCCCCGCCAGGCGGTACCGGCCGGAAGCGTCCAGTTGCGCCGCGTCCCCGGTGCGGAACCAGCCGTCCCGGATCGCGGCCGCCGTTCCCTCGGGATCGCGGAGGTAGCCGCGCATGAGGTTCGGGCCGCGCACCGCGATCTCCCCGATGCGGCCGGGGGGCAGGGGATGCCCCGCCTCGTCCTGCACCCGCACCTCGCAGAGCGGCGCGGCGCGGCCGATCCCGCCCGGATCGGCCAGCGCCTCCGCCGGGCTCTGCGCCAGGGCGATGGGCCCGGTCTCGGTCGCGCCGTAGATGCCCTGCACCGGCACGCCCTTGGCGTGAAAGGCCTCGGCCAGCGGCGCCGGCACGTCGGAAGAACCGGCGCCGACCGCGCGCAGCGCGGACAGATCGGCGCCCGCCCAGTTCGGGTGGGCGATCAGGGCGGCCATGATGGCGGGCACCAGCAGCGACAGGCTCGGCCCCTCGCGCTCCACCGCGTCGAACCAGGCTTCGGCGTCGAAGCGGGAATGCAGGGTGACGGTGGCGCCGACCATCAGCGCCGGCAGGGTCTGGATGCAGAGACCGCCGACATGGAACATCGGCAGCACGGTCAGGACATGGTCCTCGGCGGTCAGGTCGAAGACGCGCACCGCGTTGCGCGCGTTCGCCACGACGGCGGCGCCGTCCAGGACCGCGCCCTTCGGACGCCCCGTGGTGCCGGAGGTGTAGACGACGAGCGCCGGGTCCTCCGCCGTGCCGGGCGCGACGCCGGCCTGGCCGGCGGGCAGCGGCGCGGTGGGGTCCATGACGTAGTCGCCCGGCGGCATCCCCGGTGGCGCGAGGGATTCCGCGAGCGGCGCATAGCCCGGCAGCGCGAGGACCAGACGCGCCGCCGCATCCTGCAGGATGAAGCCCAGCTCCGGCGGCGCGAGGCGCCAGTTCAGCGGGAGCAGCGCCGCGCCGAGACGCGAGCACGCCATCAGCGCCACAATCTGCGAGGGGTGGTTGTGGCCGAGGAAGGCGACGACGTCGCCGCGCCCGATCGCGCGCGCGGCCAGCGCGGCGGAGAGGTCCCGCGCCGCCGCGTCCAGCGCGGCGAAGGTCGTCACCGCGCCGTCGTGGCGGATGGCCGCGTCCTCCGGACGGTGCAGGGCGGGCCAGGTCCAGGGCGGGGGATAGGCGGCGCGGTCGGGATCGGGCGGCAGGGCGATGGATGCGCGGTGCGCGCGCGGCGCGGCGCCGGGCGCGATGGCCGCCAGCAGGGAGGGGGCGGCCGGCGCCGGCGGCACCACCCGCACCGGCCCGGCGGGAGCGATGCGCTCCGGCCCGCGCAGCGCCCGGGCCAGGTTCTGAAGGGATCGGCCGGGAGCCTGGCCAGGGGGGTGATCAGTCATCGGTCTCGCCCCGCTCATACAGCGCGTCCCGTCCAATGCGGTCGAGGCACAGCTCGGCGGTCCAGGGCAGCATGAGGCTGCCGCAGCGGCTATCGCGGAAGATGCGCTCGAGGGGAAGGGACTTCAGCATCGCCTGCCCGCCGCAGGTCCGCACCGCCAGGGACGCGATTGCGTGCGCGTTCTCTATCACCGCGTGCTGCGCGGCCCAGGCGCGGAGGACGGATTCCTTCGCCGGATCGGGCCCGGCCTCCGACACCGCCTGGAACCAGAGGGCCTTCGTGCCCTCCAGCATGACGCGCATCTGCGCGACGGCGATCTGCTTGGTGGGATACATGCGCCGCTTCACCGGCGGCATCCCCGGCACCTCGCCGCGAAGGTAGGCGACACAGAAGTCATAGGCCGCCTGGGCGAGGCCCATGTAGGTCGGCGACAGCGTGAGGAACATGTGCGGCCAGCGGATCGCCGCCTGGGCATAGGCGCCTTCCGGCATCAGCAGCGCGCTCTCCGGCACGAAGACGTCCTTGAACAGAAGCGTGCGGGACACGGTGCCGCGCATCCCCAGCGGGTCCCATTCGCCCACGACGCTCACGCCGGGCGCCGTCGCGGGGATGCCGAGGTAGAGCGTGTCGCGCCGGCTCGGCTTTCCGTCGCCGCGGTCCTCCGTCGCCAGCACGCCGTAATGGTCTGCGTGGCCGGAGAGGCTGGCGAAGATCTTCTTCCCGTTCACCACGAAGCCGCCGGGGACGCGGCGCGCCAGCGTGCCGAAGGCCGCGGCACCGGCGGCCGCCGCCCCGCCCTCGGAGAAGGGCTGGGAATAGATCGCGCCGTCCCGGACGATGGCCGCGAACTGCGCGCCGCGTCGTGCGCGGTGGGCGGCGCGCGCGTCCTCGTCCATCGCCAGGTCGTCGGTCAGCGGCCCGGTCCAGAGCGTGGAGCAGACATGCATGTTCCAGGTCAGCGCCGTCGCCCCGCAGGCGCGCCCGAACTCGGCGGCGGCCAGGGCGTAGCCGCGGAATCCCGCGCCCATCCCGCCCTCCTCCCGCGGGATGCAGATGGCCAGCCAGCCCTCCCGCGCCATGTCGCGGTAGTTCTCCTCCGGGAAGCTCGCCTCCCGGTCCCAGCGGGCCGCGCGCGGCGCCAGCACCCGTGCCGAGAAGTCCCGCGCGCGCGCCGTGAGCTCCGCCTCCTCCGGTTTCAGGCGCCAGGACGCGGGATCGAAGATCGGGGCGGCCACAACCGCGGGCAGCGCATCCATCTCAGGCAGCCTCATCCAGGAAGGGTCGCAGCGCGGCGTTGAAGGCGTCCGGCCTCTCCAGATGCGGCAGGTGGCCGGCGCCCTCGATCACGGCCAGTCGCGCGTCCGGCAGCGCCGACTGCATCCGCGCCATGCCGCGCGGCGGAGCGATCCGGTCCTCGCCGCCCGCGACCAGCAGCACCGGCATCCGCAGGTCCGCGAGGGCGTCGCGCCGGTCGAAGGTCGTGAGGCAGGCCACCGTCGCGCGATACGACGCTTCCGGCACCGCGGCCATGGCGGCGGTCGCGGCCGGCAGCGCCGCCGGATCGGGATCGGTCCCCAGCATCCCCGCCGCCAGCCCCGGCGCGAGGTCCGCGAGCCGCCGGCCCTCATCCAGCGGTCCGATGCGCGCCCGGACGAAGCTCTCCGCGAAGGCCGGATCGCGCGACCCGAAGGCCGCGGACGTCGCCACCAGCGCCAGCCGCCGCACCCGCTCCGGGTGGGTCGCCGCGAACTCGATCGCGATCATCCCGCCGATCGAGTGTCCGAGCAGATCGGCCTGCTCCAGCCCCCGCGCATCCATGAGTGCGAGCAGCGCCTTCGCCAGCGCCGGAAACGTCACCTGCGGCAGCGGCGCGGATTGCCCATAGCCCGGCATGTCCCACGCAAGCACCTGCCGCCCGGACAGACCCGGCAGCACCGGCCCCCACAGCCCGCCATTCCCACCGATGCCGTGCAGCAGCAGGACCGGGGAACCCGCCCCGCTGACATGCGCGTGCGGGATCAAGCGGCCAGCATCCCGTCCCGCACCACCACCTCCTCATCCAGCGCGATCGTGCAGCCCCGCAGCGGCAGGTCGAAATGGCCCTCGGTGAAGCGGCCCGCGAACTCGTTCGCCCCGGTGGAGAAGAGGAAGTTGCCCGCCGCGCAGCGCTGCTCCGTCCCGTTCGTGTCGCGCGGCCCGTACATGGCCAGCGACTCCCACCGCGCCCGCGGGTTCAGACCCCAGCCGACATGCGACACGGCATAGGCGCCGCGCCCGCCCTCCTGCTCCGCGAAGGCCGAGAGATACCGCCGCATCAGCTCCGCATCCGTCCCGGACCCTTCGATGGCGGTGACATGGTCGTCCTCAATCACCAGCCGCACCGGCGCCTCCAGGTAGCGCTTGAAGGTCAGGTTGATGTCCCCCGCGTCCAGCACGACCACGCCGCGGACGGACCCGGCGCGCGGGAAGGACACGACCACCCCGCCGGGCCAGTGCGCCACGGTGCCCGGCCGGTCCGTCCATCCCCACACCCCGGCCGTCGCGGCGCCGTCCATCGCGACGGTCAGATCCGTCCCGGCCACCGACGTCACCCGCATCGCCCGCGCCGCCCGCAGCCGCTTCACCGCCGCCTTCACTGGCGCATCATCGCCCACCCGCGGCACCAGCCGCGCCAGCGCCTCCGGATGCTCGTCCGAGACCATCATCACCCGGCTGCCCGCCTTCAGGACCGCGGGCAGCTCCGGCGCGTGCAGCAATCCCTCCACCGTCAGGTCGAGCACCAGCGGGCAAGCCGCCAGCAGCGCCATCGCGCCCGGATGCCCCGCCAGCGCCCGCGACGCGCCCGTGGAGCGGATCGGCAGCGCGTGGGCCGGCGGGCTGGGCAGCAGGCACCGCACCGGCCGGGCCCCCAGACGCAGCGCGGCCAGCTCCGCGAGGTCCAGGTTCAGCGCCCGCGACCCCGTCTCCCCCAGGATCGCCACGGGCATTCCCGGCGCCGCGGCGCAGCGCCGCAGCACCTCGGCAAAGGCTTCGATCCAGGCGTGCTCGATCCGGTCGTGCAAGAAGAAGGCTCCAACGCGGCCGCATCAAAGAACACCCGCGCGTCAGCCGCCAGGGAGGCGACACCGGCCCGCCCCCGCCCCATCTTCCCGTCCCGGAACCGAAGGGATCAGCCCGTGGACGCCTCAGCCAACCCGATCCTGCTGGTCGTGTCGGACACGATCTGCCCCTGGTGCTGGATCGGGAAGCGCCGGCTGGACAAGGCCCTCGCGACCCTCGCGCCCGAGGGCCTGCGCTTCGAGCGCCGCTGGCACCCCTTCATGCTCAACCCCACCATGCCGCCAAAGGGCATGGAGCGCGCCGCCTACCGCGCGGCCAAGTTCGGCAGCCCCGAGCGCTCCGCCGCGATCGACGCCCGCATCACCGCCGAGGGGGCGCGCGACGGGCTGACCTTCCGCTTCGACCGGATCACCCGCACCCCCAGCACCCGCGACAGCCACCGCCTGATCCGCCTGGCCGGTCAGGAGGGCGGCGCGCCCCTGGCCGATGCCGTCGCGGAAGCGCTTTTCTCCGCCTATTTCGCGGAGGGCCGGGACATCGGCGACCCCGCCACCCTGGCCGCCCTCGCCGACGCCGCCGGCCTGCCGCCGGGCCGCGCCGCGGCGATGCTGGCCACGGAAGAAGGCCTCGCCGAGGTGGAGGAGGACGCCGCCCGCGCCGCGGGCCTGGGCGGCGTTCCCGCCGTGGTCCTGGGCCGCCGCCTGGTCATCCAGGGCGCCCAGCCAGCCGAGGAGGCCGCGCTGGCCCTGCGGGACGCCATGGCCGCCGCCTGACCCCGGAGGCGCCGTCTCCCGACCTCGGGCGAGACCGGGGGGTTTCCCCGCCCGCCGGGGCGCGAACGCCCCCGGCCCCGTCAGCGGGGCGTCAGAGCGTGCCGCGGCCGAACAGCAGATAGATCAGCAGGATGATCACCAGCAGGCCCAGGATGCCGCCGAACCCGCCGCCGCCGTAATAGCCGGACCGATACCCGTAATACCCGCCGCCGCCCAGCAGCAGGAACAGGATGATGATGATCAGGAGAAGCGTCATCTCGGGATCTCCGCGCCCTGGCGGCTGATGCCCGCCCGCCCGGCGATCGGACGGAACGGCAAGAGTCCCAGGATCAACAAGGATGACGCGCCGTCCCCGGCGCAGTTTCAGCGGGACGGCACGGCAGCCCCGTGCCCTCTTCGAGCACCGCCGATGCGGGCCCGCCCGGCCCGCCGTCACTTCGTCGCCCGCTCCGCGCCGGCTCCCCGGATTCCGGCGGCCGCCATCACGCCGCCACCGGCCGGAACCCGTCCCGCCGCCCCGTTGCGGCCCGGACCCGGCCGCCTTGACCCCCCCTCACGCGCCTGCGAAACATCGCGCCGCCCGCCGGTCCCGGTCGCGGCACCCCCACACAAAAGCGACAAGAGGCCGAACCACGCCATGCGCGACACGGGCGAATACCTGTTCACGTCGGAATCCGTCTCCGAAGGCCATCCGGACAAGGTGGCGGACCGCATCTCCGACACGGTCCTGGACACCTTCCTGGAAGCCGATCCCTACGCCCGCGTCGCCTGCGAAACGCTGGTCACCACCAACCGCATCGTCATCGCCGGCGAGACCCGCGGTCCCGGCTCCATCACGCCGGAGCTGCTGATCCACCGCGCCCGCATGGCCGTGCACGACATCGGCTATGAGCAGGAAGGCTTCCACTGGAAGCACGCGCACGTGGAATGCCACCTGCACGCCCAGTCCGCCCACATCGCCCAGGGCGTGGACGCCGCCGGCAACAAGGACGAGGGCGCCGGCGACCAGGGCATCATGTTCGGCTACGCCTGCCGCGAGACGCCGGACCTCATGCCGGCCCCCCTCTACTACGCCCACCTCATCCTGCGCCGCATCTCCGAGATGCGCCGGGCCGACGACCTCTCCGTGAAGGGCCTGCTGCCCGACGCGAAGTCCCAGGTCACGCTGCGCTACGTGGACGGCAAGCCCGTCGGCGCCACCTCGGTCGTGCTCTCCACCCAGCACGAGGAAGGCCTCGACCAGGCCCAGATCAAGGCGATCGTGAAGCCGATCATCGAGAGCAGCCTGCCCGCCGGCTGGATGCCCTCCGATGCCGAGCTCTACGTGAACCCGACCGGCACCTTCGTCATCGGCGGCCCGGACGGCGACTGCGGCCTGACCGGCCGCAAGATCATCGTGGATACCTATGGCGGCGCGGCGCCCCACGGCGGCGGCGCCTTCTCCGGCAAGGACCCGACGAAGGTGGACCGCTCCGCCGCCTACGCCGCGCGCTACGTCGCGAAGAACGTGGTGGCCTCGGGCCTCGCCGACCGCTGCACCATCCAGGTGTCCTACGCCATCGGCGTCGCGAAGCCCCTCTCGGTCTATTTCGACCTCCACGGCACCGGCCACGACGTGGACGAGACGAAGCTCGCGAAGATCGTCCAGGACATGGTGAACCTCTCCCCCCGCGGCATCCGGGAGCACCTGCACCTCAACCGCCCGATCTATGTCCCGACCAGCAGCTACGGCCATTTCGGCCGCACCCCGGACGAGGAGAAGGGCACCTTCACCTGGGAGAGGACCGACCTCGCCGACGAGCTGCGGCGCGCGTTCAACCGGTGAAGCAAAGCCGGGGAGAAGGTATTCTCCCCGGACCCCTCATCTATTTGTCTCAGGCTGCCGCGGGACGGTTCGGAACGGTTCCGCGGCGGCCAAACACGTGAAGGAGGGGAGCTCGCTCCCAGCCTTCTCCGATCCCCCTATGACCTACGACGACACCCGCCCACCCCCGCCCGCCGAGGGCATCCCCGACCGCCTCTATGGTCGTCGCCGGGGCCATCCGCTGCGCCCCCGCCAGCAGCGCCTGCTGGACGAGGCGCTTCCGCGCATCACCCTCGCCACCCCGTCCGACCCGAAGGCCGCCTTCGGCCTCGCGCCCGAGGCCCTCTGGCTCGAGGTCGGCTTCGGCGGGGGCGAGCACGCCCTCGCCCTGGCGGAGACGAACCCCGCCACCGCCCTCATCGCTTCCGAGGTCTTCGAGAACGGGCTCTGCTCCCTCCTCACCCGCATCATCCCGGAGGATGAGGAGGCGACCGCCCCACTTCCGCCCAATCTCCGCCTCTGGCCCCGGGATGCGCGCCACCTCCTGGCCGCCCTGCCGGACGGGTCGCTGGACGGCCTCTTCCTGATGTTCCCGGACCCCTGGCCGAAGGCGCGCCATTCCAAGCGCCGCTTCGTCCACCCGGCCCTGCTGCCCCTGCTGGCCGCGAAGCTCCGCCCCGGCGCCTTCTGGCGCGTCGCGAGCGACGACCCGACCTACCAGGCCTGGGTGGCGGAGGTCCTGGCCGACCAGCCCTTCTTCGCCGTCCTGCCCCCGGCCACCGCCCGCCCGGCGGGCTGGCCCCCCACCCGCTACGAGGCGAAGGCCCTGCGCGAGGGCCGCACCCCCCTCTATTGGGAAATCCGCCGCAAACCGCCCGCCGGCACGGCCTGATCATCGGGCCGGTCCGGCCGCATCCAGACCGGCACCCCCGCGACATAGGTCGCCCGCACGCAGCGCTCGTCGCCGAGGGTCATCAGCGCGAAGAGCCGCTCCGCCAGCGTCCCCGCCGCCTCCATCCGGAAGGCCAGCAGGTCCGTCGCGGCGGGGTCCAGCACCACGAGGTCCGCCTCCATCCCGGGTGCGAGGGTGCCGATCCGGTCCTCCAGCCCCAGAGCCTCCGCGCCGCCCCGCGTGGCGAGCCAGAAGCCCTGCTCCGCCGTCAGCCGTGAGCCGCCGAGCCGCGCGACCTTGTACGCCTCCCCCAGCGTCCGCAGCGGGGAGAGGGAGGTGCCCGCCCCCACGTCGCTGCCGATCCCGACGCGCACCGGGCGATCCGCCCGCCGTGCGTCATGCGCGCGGAACAGCCCGCTGCCGAGGAAGAGGTTCGAGGTCGGGCAGTGCGCGAGGCCGCAGCGGGCGCGGTGCAGCGCCGCGAGGTCGCCCTCGGCCATATGGACCGCGTGCCCGAAGACCGCGCCGGGTCCCACCAGCCCGGCCTCCGCATAGACGTCGAGGTAGGAGGCGCGGCCGGGGAAGAGTTCCCGCACCCAGGCGATCTCCGCCTCCGTCTCGCAGAGATGGGTCTGCATCAGCGTTCCCGGCGCGTCGCACCACAGCCGCCCGGCCACCCGCAGGCCCTCGTCGGTCAGCGCGGGCGCGAAGCGCGGCGTGACCGCGTAGAGTGCGCGGCCCCGCCCGTGCCAGCGCGCGATCAGCCGCTCCGTCGCCGCGGCGCCGTGATCCGCGCCGTCCAGCAGGGCAGGGGGCGCGTGGCGGTCCATCAGCACCTTGCCCGCCACCATGCGCGCGCCGACGCGCTCGGCCTCCGCGAAGAAGGCGTCCACGGAGTGCTCGTGCACGGTGCAGTAGACGGCGGCGGTGGTGACGCCCGCGCGGAGCAGGTCCCGCAGGAACACGGCCGCCACGCGCTCCGCGTGGCTGCGGTCCGCGAAGCGGAGCTCCGTGGGGTAGGTGTAGCGCTGCAGCCAGTCGAGCAGCGTCTCCCCGAAGGCGCCGATCATCTCCAGCTGGGGATAGTGGACATGCGCGTCGACGAAGCCCGCGCAGATCAGCGCGTCCGGGTGGTGCGCCACGGGCAGGTCGGCCGGATAGCGTTCCCGTTCCGCGGAATGGCCGCCATAGCCAACGATCCGGCCTCCGCGCATGACGATCAGCGCATCCGGCTCGAAGGCGAGCGAGGTCTCCGGGTCGCCGAGGAAGGGGTCGTGGCGGAAGGTGAAGGCGGGGCCGCGCAGGGCGGTCAGGGCGGGATCCATCTCGGCCATCATGGCAGGGCGCGCGAGAGCTTGAACCCGCCCCGCTTGCGCCGCGCGCGTCCTTCGTGGCGTGTTGCGGCGACATCCGGGGAACGATCCATGCGCCGCCGCCACCTCCTTCCGCTTCTCGCCGCGCCGGCGATCATTGGCCGGGCTTCCGCCCAGGGCCGCGCCATCACCCTCGTCGTGCCCTATGCCGCGGGCGGCGGGACGGACATCGTGGGGCGCGAGTTCGCCCAGATCTTCTCGGAGACCTCGGGACAGCAGGTCGTGGTGGAGAACCGCGGCGGCGCGGCCGGCCATGTGGGCGCCGTCTCCGTCACGCGTGCCAGGCCGGACGGGCTGACGCTGCTCTTCGCGGTCTCCACCAACATCGTCATCAACCCGCACCTGCAGCGGAATGACCGGGCGGACCTCTCGCGCCAGCTCTCGCCGGTCGCGCAGGCGAGCCTCTACCAGTACCTGCTGGTGATCGACCCGCGCATCCCCGCCCAGAACCTTCAGGAGCTGATCGCGGCCGGGAAGGCCTCGCGGGAGGGCTTCACCTATTCCTCGGCCGGCGTCGGCTCGAACAACCACCTCGCCGGGCTGCTCTTCGCGGAAGCGGCGGGGCTGCGGATGGAGCACATCTCCTATCGCGGGACGGCGCCGGCCTTGCAGGACGTGGTGGCCGGGCGGGTCACGATGAACTTCTCTTCCCCGCCGCCGGCGATCCCGCTGGCGCGGGAGGGGCGGCTGCGGCCGATCGCCGTGACGGGCAACAACCGCCTGTCGCAGATGCCGGAGGTGCCGACCCTGGCCGAGGCCGGGCTGCCCGGCATCGTCATCCTCGGCTGGCACGGCATCTTCGCCCCGGCCGGCGTGCCGGAGGCGGAGATGGACCGGCTGGAGACGGCGGCAAACCGCGCCATCCGTGACCCGCGCTTCGCCCGCAGCCTGGAGCGCGACGGGCTGGAGCTGGCGCCCCAGAAGACCCGCGCGCAGTTCCAGGAGGAGGTGCGGCAGGAATACGCCTTCTGGGGGCAGAAGGCGCGGGAGCTGGACCTGCGGGCCGAGTAGGAAAAGGCTGGGGGAAAGTATTCCCCCGGACCCCCATCTAGTTTTTCGAGGCTGCCGCAGAAGCCGGATGTGGGCTCTCCCATCTCCGCCTTCCGCGGCAGCCTGACAGAAAGAGAAGCGAGGGGGTCCGGGGGAGAGAATTCTTTCTCTCCCCCGGAGTCGCCCGCGCCGCCGATCAGAACCCTGCCCGGAGTTGCTCCTCCCGCACCCGGGCCGCCTCTTCCAACGCGCGGCGGGCGCGGGCGCTGTCGCCCCGGGCGCGGGCCAGCCGCGCCTCCAGCAGGGCCATGCGGACGCTGTCGGTGCCTGTCTCGCGCCCCTCCCGCAGCAAGTCCTCCGCCCGGTCGAGGGCGCCGGCGTTGACGGCCGCCTCCCCCGCGGCCTGTCGCATCGCTGCGTCGCGCGGGGCGGCGGAGAGGGCGCTCTCGGCGGAGGCCAGCGACTCTGCGGCGCGCGCTGCGTCGGGGGAGGCGGTGCGGGGCCCGGGGCCGAGGGGATCGGGCAGGAGCGTCCCGCGGGAGGCCGCCGTGGCGAGGCCGGGCGCCAGGGCCGGCGTCCCGGTGCTTCGCTCCGCCGGGAAGGCGCGGGCGAGGGTGGTCCAGAAGGAGGGGGTCCGGTCGGGAGACCGCTCCTCGTCGGGCGGTGCCAGGGCGACCAGCGTGCGGGCCGAGGGCGCGGGCGCCTCCGCCATGGAGTGTCGGGGCGGCGGGGCCTGCGACAGAACGACCGGTGTTACCGGCGGGGAGGGCGTGGTGGACGGGGCGATGCCGACCGGGGCCGGCGGCACGGGCGGGAATGGCGCGGCGGCGATGACGGGGGGCGCTGTTGCGGGGGAGGCCGCAAGCGCCGCGGACGGGGTGGCGGCCGGCGCCGCATCCTGCCGTGCGCCGGGGGCGGGAAGGGCTGCTCCGGGTGCGCCCTCGGAGGCGAGCTGGCGCGCATAGGCCACCATCTCCTCCGCGGTCGCGCGCGCATCGGCCGGTCCCATCTCCGACCGCAGCACGCGCACGGCGCGGTCCGCCTGGCCGTCGGCCGCCAGGGCGAGGGCGAGGTTGTGCCGCGCGTGGGTGGGCGCGTCCGCCACGGTCTCCGCCGCCGCCAGCACCGTGATCGCCTGCCGCGCGGCGCCGCTGCCAACGAGCGAGACCGCGAGGTTGCTCCGCAGCGTCCAGTCGCCCGGCGCGACGGACAGGCCCCGGCGATAGGCCGCCTGGGCCGCGGCGCGGTCGCCCGCGAGGTCGTGGGCGAGGCCGAGGCCGCCCGCCGCCGCGGCGCTGCCGGCGTTGAGGCCGAGCGCCTCGGCATAGGCCTGGCGCGCCCCGGCCGCGTCCCCCGCGCGCAGGAGTTCGCGCCCGATCGCGAGCAGGCGCGCCTCGCTCCGGCCTTCCCGCGCCATGAGGGCGCGCTGGACGCCAGCCGCACCGGTCGCGTCCGGATTTTCGGCGGTGGGCGCAGCGTTCACGGCCTGAGCGAGACGAAGCCGCGTCTCCGGCGTGATCACGGGCCCCGCCGCGTCGCAGGCCGACAGAAGCAGGAAGACCGCGACCATCGCATGACGCCGGGGGTCTGAGGCCATTCTGGGCTCCCTACCCATCGGCGCAACCCACGGGCGAAGGCATCCTTACCGGGACACGGCCCGGCAGCAAGGGAGCGTCGCACTCAACCGTGACGGTGGTGCAGGAATGAGACGGTTGTGGCCGGCCGTGAGTTTTTGTCCCTCCTGCTTTGCCACGAATCGGGCAGGTGAGTGTGGCGCGAACACGGGCGAGGGATAAAGGCTTGAAGGCGATGCATCGAGGAGCCGGCATCAGCAGGTCTGCGAGGCGCGACCGACCGGTGGCCAGCATCGCCAGTCAGAACAGCAGACGGCCGCGTTAAAGATATTTGACTTGTCGAAACGATCACAACTCTGACAATAGTCTCCCTGTATGAGGCGTTGATCCTTGACAGGAACACGCTGCGCGGTTTGAGGGGCGAAGCGGATTCCGGGGCACGTCGAAACCTTCGCGCGGCGCGACAGCTTCCTGCACGTCGCTGGCTGGTTTCGCGCGCCCGAACACCGTTTGGCGGCCGCGGTGCCACGGCTGGTCCTGCTCTGGGGCGCGGAACGCCTGGAGATCCCACTGCGGCGGCTTCGCGAACGCCGCGACCTGCCGGCCCGCGACGGGCTGCCCGCCGGCCGCGACTTCCACGCGCTGCTGCGGCTGGGGACCGTCGAGGGGCCGATCTCCGCCACCGTCCAGCTCGGCGGGGAGACGATTCCCCTCACGCCCCCTGTCCTGCAGGCCAGCGCGTTCCGACCGCAAGGCGGACTGGAACGGGCGGACCGCGGCGGGGTCCGCGGCTGGGTGCTGGACGCCCCTTGGGAGCAGCCCTCGCTCCAGCTCGAGGGCTGCGACGCGGTGCCGGTGCCCCTCACCCTGCACCGGCCCGACCTTCCCTTCGACGACGGCTCGGAGGAGCCGACCTTCGGCTTCGACTTCCCGCTCGAGGCGCTGGCCGGCAGCCTGCGCCAGGCGGCGCCGGGCGCCTCGCTCTTCGATGGACGGTCCCGCGAGCTCATCCTGATGGCGTCGGGGGTCGAACTGGCCCGCCGGACCCTCACGCTCCACCGGGACCTGACCGGGAAGCTGGAGCGGGTGGAGTCCGGGACGGCGACAGGCTGGCTGGCCGAGCGCGGGCGCCCGCAGGACGTCCAGACGGTGGACCTCCTGCTCGACGGCACGCGGTGGGACACGGTCGAGGCGAATCTGTCCCGGCCCGATCTCGTGCGCGCGGGCCTCACCCAGTCGAAGGGCGGCTTCCAGGTCCTGCTTCCGCGCCACCACCCGGGCGAGGGAGGACCGCTGCGCATCGCCGCGGCGCCGCACGGGGTGGCCGAGCCGCTGCCGGGCGAGGTGGTCACGGCGCCGGACGCGCTGCCGCCCTGGCGCAGGGATCACGGGGAGCTGGCCTTCCGAATGCCGGCGGAGGGCGGGGCGCCGGTCTCCGTCATCGTGCCGATCCACAACGCGGCCGAGGAGTTCGACCGCTGCCTGGAGAGCGTCGTCCGCCACACCACGGGCCCCGCGCGGCTGATCCTGATCGACGATGCCAGCACGCAGCCGGAGGTGGCCCAGGTGCTCCGCCGCTGGCGGGGCCACCCGGGCGTCGAGATCCACCAGAACCCGGAGAACCTCGGCTTCACCCGCACGGTCAACCGCGGCATCGTCCTGGCGGGCCGGGATGACGTGGTGCTGCTGAACTCGGACACCGCGGTCGGGCCGGGCTGGCTCGACGGCCTTCGCGCCGCGGCGCATTCGGGGCCGCGCACGGGCACGGCGACCGCCGTCTCCAACAACTCCGGCGCCTTCTCCGTCCCGGAGATCAACGTCGCGAACGAGATGCTCCCCTGGTTCGGTGTGGACGAGATGGCCCGCCTGGTCAGGCAATGCCCGGCCCCGGCCTTCCCGGTCGTGCCGACCGGCCACGGCTTCTGCCTCTACGTCCGCCGGGCTTGCCTCGACGTCGTGGGCCTGTTCGACGAGGCCGCCTTCCCGCGCGGCTACGGCGAGGAGAACGACTTCTGCATGCGCGCCGCGCGCGCCGGCTTCGACAACGTCCTCGATGACCGCAGCTTCGTCTGGCACCAGCGCTCCGCCTCCTTCGGGGCGGAGAAGGCGGGGCTCTACGCGTCCGGGCGCGTCATCCTGGACGAGCGCTATCCCGAGTACCGCAAGCTCACGCGGATGTTCCGGTCCGATCCGGCCATCCTGGCCGTCCGGTGGCGCGTGCGCCGCGCCCTGGACCGGGCGCGCGCGGGCGGCGACACGCCCCGGCCACGGGTGCTCTTCGTCGTCTCGACGCAGACGGGCGGCACGCCGCTGACGAACCGCGACCTCATGGGCGCGCTGTCCGACCGCTACGAACCCTGGCTGCTGTCGAGCGATTCGAGAAGTCTCACCCTCTCCCGCTATCGACCGCCCTCATCCGGTTCGGAGGGGAAGCCGGAGACGGTGACCGAGACGCACCATCTGGAGCGCCCGATCGAGCCGACCTCCCACCGCTCGACCGAGTACGACCGGGCGGTCGCGGACCTGATCCTGCGGCACGGCTTCGAGCTGGTGCACATCCGGCACCTCGCCTGGCACGGTCTGGGGCTGCCGGAGGTGTGCCGGCGACTGAACGTGCCCGTGATCTTCTCCTTCCACGACTTCTACACGATCTGCCCGACCACGAAGCTGCTCGACGCGGAGGGCCGCTTCTGCGGCGGGCCCTGCACGCGCGGCGAGGCGGACTGCAAGGCGGAGCTGTGGCCGGCCGACGCAATGCCGCCGCTGCGCCACCGCTACGTCCACCGCTGGAAGGAGATGATGGGCGAGGCGCTGAGTGCCTGCGACGCCTTCGTGACCACGTCCCACGCCGCCCGGGCGACGCTCACCCGGAACTTCCCCTTCCTGGAGGAGCGCGACTTCCGGCTGATCCCCCATGGCCGCAGCTTCCCGCGCATGGAGATGCTGGCCACCGAGCCGACCCTGGACGAGCGCCTGCGCGTCCTCGTGCCGGGGAACATCTCGGAGGCGAAGGGCGGCGCGCTGGTGGCGGCCGTCGCCGCGCTCGACGGCGGGCGGGAGATCGAGTTCCACGTCCTCGGTGCCACGGACCGCAGCCTCGCCGCCCGGCCGGGGCTGATCCTGCACGGACGCTACACGCGGGACGACTTCGCGGCCCATGTGGCGGGCATCCGGCCGCATGTCGGGGTCATCCTGTCCCGCTGGCCCGAGACCTACTGCCACACCCTGACGGAGTGCTGGGCCGCGGGCGTGCCGGTGGTGGCGACGAAGACCGGCGCCCTGGCGGAGCGGATCACCGAGGATCCGGGCGGATGGCTGGTCGATCCGCGGACGACGCCCGAGGAGCTGCTGGCGCTGCTCCGCCGGCTCCGCCGCGAGCCGGCGTCCGTGCGCGCGCGGCGCGACGCGGTGCTCGACTGGCAGTCCGGCGCGGGGCGCCACTGGGACGCCGCCGCGATGGCGGTCGAGTATGACCGCCTCTACCGCGAGGTGCTCGGCCGCCGCCTGTCCTTCCGCACGCCACAGCCGGCACCGCGCGTGCTGCTGACGCTGGACCGGAGCGGCGGCGTGCTGCCGACGCCGCTGCGGGTCGCGACGCGCAACGCCGTCGGCCGGTCCGTCATCTTCCGGCCCGTCCTTCCCTCCTTCCCCTTCGGCGACCCGCGCTGCGGCCGGGCGGACGGGGTGCTGGTGGCCCCGGGCGCCGTCCCGCCCGAGGACCTCGCGGCGCTCCGCGCCCGCTGCGCGGCCGCCGGCCTTCCCGTGGTGGAGCTTTCGGCCGGTCCGGAGGAGGAGGGTCTCTTCCTCGGGCAGGGGCTGGCCGCGGCGGACTGGCTCTCCGGCGATCCGGGAGGCGCCGAGACCGCGCCGCCCGAGCCCGGGACACCCTGGCGCGTGCTCTTCGCCCATGACGGCGACACCGCCCTACTGGCGGCGCTCCGGCCGGTCTTCGAGAATCTCGGGACGCTCGGGGTGGCGACCCTCAGCGTCCTCGACGGGCCGGCGGAGGCGGGAAGCTGGTTCCGGACGATCGAGTCCGGTCCGGCGGGCGGCATCGCGGCCCTGCGCCGGGCCGCCCGGGATCACGACCTCGGCCTCTCCTGTTCCGCGCCGATGTCCCTCGCCCTGCAGGCGGCCTGCCTGCCGGTGGTGACCATCCCGCCCGATCTTCCCGCGCGCGATCCGGCGGCGGTCCAGGCCGTGCAGGACAGGCTGCTCCAGGTCCTGGCCGAGATGGGGGCGGATGCGCTGCGCCATGCCGGGCAGGTCCAGGCGGACCTCCGGGCGGTGCGCCGGTTGATCGCCGACGCCCCTGCCCCCCGAAGGACGGATGCGGAGCTGACGAGGGTTCTCGACGCCGCCGCGGCCCGGCAGCGCTGGCCCGGCGCCGGCCCCGTGGTCCGGGCGAGCGCCGCCGCGATCGCCTAGCCGCACCGGGACGCGGGCGGCACCGGGGACCGGCCGCACGGCCGGGCAGGTCGCGCCCTCAGCCCGCCAGCGCCCGCCGCAGCCGGCCGGAGACGAGGTCGATCACCGCGACCGTCACCAGGATCAGCAGGACGATGAAGGAGACGACGCCCCACTCCAGGGTGCGGATCATCTCTGACAGCGCGAGCCCGATGCCGCCGGCGCCGACGATCCCGATGATGGTGGACGAGCGGGTGTTGCTCTCGAACATGTAGAGCAGGTGGCCCGCCATGACCGGCAGCACCGCCGGCAGCACGCCGAAGCGGATCCCGTGCAGCCTGCCGCCGCCGGCGGAGGTCACGCCCTCCACCGCCTTGCGGTCGGCGGCCTCGATCGCTTCGGAGAAGAGCTTGCCGAAGGTCCCGATGTCGCTGGTCATGATCGCCAGCACGCCGGCGAAGGGGCCGAGCCCGACGACGCTCACCCAGATCAGCGCCCAGATGAGCGCGTCCACCCCGCGGATGCTGTCCAGCACGCGGCGGGACAGGAACTGCACGATCCGGTTGATCGAGGTGTTGCGCGCCGCGAGGAAGCCGATCGGGAAGGCTATGGCCGCGGCGAGCAACGTGCCGAGGAAGGCGATGGCCAGCGTCTCCGCCAGCCCGTGCAGGATGAGCAGGGTGCGCGACCAGGTACCGGGATTCGGCGGCACCATCAGGCCGAGGAAGTGGAGGAGCTGCTCGAAGCCGCCGGCGATCCGCCCAGGCGAGAATTCCAGCCGCCACAGGCCGAAGACGAGGAGGCCGAGCGCCGCCGCGAAGATCGCGAGCGCCACCAGCCGCGACGGCGGCAGCGGGCGGAACACCGCGGGGTGGCGGGCCGCGAGCCCGGCCCGGTCCGCCAGCGCCGCGGCGCGGAGGGAGGAGGTGGCCGCGCTCATGCCGGGCGCTCCATCGCACCGATCAGCCAGTGACGCAGCCGCTCCGTGGCCAGGTCGATCAGCATGACCGTCAGGATGATCATCAGCAGGATCGCGGCCACATCGTTGTAGTAGAACTTGCGGATCGCCTCGATCAGGTCCTGCCCGATGCCGCCCGCGCCGACGAAGCCGAGGACGGAGGCCTGGCGGACATTCACCTCGAAGCGCAGCAGCGCGTAGCTCGCGAAGTTCGGCAGCACCTGCGGCAGGACGGCGAAGCGCACCATGGCGGGCCAGGAGGCGCCGGACGCGACCGCCCCCTCCACCGGCTTCCGGTCGATGTTCTCCACCACCTCGGAGAAGAGCTTTCCGAGGGCGCCCATGCTGTGGATCGCGATGGCCAGCACGCCCGGGACAGGGCCCAGGCCGAAGGCGATGACGAAGATCAGCGCGAAGACGATGTCGGGGACGGTCCGGCAGAATTCCAGGACACGCCGGGCAGTGCCGCGCAGCCAGGGATTCCGCACGAGGTTCGCCGCCGCGACGAAGGAGAGCAGGAAGCCGCCGATGGCGCCGAGCGCCGTGCCGACATAGGCGATCAGCAGCGTGTCCGCGAGCAGGAGGCCCCACTTCTTCCAACCCCAGAGCCATTCGCCCGGGTCGGTCCAGACGCGGCCTCCGCCGGATTCCAGCGTCAGCAGCCGGTCGAAGTAGTTCAGGAAGCCGCCGAGATGCGTCCAGAGCCGCGCCGGGTCCACCTCGGCGACATGGGCGGAGAGGAGGGCGAGGGCGGCGACGATGACCGCGGTGACCAGGGACCGCCGCCGGGCACCGCGCCCGGCGGCGCGATACCCGTGCAGCAACTCATCCAGCCGGTCCCCCGGCAGGCGCGTGATGGTGGTGGCCAGGGGACCGCGCTCCGGTGATCAGCCGCGACGGCGGAGATTGTCGACGAAGCGGTTCAGCTCGATGATCGGTTCGTAGGCGGCGTTGTCCACGGCCTCCAGCGGACCCTGCTTGCCCTCGTAGATCCGGTTGAAGGCGGCCTCGTCTGCGCGGTGGACCTCCAGCACCGCGGTGCGGATCGCGGCCTTCAGCTCGTCCGGCAGGGTGTTCAGATACGCCACCGGAGAGTTCACGATCTGGTCGGACTTGAAGATGATGCGGAAGTCGGCCGCGCGCACCATCCCCTTGCGCTCCATGCGCAGCAGGTTGCTCTCCTGCTCGTCGTTCCACCAGTTCGCGGCCATGTCCACCGTGCCCTGGCCGAGCGCGATCACCGCGTTCTCGTGGCTGCCGGTGTAGACGACGCGGCCGAAGAACTGCTCCGGGTTGATGCCCATCTTGTTCAGGGCGAAGCGCGGCACGTTGTTGCCGGAGGTGGAGTTCGGGTCCACGAGGCCGAGGTTCTTGCCGCGCAGGCCCTCGACGCGCTGATAGGGGCTGTCGGCCTTCACGTAGAAGACGGAGTAGTAGCCCTTCGTGCCGTCGAGGTTCGTCTCGATCGCGAAGGCGGTGATTTGCGCGCCGGTCATGAGCGCGCGGGCGAAGGAGGAGGGGCCGTAGGAGGCGATGTGGATGTTGCCGGCCCGCTGCCCCTCGATCACCGCCGCGTAGTCATTCGCGATGCGCAGCGTGACGCGGGTGCCGAGGCGACGGGAGAGGTAGTTCACGAAGGGACCGTAGCGCTCCGTCACGCCGGAGGCGTTCTCGGACGGGATGATCGCGAAGACCAGTTCGGGGTAGCGGGCCGCCCAGGACGGCGCCTGGGCGCGGGCGAGCGACGGGGCCGCCAGGACGGCGGTGGCGCCCAGCAGGGCGCGGCGTTGCAACAGCATAGGGACCTCTCTTTGAGGAAGGCGGGCCGGAAGCGGCCCGCTCAGGCGGGGAGCAGGAAGGGGCTGAGCGGCGCGACCGGCGCGCGCGGGGCGGGGGCGGCGTCCACCACCTCCGCGGCCTCCAGCCCGTAGAGGGCGCGGGAGGCATCGTCGTCGAGCGCGTCCGGCGGGCCGTCAAACACGATCCGCCCGGCCGAGAGGCCGACGAGGCGGTGGCAGTAGGCGCGCGCGATGTCGAGCGCGTGGAGGTTGCAGAGGACGGTGATGCCGTAGTCCCGGTTGATGCGCGCGAGCGCGTCCATCACGAGCCGCGTGTTGCGGGGATCGAGGGAGGCGATCGGCTCGTCCGCCAGGATGATCTCGGGCTCCTGCACCAGGGCGCGGGCGATGGCCACGCGCTGCTGCTGCCCGCCGGACAGGTGGTCGGCCCGCTGCGCCGCCAGCTCCCCGATGTCGAAATGCTCGAGCGCGGTCAGGGCGATCGCGCGGTCCTCGGCGGACCAGAGGCGCAGCAGGGACCGGTGCGCGGGAGCCTGGTTCAGCCGGCCGACGAGCACGTTCGTCAGCACGTCCAGCCGGCCGGAGAGGTTGAAGCCCTGGAACACCATGGCGCAGCGCGCGCGCCAGTCCCGCAGCGCGCGGCCGCGCAGCGTCGTGACGTCCTTCCCCTCCCACAGGATGCGGCCGGCGGAAGGGTCCACGAGCCGGTTCACCATGCGCAGCAGCGTGGACTTGCCAGCCCCCGACCGGCCGATGACGCCGACAAAGCTGCCCTTCGGCACCTCCAGGCAGACGTCGTCCACGGCGATCCGCTCGCCGTAGCGGCGGGTCAGTCCCTCGATGATCAACATGGGCGCGACTTATCCGTCCGGGCTGACGCGTTGATGGCGCGACGATGAAGGATCGATGACAGCCTGCCGGTGGCCGGCGCGGCCCCTCAGGCCGGCACCGGATCCTCCGGAGAGGTGTGCCAGAGCGAGAGCCGGCGCTCCGCCGCCCAGTCCAGCAGCTCGAACCGGCCATCGGCGTGTTCCACCAGGGCGGTACAGCTCTCCACCCAGTCGCCATCGTTCATGTAGCGGACACCGCCGATGTCCCGCATCTCCGCGTGGTGGATGTGGCCGCAGACCACGCCCTGAAAGCCGCGCCGCTGCGCCTCGTGCGCCAGCGCCTCCTCGAACCGGTCGATGGCCTTCACCGCCCCCTTCACCTGCCGTTTCAGCCACTGGGAGAGCGACCAGTAGGGATAGCCCATCCGGCGGCGCACGACATTGAAGAGACGGTTCAGCGTCAGCGCCGTGTCATAGGCCCAGTCGCCCAGCAGGGCGATGAATTTCGCGTAGCGCACCACGCTGTCGAACTCGTCGCCATGGATCACCAACAGGCGGCGCCCGTCGGCGGTGGTGTGCACCGCCTCCCGTGCCAGACGGATGCCGGCCACCTCCAGCCCCAACCATCCGCGGAACATCTCGTCGTGGTTCCCGGGGATGTAGGTGACCTGCGTGCCCTTGCGGGCGAGCTTCAGAAGGCGGCGGATCACCTCGTCATGCCGTGCGTCCCAGTACCAGGACTTCCGCAGCCGCCACCCGTCCACGATGTCGCCGACCAGATAGAGCCGCTCGCACTCCACCGAGGCGAGGAAGTCCGCCAGGAAGTCGGCGCGGCAGCCGCGGGTTCCCAGGTGAACGTCGGAGAGGAAGACGGTTCGGTAGGTTCGCTTCGTCTCAGGCGGGTGCATCGCGGCTCCGGAACTCCGTATGCCTGCGCCAGTAACGTCTCAGCCCCGCGTCGTGGCGTGAAAGTTATTTGAATGCGCGGATGCGGTGCACGGAGGACGCCGGGGGAGAGAAGGAATTCCCTCCTCCGGACCCCCACTTATCTTCTTCTATCGAGCTGCCGCGGAACGCGGAGACAGGGACGCTATTCGGCGGCGCCGCCCGCCTGTCCCCAGCCACCGCCGCCGCAGGTCTCCACCACGATCACGTCGCCCTTCAGCGTGGGCCGCGTGTTGAGCGCGGTCAGCTCGATCGTCTCCTCGCCGCGCAGGATTCGGAAGGCGCTGAGGCGGCCCGGACCACCGCCCGCCACGCCCCAGGGCGCGCTGCCGCAGCGGTCGCCGTTGCTGCAGAAGGTGACGTCGTCCTTCAGCACCTCGTAGACCTTGCGGATGCCCTTCCCGCCGCGATGCCGCCCCGCGCCGCCCGACCCTTCGACCAGGCCGTAGGAACGCACCCGCACGAAATCGAGGTCCACCTCGGTCACCTCCACCGGCGTGTTGCCGGTGTTGGACAACGGCTGCGCCACGCCGTCGCACCCATCTCCGTGCATGGAGGCACCGAGGCCGCCGGCGATCACCTCGTGATAGACGTGATACTTCTCCGGCGTGCGGCGCATGAAGGCGACGGAGGTCGTCGTCTCGTGCCCGCAGGCGGCCACGCGGTCCGGCACCTCCTCCGCGAAGGCGCGGCGCAGGGCGCTGTAGATCCGGTAGCTGGTGGACATGCGGGACCGCACGGGGGCGGGGTAGATCGGGTCGCAGATCGAGCCCTTGCGGGTGGTGACGCGGATCGGGCGGTAGCTGCCATCGTTCACCGGCGCGCCCTCCTCCATCATCGAGATGAAGAAGGTGAAGACCGCGGACCAGGTGGAGGCGATGGGCGAGTTCACCGGCCCGTTCACCTGGTCGGCGCAGCCGCTCAGATCCACCTGCGCCTCGTCGCCGCGGATCGTCACCGTCGCGCGGATCGGGATGGGCGGGTCGCCGGGCCGCAGCCCGTCGCAGAAATCCTCCCCGGAATAGGTCCCGTCCGGCAGGCGCGCGAGGTTGGCGCGCATGACCCGCTCCGCGTAGTCCTGCAGCTCCGTCATGGCCTGGGTGACGGTCTCCGCGCCGAAGCGGCGGATCATCCCCTGCAACAGCTCCCGACCGCGCAGGCACGCGAAGTGCTGCGCGCGGTAGTCGCCCAGCACCAGGCCGGGGGCGCGCACGTTGGCGCCCAGCATCTTCTCGAGTACGCCGCCATGGAAGGCCATGGACTCCTTCAGCTTCATCGGCGGGATGATCAGCCCCTCCTGGTACAGCTCGGTCGCCGTCGCGCTGATCGTGGCGCCGCCGCCCATGTCCACGTGGTGGGAGATGCTGCCGGCGAAGCCGCTCAGCCGTCCCTCATGGAAGATCGGCAGCAGGATGATGATATCGTTGAGGTGCTGCCCGTTCGCGTAGGGGTGGTTCATCACATAGACCTCGTCCTCCTCCGTCGCGGAGAGGTCGAAACCGTCCCGCAGATAGGCCACGGCCGAGGCGAGCGAGTTCATGTGGATCGGGATCATGATGGACTGCGCCACTACGCGCCCGCCGGGGTCGAGCAGGCAGGTGGAGGTGTCCTTCGCCTCCCGCGCGATCGAGGAATAGGCCGAGAGGAGCATCACCGTGCCCATCTCGTTCGCGATCGCGTGGAACATGTTCGTCGCGGTGCTGAAGGTCACGGGGTCGAGGGGCATCGGCGCTACTCCCGGTTCCGCGTGAGGTGCAGGTTGCCATACGCGTCCACCCGCAGCCGCCAGCCGCGCGGCACGGCGGTGGCGGAGGTGGGCTCGAAGATCATCGCCGGGCCGGACAACTCGGCGCCGACCGGTAGGTCGAAGCGCTCATAGGTCTGCCAGCGATCCTCCCCGTCCAGTTGCACCTGACGCGGCACGGGGGCGGGCATGGCGGCGGCCGCGGCGGGTTCGGGCAGCACGCCCTCCCGCGGGACGCTCGCCTCCAGGCGGTAGCTGACGATCTCCACGCCCTGCTCGCGGAAGGCGTAGCCGTAGCGCTCGGCATGGGCGGCGTGGAAGGCCTCCGTCACCACCTCGGGGCCGCGCCGCGCCAGTTCCGCCGGGTCCACCGTGACCGTGAGCTCGAAGCCCTGGCCGATGTAGCGGGCATCGATCAGGTGGGTCAGGGCAATGCGGTCCGGGGCGATACCGAAATCCGCGAACTCGGCGTGCGCGCGCTCTGCGAGGGCGGCGAACTCCGCCTGCACATGCGCGGCCTCCAGCCCTGCGATCCGCAGGCCGGGGTCGGACTTGGTGTAATCCAGCCGGATGTCAGAGACGGTGAGCCCATAGGCCGAGAAGATGCCGGGATTGGGCGGCACGACGACGGCGCCGATGTCCATCTCCTCCGCCACGCTCGCGGCGAAGAGGGCGCCGCCGCCGCCATAGGGCAGCACGGCGAAGTCGCGGGGGTCGCGGCCGCGCTGGACCGTTGCCTGCCGGATCGCCTGGGCGATGTTCACCACCGCGATCCGGAACACCGCCCGCGCCAGCTCCACGGGGGACATGTTCAGGTGCTGGCCCAGGGGGCCGGCGGCGCGTTCGGAGAGGGCGGGGTCGATGCGCATCTCCCCGCCCATGAAGCGCGCGGGGTCCATCAGGCCGAGCAGGACGAGGGCGTCGGTCAGGGTGAAGTCGGTGCCGCCGCGGGCGTAGCAGGCGGGGCCGGGCTGCGCGCCGGCGCTGCGCGGGCCGACGCGCAACATCCCGCCGTCGTCCATCCAGGCGATGGAGCCGCCGCCCGCGCCGATGGTGGTGATGTCCATCATGCGGATGTTGATGGGGTTGCCGTCGATCCGGTACTCGGACAGCCCCTTGGCCACCATCTCCGGCTGCCCACCGACGACGAGCGCGATGTCGCAGGACGTCCCGCCGATATCCATCGTCAGCAGGTTCGCCGTGCCGCAGCGCCGCGCCACGAAGGCCGCCCCCGCCACGCCCGCCGCGGGACCGGAGAGGAACATCCGCACCGGCAGCCCCGCCGCCGCCTCGGCCGGCAGGACGCCGCCGTTGGACTGCATGATCATCAGGTCGCGCCTGTAGCCGAGCTCCCGCAGCGCGTCCCGCATCCGCGTGACGTAGCGCCGCACCACCGGCCGGACATAGGCGTTGATGACGGTCGTGGAGGTGCGCTCGTATTCCCGGAATTCCGGCGCGATCTCGGAGGAGAGGGAGACGTCGAGATCGGGATAGGCGGCCTCGACCAGCGCTCTCGTCCGCTGCTCGTGGACGGGGTTGCGGTAGGCGTGCAGGAACGCGACGGCGACGGAGGTCACGCCCGCCTCCACGGCGCGGTGGACGGTCGCCATCAGCGCCGCCTCGTCCAGCGGCGTCACCACGGCGCCGTCAGGGCCCAGGCGCTCAGGGATGCCGAAGATCGCCTCCCGCGGGACCAGGGGGGAGGGGCGGCGGTAGAACTGGTCGTAGATCCGCGTCTTCTCCTGCCGGCCGATCAGCAGGACATCCTCGAAGCCGGCGGTCGTGAGCAGCGCGGCCCGCGCCCCCTTCCGCTCGATGAGGCTGTTGGTGGCAACGGTGGAGCCGTGCAGCACCTCTTCCACCCCGTCCCAGGGGGCGCCGGCCTTCTCCAGCAGCTTGCGCACGCCGAGGAGCGCGCCCTCGCTGGGGTCGGAGGGGGTGGAGCTGACCTTCAGGGTCACGGGCGACTGCCCGTCCCGCAGCAGGATGAGATCGGTGAAGGTGCCGCCGATCTCGATGCCGATGCGCATGCCGCTCATGCCGCCTGCCGGTCCAGCCAATCGCGAAGGCGATACCAGTTGCCGACGATGGGCAGCATCCAGGGATTCCCGGTGTAGAAGGCCCGCGTCGGGAAGTCGCGCCCGTCGAAGACCGGGACGTGGTTGGTCCGTCCGGTCAGCTTCTTGCCCACCTCCGCGCCGAGGTAGGAGAGCATCGCCACGCCGGAGCCGTTGCAGGCCATGGCGTAGTGCAGCCCCTTCTCCGTCACGCCCATATGCGGCATGGCGTCGAAGGCGAAGGCGACGTTGCCCGTCCAGGCATGGGTGACGCGCACGCCCTTCAGCTGCGGCCAGCGGGCGAGCATCATGTCCCGCAGGATCGGCGCCGACACCTCCGGCGAGACCTGGGTGAAGCGCGCCCGTCCCCCGAAGATCACCCGCGTGCCATCCGGCGACATGCGGTAATAGGTCAGGATGCGGCGGCTATCCGCCAGCGTCCGTCCCTTGGGGATGAGGCTGCGCGCGAGCTCCGGGTCGAGCGTCTCCGTCGCGATGATGTGGGAGGCGACGGGGATCAGACGGCGTTGCAGGTCAGGCGTCAGGCCGCCGGTGTAACCGTTGGTGGCGATCACCACCTCCCGCGCCTCGATCGGGCCCTTCGTCGTGTCCACGCGCCAGCCATTGGCAATGCGGGTGAGCTGACCTGCCCGCGTGCTGCCGATCAGCGTCGCGCCGTGACGCTGCGCCGCCTCCATCAGGCCGCGGTGGTACAGGCCGGGATGAAGTTTCCCCGTGCGGTTCACGACCATGCCGCCATAGTAATAGTCGGAGGCCATCTCCTCCCGCTGCCGCTCCTTCGGGAGCATGAAGGCGTCGGCGTCGGCCATCGTGTTCAGCGCCTCCACCTTCGCGGCCATGCCGTCGTAGTGCTTCGGCGTCCAGGCGCCGACGAAGCGGCCCTTCCGCTCGTAGTGGCAGGAAATGCCCTCGCGCTCGATCAGGGATTCGATGTGGTTCAGCGCCTCGGCGCCGTCGCCCATGATGGCGCGCAGCTCCTCCCGCGCCTCCTGCGGGCTCTGCCGGCCCTTGGCGCCGGACAGGCCCTTGCCGACATTGTTGCCGCCCGATACGCCGCCGCCGTTGCGGGTGGAGGCTCCGAAGCCCAGCGGCTCCGCGTCCAGCACCACGGCCTGGCCGCCGCCGCGGCCGATCTCGATGGCGCAGTTCAGGCCGGTCAGGCCGCCGCCGACAATGACCACGTCCGCCCGCGCCGGCAGCTCGGCCGGCGGATCGTTGCCCATCTCGATGGCGTCCCACCAATAGGGGCGCGCCTTGAAGTCGGGGTGGAAGACCTCTGGGTCCATGGGATGCCTCAGCGGGTGATGGTCGTGGCCAGGGCGCCGCGGCCGAACAGGGCGGTCAGCCCCAGGCAGATCCCGACCAGCAGGATCTGAAGGACGGAGACCGCCGCGATGGTCGGGTCGATCTCCATCATGATGTTGTCGAACATCTTCTTCGGCAGCGTCATCGAGGCGCCGGAGAGGAACATCGCCAGCACCAGCTCGTCGAAGGAGGCGATGAAGGAGAGGAAGGCGGCGGAGACGAGGCTCGGCCGCAGCTGCGGCAGCGTCACCCGCCACACCGCCACGGCCCAGGACGCGCCGAGGCCGGCCGCGGCCTGCTCCTGCGCCTCATCGAAGGAGCGCAGCCCCGCGGTGGTGAGGATGACGACGAAGGGCAGGGCCAGCACGGCGTGCGCGACAGCCACCCCGTACCATTCCCCGATCAGCCCGAGCTTCGCGAAGACGCCGTAGAGGGCGATGGAGAGGATGATCGTCGGCACGATGATCGGCGCCGCCGCCAGCCGGTCCAGCGCCCGCACCCCCGGCAGGCGGGAGCGGACGAGGAAGAAGGAGAGCGGCACGCCGAGGCCCATGGCGAGCACTGTGCAGAGCGCCGCCACCTTGAAGCTGCGGATCGTGGCGTCGATCCAGGCGTAGTCCTCCAGGTAGCGCTGGTACCACTGCCAGGAGAAGCCCGGCGGCGGGAACTGGAGGTAGGAGGCGGAGGAGACGGAGATCGGGAAGACCACGAGCAGCGGCAGCATCAGGAAGACGAAGACGAGCGTCGCGAAGGTCCCGAGCAGGATGCGGCCGAGGGAGGATCGGCGCCTAGCGCGCGGCAAGGGCGCCTCCCCGGGTCAGGCGGCCGATCAGGGCATAGACCGCCAGCGTGACGAGCAGCAGCACGGCCGAGAGCGCCGCGGCGAAGGGCCAGTCCAGCAGCTCCCGCACCTGCTGCTCGATCAGGTTCGCGATCATGATCACCTGCCCGCCGCCGAGCAGTGCGGGGGTGATGAAGAAGCCGAGCGACAGCACGAAGACCAGCGCGCAGCCGGCCGAGACGCCGGGGAGCGAGAGCGGGAAGGTTACCCGCAGGAAGGACCGCCAGGCCGGCGCGCCCAGCCCCTCCGCCGCGCGGGCGAGGTCCGGGTCCACCCGCAGCAGCGCCGCGTAGATCGGGAAGACCATGTAGGGCAGCAGCACATGGACCATGCCGATCAGCACGCCGGCCTCGTTGTGCAGCAGCGGCAGCGGCGTCTCGATCAGCCCCCAGTCGCGCAGGGAGCGGTTGATCACCCCGTTCCGCCCGAGCAGCACGAGCCAGGCGTAGGTGCGCACCAGCACGCTTGTCCAGAAGGGCAGGAGCAGCGCGAAGATGCCGAGCGCCACGCCCAGCCGCCCGGCGCGGGAGAGCCAGAGTGCCACGGGATAGGCGAGGAGCAGGCAGATCACCGTCACCAGCCCCGCGATCCGCAGGCTGTCCAGCAGCACAGAGACGTAGAGCCCGTCCAGCGCCGCCTTCTCGAAATGCTCCAGCGTGCCGCCCTGCACGGAGAGCGAGAGAAGGCGCAGCACCGGCCAGGCGAAGAGCACGCCGATCAGCAGCAGCGCCGGGAGGGCGAGAAGGATCAGCCCCCCCTCCCGCCGCCGCGCCAGGGCGGCGCGGTCAGCCCCCGGGGACGACATGCAGGTCCTCCGGCGAGAAGCCGAGGGGCACCGTCTCGCCCTCTCCCGCCGGGGGCGGGGAGGAGGGGCGCAGGGGAACGCGCGCCAGCACCTCGGGCCCGCCCTCCACGCGCAGGCGGAGCTTCGCCGAGAGGCCAAGGAAGACGGTCTCCACCACCGTGCCGCGGCCCTGCAGGAGCGCCGTCTCCGCCTCGGTGCCGACGCGCATCGCCTCGGGCCGCAGCAGCAGGGTGACGCGCCCGGCCGCGCCCGGCAGCGGCACGGCGCCGAAGCCCGGCACCACCGCCGCGCCGTCCCGCGCCTCTCCCTCCAACAGGTTCGATTCGCCCAGGAAGTCGGCGACGAAGCGGTTCGCGGGATGGGCGTAGAGCGCCGCGGGCGGCCCGACCTGCTCGATCCGGCCGCGATCCATCACCGCGATCCGGTCGGACATGATCAGGGCCTCCTCCTGGTCATGCGTGATGAAGAGGGTGGTCAGGCCCAGGCGGCGTTGCAGGCGGCGGACTTCCAGCTGCAGCGCCTCCCGCAGCTTGCGGTCCAGGGCGCCGAAGGGCTCGTCCAGCAGCAGCAGGCGGGGGCCGAAGACGATCGCGCGGGCTAGCGCCACGCGCTGCTGCTGCCCGCCCGAGAGCTGGCGCGGCAGGCGCCCGCCGTAATCGCCCAGCTCCACCAGGGCCAGCGCCTCGGCCACGCGGCGCTCGATCTCCGGGCGGGGGCGGCGGCGCATCTCCAGCGGGAAGGCGACGTTCCCCGCCACCGTCATGTGCGGGAACAGGGCGTAGTTCTGGAAGACCATCCCCACCTCCCGCCGCCGCGGCGGGGCGAGGGTCACGTCCTCTCCGCCGAGGAGGACGGTGCCCTCGTCCGGGATCTCGAAGCCGGCGACGCTCTTCAGCAGCGTCGTCTTGCCGGAGCCGGAAGGGCCGAGGATGGTGAGGAACTCGCCCTCCGCCACCGCCAGGTCCACGCCGTCCAGCGCCGTCACGGCGCCGAAGCGGCGGACGATCCCCCGAACCTCAAGTCGCACCTTGGGATGCCCTCAGCGCCGGAGCATCCAGCGGTTCCAGCGCTCCTGCGCGCGCGCGCCGTTCTCGGTCCACCAGGGGACGTCCAGCCAGAACTGCTTCTCCAGGTTGCCCGGCGCCGCCGGCAGCAGCGGGCGCACGTCGTCGGCGACGAAGTTCATCGTCTCGGGGTTGAAGCCGGCATAGGAGAGCTCGGTCGCGTAGATCGCCTGCAGTCGGGGGTTGGTCATCACCTGGATGAACTGCTGGCCCCAATAGGCCTGCCGCGTGCCGCGTGGGATGCCGTAGACGCTGCTCTTCAGGCTGCCGCCGGTGAAGTCGGTCGCGACCGGCGCGCCGCGGCGCGTCAGCTCGAAGAAGCGGCCGTTCCAGCCGCTGGCCAGCACCACCTCCCGGTCCACCAGAAGCTGGGCGGGCTGGGCGCCGGTGGTCCACCAGACCTGGATATGCGGCCGGATCTCATCCAGCTTGCGGAAGGCACGGTCCATGTCGATCGGGTAGAGCTTGTCCAGCGGCACGCCATCCGCCAGCAGCGCGAATTCCAGGTTGTCCACGGGGTGGTTGCGCAGGGAACGCGGGCCGGGGAAGCGCCTGACGTCCCAGAACTCCGCCCAGCCCTTCGGCTGCGTGTTGTTCGGGAAGACGTCGGTGCGATAGCCGAGCGCCGTGGAATAGGCCGACGAGATGTAGATGTGGGAATCCCGCGCCGCCGCCGGATAGCCGTTCAGGTTGATGATCGAGAGGTCCAGCGGCTCGACGAGGTTCATCTCCTTCGCGCGCACCGCGTCCTGGCCGCCGATCTCGGTGACGGTCCATTCGGGATTGCCGCTCTCGACCATCGCGCGGAGCTTGCCGAAGTCGACGGGGGAGGTATCCACCACGCGGATGCCGTGCAGCCGCTCGAACTCGGCGAAGTAGGTGCGACGGAAGATGTTCGCCATCGCGCCGCCGGAGGCGTTGACCACGATCCGATCGGGCTTTGCCCGCGCGGCGGGCTGCGGCAGCGCCGGGGTGGCGAGCGATCCGGCGGCGAGCCCGCCGGCCACGCCGAGGATGCGGCGCCTGGATGAGAGAATCATGTCCCGGTCCCCCTGCCACTTGTCTTTGACGAGCTCGGCCGGGCGCGCACGCCCCCCCGCCGCGCCGGCGAGAGACGGGAATTGCCCTCGTCCCTGCCATCTCGTATTCGCGCGAAGTGTGATCACGTAAATGGGTGCATGCAAGCCCTCTCCGACGCGCTGCCCTCCCTGGAGGACCAGGCCTACCAGCGGCTCCGGCAGGCCCTGGTCGAGGGCGTCTTCGTGCCGGGGCAGAAGCTGTCCATCCGCCGGATCGCCGCCGCGCTCGGCACCAGCCCCATGCCGGCCCGCACGGCGCTGCGCCGGCTGGCGGCGGAGCGGGCCGTGGACGTTCTCCCCTCCGGCACGGCCACCGTCCCCCGCCTGACGCGCGCGGCCTTCGCGGAGCTCGGGGCCATCCGCGCATCGCTGGAGCCGCTGGCCGTGCGGCTGGCGACCCCGCTGATCGACGCCGCGGCCCGCGCCACCCTGGCCGAGCACCTGCACGCCGAGCACGCGGCGCGGGAATCAGGCGCGCCGGAAGACCTGCTGCGCGCGGACCGCGGATTTCTCTTCGCGCTGTACCGCGCCGCCGACGCGCCGATGCTGCTCGGCATGATCGAGGCGGCCTGGCTGCGCCGCGGCCCGCATTTCTGGGACGCACGCTGGCTGCTCATCGGCCGCGTGCCGGGCGCGGCCCGCCACGCCGAGGTGCTGGCCGCGATCGAGGCCGGGCAGGGCGAGACCGCCGCCACGCTGCTGCGGGAGGAGATCGAGAGCACCACGGCCTACCTGCTGGAGCGCATGCGCTTCGCCGATGACCCGCCGGCACCGGAAGGTGCGGCCGCACTGGGTCCGGTGGACCGTCCGCCGGCGCGGCGCCGCGCTGGGAACCTGGCGTAAAGGCTGGGGGAGTGAACTCCCCCAAACCCCCTCCTTCCTTTATCAGGCTGCCGCGGAATTCGTGGATGGGGTATCCCGTTTCCGGCTTCCGCGGCAGCCTGATAAGATTGGATGGGGGTCCGGGGGGCGAAGGCACTGCCTGAGCCGTTCCCCCGGCCCTTTCTCGTCAACGCAGCCCTCAATCCATCCGGATGTTCAGCGGCACGATGACGTCCCGCCACTTCTCCCGGTCCTCGACCATCAGGCGGTTGAAGTCGGCCACGCTCATCGGCGCGACCTCGGCGCCCTCGCGCAGCAGCCGGTCCTGCACCTCGCGTTCCCCGATGATGCCGTTGATCTCGCGGTTCAGCCGCTCGACGATCGGGGCCGGGGTGCCGGCGGGGGCGTGGACGCCGTACCAGGCATAGCCCGTGACCTCGGGGTAGCCGAGTTCCCGCATGGTCGGCACGTCCGGCAGGTTGGGCATGCGCTGCTCGCTCGTTACCGCCAGGCCGCGCAGCCGCCCGCCCTGGATCGCGGGAGCGGAGGTGGAGACGCCGTCGAAGTAGAAATCCACCTGCCCCGCGATGGTCGCGACCAGCCCAGGGGCGCTGCCGGCGTAGTGGATGGGCGTGAAGCCCAGGCCGGTGGACTTGCGGAACAGCTCCGCCATCAGGTGGGAGATGGCGCCCGCCCCCTGGGTCGCCGCGTTCAGCCGGTTCGGGTTCGCCACCCCGAAGGCGACGAGCTCCTGCACGCTGCGAAAGGGCGAGTTGGCCGGCACGTCGAGCGCGAGGGGCGAGCGGCCGATCATCGCGACACCGGCAAACTGCTCGGGCGTGTAGCCGGGGTTGTTGTGCAGCAGCGGGATGAAGGAGGTGGTGGTGCCCGTGGTGACGAGCAGCGTGTAGCCGTCCGGCGCGGACCGCGTGAGGGCCTGCCCCGCGATCACGGTGCCCGCGCCGGCGCGGTTCTCCACGATGAAGGGCTGTCCCAGGCGGCGCGCCAGCCCTTCCGAGACCAGACGCGCCAGGATGTCCGCCGTGCCGCCGGCCGGGAAGGAGACGAGCACGCGCACCGGCCGCTGCGGGTAGTCCTGCGCCGCGGCTGGCCCGGCGAGCCCGAGGGCGGCGAGCGCCGCCAGGAGCGGTGCCATCCATCGGCGCGGTCTTGCGGGCATCGGGCCATCCTCTCCGGCTGTCGGGCATCGGGAAAGCATATCGCGGGCCATCGGCTCAGATTCCCAGCCGGTCCCGCAGGCGTCCGGTGACGATGCGCGCCTCCACGCCCACGCGCCAGAAGCGGTGCAGCGGGATCGGGCGGATGGGGGAGACCGGCATGTCCAGCGCCTCCGCCGGGGTGCCGGCGGCGCGGCGCGCGAGCTGGCGGCCCATCGTCGTCGCCATCGCGACGCCGCGGCCGTTGTAGCCCAGCGCGGCCAGCAGCCCCGGCGCCGGTTCGTGCAGGTGGGGATAGTGGTCCGTGGTGACCGCCAGCCGTCCGGCCCAGCCATGGGTCCAGCGCAGCGACGCCGCCGCGGGCCAGAGCCGCACGGCGTAGTCGCTGAGGTAGCGCAGCTCCGCCGGGCCCTGCACCTCCCGCTGCACGCTGCGTCCGCCGATCAGCAGCCGCCCCGCGGCGTCCACGCGCAGATAGACGGTGATCCGCCCCACCTCGTACAGCGAGGCGCGGCCGGGCATGACCGTGCGCGCCAGCGCCGCCGGCATCGGCTCGGAGGCGGTGATGGCGGAGAACACCGGCACCACGCTCCGCCGCAGCCCGGGCCAGAGGTCGCCGGTGTAGCCGTTCGTCGCGAGGATGACGGTCTCCGCCCGCACGGTGCCGCGCGGCGTCTCCAGCCGCCACGCCGCCCCGTCGCGCGAGAGGCGCGTGACGCGCGTCCCGCCATGCACGCCCGCCCCCGCCCGCATCGCCGCCGCGGCCAGCCCGCGCGCATAGGCCAGCGGATCGAGCTGCCCGCCGCGCCGGTCCAGCATCGCGACGACGTAGCGGTCCGTGCCCGTCGCCTCATGCAGCCGCGCGCCTTCCAGCAGCTCCACCGGCATGCCGCGGCGCGCGCCCTGCGCGAAGGAGGCGCGGATGGCCGGCACGTCGCGCGCGGCATAGGCGGCGCGGATCGTGCCGCTGCGCATCGCGTCGCAGGCGATGCCGTGCCGCGCGATGAGGTCGAAGACGAGGTCGGCCGCCGCATAGGACATGGCGACCATCCGGCCGCCGAGATCGGGACCGTGCTTCGTCTCCACCGTGTCGGGGTCGTCCTTCAGCCCCGGATTCACCTGGCCGCCATTGCGGCCGGAGGCGCCCCAGCCCGGCTCCTCCGCCTCCAGCACCGCGACCTCGATGCCCTGCTCCGCCAGGTGCAGCGCGGCCGAGAGGCCGGTGTAGCCGGCACCGACCACCGCGACCGCGACCCGGCGGTCTCCCGCGAGCGGGGGCGTCGCGGGCGCGGGCACCGCGGTCCCCGCGTAGAGGCTCGGCGGCAGGGCGCTTCGATCGGGTTCCAAGGGTCGCGCGCGGGCCTCCACCAGGACCGGCGCGAGACTGACCCACGCGGGCGGGGACGGCAACGGCCCGTCCCGGACGACGCCCTACCGGTGCGCGATGAAGTGCGCGATGGCGCCGATGTCGGCGTCGCTGAGCCCGTGCACCGCCGCGTTCATCTGCGTGTCCGTGCCGCGCCGCACGTTGTCGCGGTAGGCGCGCAGGGTTTCGTCCAGGAAGTCCTCCCGCTGGCCGGTCAGCCGGGGCACCTGGTTCTGGCCGGAGAAGTCGGCGCGGTGGCAGATGCCGCAGCGCAGCCGCTCCGACAGCGCCGCGCCCTGCGCCGCCCGCGCCTCGTCCCGCGGCGCGCGGTCCGGCGGCGGGCCGGCGGGCAGCGCGGCGTAGAAGGCGGCCAGCGCCTCCACCTGCGCGTCCGTCAGCCCCTCGGACGCCTGTGCCATCGGCGGCACGTCGCGGAGGCCCTCCCGGAACAGGATGAGCTGCAGGGTGATGAAGTCCGGCCGCTGCCCGGCCAGGGACGGGATGTTCGGCATGGCCGAGATCCCGCGCTCCCCGTGGCAGGCGGCGCAGTTCCGCTCGGCGATCAGGGCCTCGGCGGGGTCCGCCGCCCCCGCCGGCAGCGACAGAAGGACCGCGAGCGCCAGCCCACGGAGGATCGGCGCCCGCATTCCCCCGTCAGCGCCCGTAGGAGACGCGGTAGATGGCGCCGTTCTCCTCATCGGAGACGAGCAGCGCGCCATCCGGCATCACCAGCACGTCGGTCGGCCGGCCGCGGAAGCTGTTCTCCCCCGTGTTCAGCAGCCCGGTCATGAAGGGCTCCACCGTGCCCTGCGTTCCGTCGGCGTTCAGCGTGACGGTCACCACGTCGAAGCCGGTCTTCGCCTCCCGGTTCCACGAGCCGTGGCGCGCGACGAAGGCGCGGCCGCGATACGCCTCGGGGAACATCGTGCCGGTGTAGAAGCGCATTCCCAGCGCCGCCGCGTGCGGGCCGAGCATCGCGACGGGCGCCGGGAACTCCGTGCAGCGCCGCCCGGTGTGGCCCGGGTCCTGCCACCCCTCACCCGAGCAATAGGGGAAGCCGTGGTGCTGGCCCACGCGGTCCAGCCGGTGCAGCGTGTCCTGCGGCGTGTCCTCGCCCGCCCAGTCGCGGCCGTTGTTCGTGGCATAGAGCACGTTCGTGCCCGGCCGCCAGTCGAAGCCGACGGAGTTGCGCACGCCGCGCCCGACGATCTCGCGCCCCGATCCGTCCGCGTTGTAGCGCAGGATCAGCGCGAAGCGGTCCTCGTCGAAGGAGCAGACATTGCAGGGCACGCCGACGTTCATGTAGAGGCGCCCGTCCGGCCCGAAGGCCGCGAACTTCCAGCCGTGATGCGCCTCGGTCGGCAGGGCGAAGGCGGCGGTCAGGTCCACCGGCTCCGGGTTCTGGTTCGTCGCGACGTTGTCGTAGCGCAGCACCCGGTTGATCGCGATGACGTAGAGCGAGCCGTTCCGCACCGCCACGCCGTTGGGCTGGTCCAGCCGCTGCGCGAAGATGCGTGACGTGCGCGCCCCGCCCTCGTCCCGCACGGCATAGACGCGGCCGATGGTGCGCGTGCCGACATAGATCGTGCCGTCATCGCCGCGCGCCATCATCCGCGCGCCCGGCATGCCGCTGGCCCAGACCTCCACCCGGAAGCCCTCCGGCACGCGGATCTGGTCGAGCGGGATGCGCTCCGCCGGCGTCGCGGTCAGGCGCGGCGCATGCGGTGCCAGCGTGCTCGCGGCCTGGGAATCCGGCCGGCCCTGCGCCCAGGCCGGCGGCGCCGCCGGCTGCTGCGCGAGGGCGGGAAGGGCGAGCGCGGCGCCGAGCAGGCCGGCGAGCGCGAGTCTCGATGACAGAGCCATGAACGTCCTCCGCGACGGCGTCTGGGGTGCGCCGATCCGGAGACGACCGTAGCCAGGGGCGGCCGTTCCTGACAATGCCTTCATCTTCCCGCAACGCGCCGCGTCAGGCCGCGGCCACCAGGTCCTGCGCCTCCGGGTGCCGCTCGATCCAGGCGGCGACGAAGGAGCAGCGTGGCACGACCCGCAGCCCCTCCGCCCGGATCAGCTCCAGCGCGCCGCGGACCAGGCGCGATCCGATGCCGTGGCCTTCCAGCGCCTTCGGCACCTCGGTGTGGATCAGGACGATGTGCCCCGCCTCCCGCCGGTAGTCGATGAAGGCGGTGTGCCCCTCCGCCTCCATCTCGAACCGGTGCCGTGCCCGGTTGTCGGTGACCGCGTCCGCCATGCGTTCGTCCTCGAATCCTCTCAGCCCGTGCCACCGTCGTCCGTCTTGTCGCTCTCCGCCACCTTCCGCAGCTCCTCGGTGCTGAGGCCGGCCGGCACCGATCCCGTCAGGGCGCCGTCGCCGGCATCCCGGTGCGCCTTGTCCGTGGGCGCCCCCTCCTCGGTGTGGGCCTTGTTGCGGGCGAGCGGCGTGTCGCCCTTCAGGTCATCCTTGTTGTCGGCGTTCATGCCCCGTCTCCCGTCCGATCCCGCAGGAACGCCCGGGACGGGAGGAGGGATGCCCGCCTTCCGGTCGGGCATGGGAGAGGGAAGAGGTCTGATCGTTGGCTCGCCTTGGCCCCGGGGAGAGGGAGAAGGAATTCTCCCTCTCCCCGAACCCCTCACCCTCATCTCTTTTCTCAGGCTGCCGCGGAGGGCGGAAACAGGGCCGCCGGCCTTCCGGGCTAAAGCGCGAACTCGTTGGAGCCGCGGGTCTGTCCGGCGCCACCCGGCGCGCTGGTCGGGGTTCCTGGTCCCTCCCGGCAATCCTCCAGCCGCCGCTCGATCGCGACGATGCGACCCTGCCCGTCGATGAAGCAGCCCTGGAACCAAGTGCCGGAGAAGCTGCCGGTGCGGCTGGTGAAGGTGCCGGTGCCGTCGGCGCGGCCGTTGCGCCACTCCCCGTCGTAGCGCGTGCCGTCCGGCCAGGTCTGGATGCCGCGGCCGGATCGGTTGCCGTCGCGGAACTCGCCCTCGTAGCGGACACCGCGGGGCAACAGCGCGACGCCGCGGCCGTGCGGGCGGGCGTTGCGCCAGTCCCCCTGATACCCGGTCCCGTCGGGGGACGCGACGGAACCCCGCCCGTCCAGGCGCCCGTCCCGAAGGTTGCCGCTGTACAGCTCCACCCAGGGAACGCCGTTCTCGACGTGGCGCCACTCGCCCTCGCCCTCGCCCTCGGCCGGGCCGTTCGGGCAGGCGCCGCTCCAGGTGACCGTCTCGCCCGGCTTCGGACTGGGGTTCCAGACCCAGCATCCCGTGCGCGCATCCACCGTCCAGCCCGGCCGGTTCGGCGCGGCCAGCCCGTCCGCCGGCGGCGGCTCGGGACGCGCGGCCGGCTGCGCCGCCAGCGTTCCGGCCAGGAGCAGAATCGCTGCCGCCGGCGCTCCGGCCCACCATCCCTGCCGCATGCCCACCTCGTCTGTCGTGACCGCCCATGGGACCGCGCGCGGCGCTGCTCCGCAAGGCAACTCGGCGGGAGCGGCGACGGGGCCCGTTGCGCCGCGCCGCCGGGCCGGGCCATGTCGTGGGGATGCGCTCCATCACCGCCCTCCTGGCCGCCCTCGCCCTCACGGGCTGCGCCGCCTTCACCTGGGGGGAAGCCTCCCGCGTCCTGGAAGCGACGGAGGACGGCATCACGATCCAGTACGACCGGCTGATCGTGGACGCGGCCGACCTGATGCCCGCGGCCCAGGCGCACTGCCTGCGCCAGGGACGCGAGACGGCCTGGCTGCCCGCCGGCCAGGCCGGCGGCTTCGAGACCCTCCGCGCCGCCTGCCGCGAGCCGGAGCGCGCTCTGCCGATGGCGGAAGCGGGGCCGCCGGCCGCACCGCCCGTGCGGGCGCCCCGTCGGCGGGTGCCGGCCCCGCGGGGACCCGCCGTGCGGCCAGCCGGCGCCGGGCCTGTGTCGGGCGGATGACGGCCGACCTGGACGGCCCCCAGCCGGACGCCGTGCCACCGTGCGAAACGCCCGGCCCATGCCCCCGCGCCGCGCAGCCCTGACGTGCCGTCCGCGAAAGCCGGTTGAACCCGCCCGCCCAGGAAGCCTATGTCCCGCGGATGACGCCCCGTCCGATCCTCCTCGCGGCCCTGCTGGCCGCCACGCCGGCCCTCGCGCAGCCGCGGCCCCAGCCGGCGCAGGGCGCCCAGGCCGGCGGGCCGCAGCGCCTGGGCAATTTCGGCACCTGGATCGCCGCCACCCACCAGGAGGCCGCGGGCAAGGTCTGTTACGCCTTCACCCGGGTGGAGGGCGGCGGGCGCCCCAACGTCATCCTGACCGTCACGCACCGTCCGCAGGGCCGGGACCAGGTGGCGCTGCGCATCGGCCGCGCCTTCGCCCGCAACGCCGAGGTGACGGTGACCGCGGACGGGAAGGAGCTTCCCTTCTACACCGCCGGCGACAACGCCTTCGCGCGCGACGGCCGCGCCACGGTGGCCGCCTTCCGGGACGGCGACCGGGCGGTGGCGCGCAGCCCCGGCCCGAACAACCGCGGCAGCACGACGGACAACTTCTCCCTGACCGGCTTCAGCGCGGCCTATGACGCCATCACCCGTGAATGCCCGGCGGGCGGCGGGGGACGCCGATGAACGCGATCCTGTCCGCGGAACCGAAGGTTCTCGCACCCGCGGAACCGAAGGTTCTCGCGCCGATCCAGCCCGAGGCCCTGACCGAGGCCGAGCGCGCCCGCATCCTGGCCAAGGCCGCGATCTTCGCGCCGCCCCTGGGCCCGGACGAGTCCGGCCGCCGCGACCTGCTCGGCCTGACGCGGGAGGAGCTGGCGGCCGAGATGGCCGCGATCGGGGAGAAGCCCTTCCGCGCGAAGCAGCTCTGGCACTGGATCTACCACCAGGGCACCCGCGACTTCGCCGCCATGTCCAGCATCGCCAAGCCGCTGCAGGCACGGCTGGCGGAGCGCTTCACCATCGGCCGGCCCGCGGTCACGACGGAGCAGACGAGCACCGACGGCACCCGCAAGTGGCTCTTCCGCCTCCGCGACAACCAGCAGATCGAGACGGTCTACATCCCCGACGACGACCGGGGCGCGGTGTGCATCTCGACCCAGGTCGGCTGCACCCTGTCCTGCCGCTTCTGCCACACGGGGACGCAGAAGCTCGTGCGGAATCTCTCGGCCGGGGAGATCGTCGGGCAGTTCATGGCCGCGCGCGATTCCTACGGCGAGTGGCCGACGCCGCAGTCGGAGACGCGGCTGCTGTCCAACATCGTTGTCATGGGCATGGGCGAACCGCTCTACAACTACGAGGCCGTGGCCGCCGCGCTGAAGATCGTCATGGACGGGGAGGGCATCGGCCTCTCCCGCCGCCGCATTACCCTGTCCACCAGCGGCGTGGTCCCGATGATGGACCGGGCCGGGGCGGAGCTGGGCGTGAATCTCGCGGTGTCGCTGCACGCGGTGACGAACGAGCTGCGGGACGAGATCGTGCCGCTGAACCGCAAATACCCGATCGAGGAGCTGCTGGCCGCCTGCCGCCGCTACCCCGGCGCCAGCAACGCCCGCCGCATCACCTTCGAGTACGTGATGCTCGACGGCGTGAACGATTCCGAGGCCGAGGCGCGGGAGCTGGTGCGCCTGCTGGACGGGCTGCCGGCGAAGGTGAACCTCATCCCCTTCAACCCCTGGCCGGGCTCGCCCTATGCCACCTCCAAGCGCGCGGCCATCGAGCGCTTCGCGGCGATCGTGAACGACGCGGGCTATTCCAGCCCCATCCGGCGCCCGCGGGGGAAGGACATCATGGCTGCCTGCGGCCAGCTCAAGACCGAGAGCGAGCGCATGGCCCGCGCGAAGGCCGCCGCGCTGTAACCGGCCGGGCAGGCTTCCTCTCCCAGGGAACGCTGCCGCAATTTCCTCCCTTCCGTTCCACGGCCGGGCCGGGGGGCGCGGCCTCCAGCCCCCCCCGAACTGATCGATCACGGGTGCAGGGGGCACGGTTGCCCCCTGCCGGTTGGGGTCTGGGGAAGGCGGCGCCTTCCCCAGGGCCACCGTCCGTCCGCTCTACGGGTGCAGCACGCAGCCCTTGGTGGCCCGGTCCACCTCCTTCCTCGGCCCGCGCAGCGCGAGGCCGACGAGATCGGGCGCGTCCGGCGGCTCCGCGCGGAAGGCGTCGCGGTTCGCCGCGTCGTGGCCGGTGGAGAACATCGCCCGGACATAGGCGGCGCGGGTCAGGTCCCGCTCATTCGCCACCGTCCAGGCGCGCCGCAGCGCCTCCGGCCCCGCCGCGAAGACGAGCATCGGCTGGCCGAGCAGCCGCGCGTGGCGGCGGCCCGCCGCGTCCTCATAGGGCTCGCCCAGCGCCTCCGGCGCCGCGGCGGCGATGCCGGTGGCCAGGAAGGCGGTGACGTTCAGCTTCTGCCAGACGGCGAGATCCTCCAGCACCAGGATCGCCACCTTCGTCTCGAACACCATCGCGCGCCCTGCCTCTGTCCGGCGCGCATCTCGCCCGCCTCAGGCGGCCGCGTCTGGAACGCCCGTGCAGAGGGCGCGGTAGGCGGCGGGGGTCAGACCGTAGGCGCGGCGGAACCAGCGGCCGAGATGGCTCTGATCCGCGAAGCCGCAGGACGCGGCCACCGCGGCCGGCCGCTCCCCGGCCGCCAGGAGGTGCCGGGCGTGCAGCAGCCGGATCTGCACGAGATAGGCGTGCGGCGACACGCCATAGGCCGCGCGGAAGGCGCGGGCGAGGCGGAAGCGGTCCGCGGCGCCGGCCGCCGCGGCCAGCGCGTCGGCGCCGGGATCGGCCGCCAGGTCGTCGTGCAGCCGCTCCCGCGCCCGCCGCGCCACCCGCGCGTCGCGCCCCGCGCCCGCGTGCGACACGAGGCGGCCGAGATGCGGCCGCAGCCGCTCCAGCACGGCGTCCAGCGCCGCGTCGCGGGCCAGCCGCCCCTCCGGCCCCGCCAGGGCGGCGCAGGCCGCGCGGATCGCCCGGCCGAGCGGCGGATCGTCCGTGAGGCCCGTCCGGAAGCCGGGATCGCCACCCTCGCCCAGCGACGCCCGCAGCCAGGGGCGCGGCAGGTAGAGCATCCGGTAGGAGAAGCCCTCCGCCGAGCCGGCCTGCCCGTCATGCGCCTCCTCCGGCTCGATGAGGATGATGCGGCCCGGGGTGCTGCGCTGCCGCGTGCCGCGATGGTGGAAGTCCTGCACGCCGCGGTCGGTGACGCCGACCAGCCACTCGTCGTGCCGGTGCAGGTCGTAGGCGTGCGCGGCGAAGCGGGCGCGGATGGCCTCGGCGCCGGTGGCGGGATCGCGCACAAGCCGCACGCGGTCGCCGCCGGGGGGCGTCACGCCTCCTCCGCGCTCCAGAGGCCGGTCTTGGCGCCGGCCAGCGTCAGCACCGCCTGCCGCCGCACGAAGCCGATCCGCCCCATCGGGCCGGCGAAGAGGTCCCGCGCCCAGCCCAGCCCCGGCAGGCCCGACTGGAAGACCGGCGTCAGCCCCCGGCTGGCCATGCGGTAATAGGCGGTGCGGGCCCGGCGCATCGTCCAGTAGGCGCGCAGCCGCTCCGACATCGGCGCGGCCGCGCGCAGGGCCTCGGCCAGGGCCGCGGCGTCGCGCAGCGCCTGGGTCGTCCCCTGGCCGAGCTGCGGGCTGGTGCCGTGCGCCGCATCGCCGATCACGAGCATCCGCCCGCCATGCGGCGGGTCCACCCAGACGTCGCGATAGGTGGCGTGGCCGATCGCCTCCCGCGGCAGGTCGCGCACCAGGGCCGCGGCCTCCGGCCAGGCGCGCGCCACCGCGTCCCGCCACGCCGCCATCGGCGCGTCGCGCCAGGCGCCGACCCGGTCGTTCCGGACGCTCCAGTAAAGCGCGGCGACGCGGCGCCCGTCCTGGATGCCCGTCGGCAGCACGCCGAGCATGACATGCGTGCCCTCGCAGCGCTGGCCCAGCACGTCGCCGGGCCAGTCATCGGGCAGCGGCACCGTCGCCCAGAGGCAGCCCCAGGGATAGACGCGGCTGCGGTGCCCCCGCCGACCGGCCCAGAGCGGCGAGTGCGTGCCGGCCGCGATCACCAGCAGGTCGTAGCGAAGCGCCTCCCCGGTCTCGAGAAGCGCCTCCGCGCCGGACTCGTCCTCGCGCACCGAGGCCACGACGATCCCGGACCGCAGCGCCGCGCCCTCGCGGTTCGCGGCCTCCATCAGCGCGGACCAGATGGCCGGCCGCGTCAGCCCCAGCCCGTGCAGCGCCGGGGACACCGTCGCGTAGTCGAGGTCGAGCAGCGTCCGCCCACCGGTGCTGCGCGCCTTCAGCCGCGTGACGCGCGCCGCCGTCGGCAGCACCGCGTCCAGCGCACCGAGTTGCCCGAGGATGCGCGCCCCCGGCGGCTGCAGCAGCAGGCCGGCGCCGATCGGCACGGGCTGTGGCGCGCGCTCCAGCACTTCCACCGCATGGCCGTCGCGCGCGAGGAAGGCGGCGGCGGCCAGGCCGGCGAGGCCGGCGCCGACGATGCCGATCCGCATCAGGCGGACCGCCGGCGTGAACCGCGCTGCATCAAGACCTTCATTTCCCGTGGTGCGGCCCGGAGCTTGCCGCCGGGTGCCCCTTGCCTCAAGGCGCGGCCCGGTCGCGTCCGTCCCGCGGTGATGCCCTGCGGTCAGCCCTCGGGAACGGCCAGCCGCTCGCTGCCCTCGGTCCGCACCGCGCCCAACGCCGGCATGATGCCGTCCGCCATCAGCCCGTGCAGCCCGGCCATGTGCACAGGATCGCGCGGCGCATTGGGATCGGAGGTCATCACCACCGTCAGCCGCATGTCCGGCACGACGTAGAGCATCTGCCCGCCATAGCCCCAGGCGAAAGACACGGGATGGCCTGATGCCACCGCGATCCACCAGCCATAGCCATAGAGCTGCCCGCTCCAGGGCGATCGCGTGCGGGGCGTCCAGCTCTCCCGCACCCAGTCGGCGGAGACGACGCGGCGGCCGGCATAGACGCCCCCGGCCCGCATCATCTCACCGACCCGGAGCAGCGCACGCGGCGCGAGCCGCATGTCGTTGCCGCCGATGTAGCGGCCCTGCGGATCGCGGATCCAGGGCGGGATCGCGATGCCCAGCGGCTCCCCCAGCCAATCGCGCATCAGGTCCAGCAACGGCCGCCCCGCCGCGTGGGAGAGCGCCGCGCCCAGCACGTGCGTCGCGCCCGTGGAGTAGCCCATCGCCGTCCCCGGATCGTCCAGGAAGGGTCGCGTCAGGGCGTAGCGCACCGGGTCCGGGCTGGACGCCCAGGCGCCGAAGTTCGGGCCGGAGGTCCGCTCCAGCCCCGCGCGCATCGTCAGCAGGTTCCCGATCGTGATCGCCTCCACCCGCGGGTCCGTGCCCCCGGGGATGGAAGCGCGCAGGATCGGCGCCACGGGCTGGTCCAGGCCGCGCAGCACGCCGCGCTCGATGGCGCAGCCCACCAGCACGGAGAGCAGCGACTTGGAGGCGGACTTGATGTTCACCGCCGCCTCGATCGCAGGGCCCCGGAGGCGGCGCTCGGCGAGCGTCGCGCCGTCCTGTGCCACGTTCACTGCGTGCAGCCGGGGCAGGGAGGCAGCGCCCTGCAAGGCGGCGTCCAACGGCGCCTGTGCGCGGCCGATGCGGGGAAGGGAAAGGGCGCCGAGCCCGAGCAGCACCGGACGGCGGGGAAGGATGGGGTCAAGCGTCATGCCGGCGCGGCAGATGGGGCGCACCGTGCGGCCCGTCATGTCGCGGACCGGGCGACAAAATGTATCGGCCGCCGCGGCAGGGCGCCGCGGCGGCCGGGTGGGATCAGATGATCCGCAGGCGGCCCAGCAGCCAGCCGATGCCGACCGCGATCGCCGCCGCCGTCAGCGGCTGGTCGCGGATGTAGTCCTCCAGTTGGCCGACGCTGCTCTGCACCTGCCCCTGGGCCTGGTTCGCCTTGCCGCGCGCCTGGGTGCGGGTGTCGCCGATGAGGCTCCCGACGCCCTCCTGCACCGCGCCTGCCGCCTGGCGGCCCGCCCCGATGATCCGGTCGCTGTCCATGCTCACGCTCCTCGTGCCGATAAACCGTGGAGGGCGGCCCGTGCGCCGGGCCGCCCCACGGCGGTGCAAACGTGGCGGGACGGTCCGGGTTGTGTGGTGCTGCGCGACTCCGGGGGGCTCCGCCCCCCGGACCCTCCGCCGGGGGGCGAACGCGCCTCCCGGACCCCGCGGATTTTCTGCACCGAACGCGGGTCCAGGGGGCCCGCCGGCCCCCTGGCGGATGGGGTCTGGGGAAGGCGGCGCCTTCCCCGCGGCCACCCGCCCTACACCGGCCGGATCGGCGCCCCCGCCGCCTCGATCACCGCCCCCGCGGCGAGGAGGATGTCCTCCCGGTACCGCCCGGCGACGAGCTGGACACCGAGCGGCGCGGGGCCGGACAGGTCGGTCGTGACGGTCAGGCCGGGCAGGCCCATCAGCGGCAGGCCCACCTGGGTCAGCTGCGCCTCGATCACCCGGTCGAAGGCCTCCGGGCTCGTCACGTCGAGCTGATCGGGGAAGGGCGGCTCGGCGGACACAGGCATGATCGCCACGGGGTAGCGCTCCAGGAAGAGGTTCCACTCCCGGCAGAAGGTGAGCCGCGCCTGGAGCGCGTCCTGGAAGGCGTGCAGGTCGGGAACGGGGCAGAGCCGCTCCATCTGCGCGAAGACGAAGGTCGCGTCCGGGTCTGCCTCGGCGATCAGGGCCTTGTTCAGGCCGCGCCGGCTCTCGGCCAGCCACAGCAGGGCCTGCAGGCGGGCGGGCTCGCGCAGCGGCGGCACCGGCGTCTCGGCGACCGTCCAGCCGGCGTCCTGCAGCCGGCGGGCGGCGTCACGCAGCGCAGCCTCCACCTCCGGCGTGGTGGCCATTCCCTCCGGCCGCACGCAGAGGGCGGCGCGCTTCGGAAAGTCCGGGCCGTCGAGCGGCGCGGGCGTCCACCAGGGATCGCGGGCGTCGGGCGCCGCCATCGCCTTCAGGGCGAGGCGCAGGTCGGCGATGGAGCGCGCGATGGGCCCGGAGACCGCCATGAGCTGCCCGCCGATCGCCCGCTCCGGCCCGGAGGCGTTCCAGGCCGCCACGCGCCCGAGCGTCGGCCGCAATCCTTGCACGCCGCAAGCATAGGCGGGGTAGCGGACGGAGCCGCCGATGTCGGTGCCGTGGCCGATCGCGCCGATCCCCGCCGCCACCGCTGCGGCCGCGCCGCCGGAGGAGCCGCCGGGCGTGATGGCGGGGTTGCGCGGGTTCTTCGTGTGCCCGTGCACCGAATTGCGCGTGAACCAGCGCAGGGAGAAGGCCGGCGTGTTCGTCCGCCCGATGATCACCGCCCCGGCGCGGCGGAGGTTGGAGACGACGGGGCTGTCCCGCTCCGCCACCAGCTCCGATTGCAGGCGCAGGCCGTTGGTGGTGGCGAAGCCCGCCTGGTCCACGTTCACCTTCACGGTGACCGGCACGCCGGCCAGCGGGCCGGGATCCTCCCCGCGGGCGATGGCGCCGTCCACGGAGCGGGCGGCCTCCAGCGCCGCCTCGGGCATGAACTGCACCACGGCGTTGATCGCCGGGTTCGCCTCGTCCAGCCGGGCCAGGGCGTCGCGCGCCACGGCCTCGGCGGAGAATTCCCGCCTGCGGATGCCCTCCGCGATCTCGGTGGCGGTCAGGTGCCAGGTGGCGGTGGCGGAAAGGCTCATGCGCGCGGGTCCGGCCAGGGTTTCGGCAGGAGCCTAGACCGGGTCCGGCGCTGGCGTCAGGGGATCGTCGGGTCCTGCCGCAGCGGCGCCGTCCGGCGCCATTCCACGGGGTAGCCGCGGACGTCGTCCTCCGTCACCACGGAGGGCACGGTGATCCGCTGCCCGTCGAAGCGCAGGATCCGCACCGCCGGATACGGCGCGACGCCGTCGCCGATCCGCAGGTACTCGCCCCGATCCTCGTGCAGGATCACGCGCGCCCAGGGACCGGCATCGGGCTCGGGCGGGCGGTTGCGCTGGAGCAGCCGCAGGCCGAAGTCGCGCCCGGGCCACCAGACCGGCGCCACGCGATAGGACATGACGTCGGGCGTCACCAGCCGCACGCCCTCCTCCGCCAGCACGACGAAGTTGAACGGCGTCCCAGCGGGCACGCGCCGGCCCAGGGCGGTCATCTCCCGCCGCAGCGCCAGCTCGGCCGCCGAGGCGCGGGTCTGGACGTGGTTGTAGCCCAGGCAGGCGACCAGCAGCCACGCCGCGACCGCGCCCGTCGCGGCCGAGAGCCCGGCGCGGCGCCAGCCATCGGGGAGCGGCAGGAGCGCGAGCAGGAGCGCCGCGGCGCCCATCCAGAGCAGCGGCAGCCAGCCCTGGTCCACCATCGGCCAGCGGGTGCCCACGGTCCAGGTGCCGGACATCGACTCGATCAGGAGCGTCGGCAGCACGATCCCGCCCGCGACGGCCAGGACAAGGGCCGCATCGCGCCGCGTCGCCGGCGCCGTCCGTCGCAGCACCCAGAAATGCAGCAGCGCCGCGCCGAGGCCGAACACGACGCCGAGCGCGAGGGCCCGCCCGCCCAGCACCGCTCGTGCCTCCGCCAGATAGCCGCCGTAGCGCGCGGGCGAGAGGCCGGCGAGGAGGGAGGCCGGCAGGTTCCGCAGCAGCAGCGAGGGGTCCAGGCCGTAATAGGCGGCGAGCACGGGGTTCTGCGTCGTCTTCCACGCCAGCACGAAGGTGCCGAAGATGAGGGCGTAGGGCAGCGTCTCCGCCACCGCGCTCCCGATGCGGCGGGACGGGGTGGCCGATCCGGCCGGCGGGTGCAGCAGGGCCAGCAGCCCGATCCCGACCACCGCGCCGACCTGGAAGCCGTAGGTCGCGAAGGCCCCGTACCACAGCGCGAGCGACAGCCCGTACCACCCCACACGCGCCCGCCCGCCCGCGATCCAGGCCGCATAGGCCGCGACGCAGAGCAGCGAGAGCGAGAGGGCGCCGATGAAGTTCCACGCGATCTCGTCCGGCGTGGTGTGGATGATCCAGGCCGCGCCGAGCATCGCGGCGCCCAGCGCCAGCCCCCGCGCCCGCCCCATCGCCACTGCCCGCACCGCGGCATAGAGCGAGACGCCGAGCAGTGGCCCCATCAGCAGCCGCGTGAGGTAGGGCCCGTTCGCCCCGTCCGCGTAGAGCCGCCGCGCCGCGATGTACCACCAGGGCGAGAGCGGGTTGCGGTCGTTGAAGCTCCAGAAGGTCTGGGCTCGCGCGACCGCGTTCGGCGACTGGAGGATGAGGAGCCAGTTGTAATCCTCCCCCATCGCGACGACCCGCAGGCCGAAGGGCAGGCCGAGGTGCCGCAGCGCGACGAAGAGGAGCGGCGTCATCGCCGCCGCCAGCAGGATCAGGCCGAGGTCGAGCGCGCTGCGCCGGTTCAGCCAGGCGGGCCGCGCCACGGCGGCGGTCACGCCCACCCCGCGAAGGCCGCGTAGTCCGAGACGCGCTCCGCCGGGTCGAAGGGCTCGCTGGCCAGCACGAGCAGGGAGGCATCGGGCGTGTGGCCGTATTGCAGGGTCCAGGTGCCGGGCGGCACGTGCAGCCCGGCCTCCGGCCCGGAGAGGCGGACGGCCATCCGCGTCCGCCCGTCATCCACCGCGATGGTCAGCGCGCCCTGCGTCGCGACGAGAAGCTGGTGCGAGCGGCGATAGGCCCCGCCGCCCCGCGCCCAGCCATCCGGCGCCCCGTCGACCACGTAGAGGCGCCGCGGGGTGAAGGGCAGCGCCGTCTCGAGCGGCCAGTGGGAGAGGCGGCCGCGCGCGTCCCGGTGCACCTCTGCCCGCACGGCGGCGCAGGGCGCGCCGGGCGGCAGGTCCAGCGGCCCGGCGAGCGCCTCGGCATCCGCGTAGCCGACGATGCGCGTGGGATTGCCGACCACCACCGCATTCGCCGGCACGTCCGTGGTGATGACGGTGCCCGCCCCCACCATCGCCCCGGGCCCGACCGTGAGCCCCGGCAGGATCGTGGCGTTCGCCCCGATCGAGCAGCCCCGGCGCAGCGTGGTGGGCGGCAGCGCCGCGCGCTGCACGCGGCTGCGCGGGAACATGTCGTTCGTGAAGGTGGCGTTGGGGCCGATGAAGACGTCGTCCTCCACCCGCAGCCCGTCCCAGAGCTGCACGCCGCACTTCACCGTCACCCGGTCGCCGGTGACCACGTCGTTCTCGATGAAGACGCCGTCGCAGATGTTGTTGTCGGCGCCGAGCACCGCGCCGGGCAGGACATGGGCGAAGGCCCAGACGCGGGTGCCGGGACCGATGGACGCGCTCTCGCACAGCGCATTGGGATGGACGAAGGGCGGCCTCATCCGACGATCTCCCGCCGCGCGACGATGGCGTTGGGACGGCCCCGCACGTTCTCGGAGATGCGCCAGACATAGATCCCGATGATGCCGAGCGCGAGCAGCGTGACGAAGCCGAAGAACAGCACGGCCAGCATGATCGGCACGTAGCCCTCCACCGGGATGTCCTGGAACAGCCAGGCGAGCAGCACCACCGCCGCCACCACGGCGGACAGCGCGGCCCCCGCGCCGCCCATCACCGTCAGCAGGTGGATCGGCAGGTCGGAGAAGGCGAAGACGCTGTCCACGAAGTAGCGCAGCCGCTTGGCGAAGACCCAGGCCGAGGTGCCCTTCGTCCGGGCGCGCCGGTCGTACGGAACCTCCTTCCGCCGAAAGCCCACCCAGAAGAGCTGGCCGATGAGCGAGCCGGAGCGCTCGTCGAGCGAGAGCAGCGCCGTCCGCACCGCCGCATTACAGCCGAAGATGTCCACGCCCCCGGCCGGCACGTCGCGGATGACGAAGCGCTTGTAGAGCCGCCAGTAGGTCCGGGAGAGGAAGCGGGACAGGCCGGGGTCCTGGCGGGAGCGGCGCACGCCGAGGCAGAGGTCCGCCTCGTCCGAGCGGAGGGTCGTGAAGAACTGCTCGGCCAGTTCCGGCGGCTCCTGCAGGTCGGCGGCCATCACCGCGAAGAAGCGGCCACGCGCATGGGCCAGCCCCTCCCGGATGGCGGCGAAGGCGCCGAAGTTGCGAGAGAGGGAGAGGAGCTGCGCGGGGTAGCCGAGATTCGGCAGCGCGGCGCGCAGCAGCGCCTCCGCGTTGTCGGGAGAGGCGTCCACGACCAGCACCGCCTCGAAGCCCGGGACGCGGGCGGCGAGGCCGGCGAGCGCTTCCAGCAGGTCGGGGATGTTTTCCTCGTTCCGGTAGATCGGAACAACCAGCGAACAATCGATCATCGTGGCGGGCTTATAGCGGGAAGGCGGGGGGATTGAACCTCCTGCCTCCGGCGCACGGGGAGCGGGGCGGGCGTCCGGCGCCCCAATACCCGACTTCCCCGCTCGGAAACCCCTCGGCCCGGGGCGGCGTTCCCGGCGCAGCAACGGGAAGGCGACCCATGGCCGGGACCGCGAAGAAGACCGATCCGAAGCTCTGGGACAAGGTGAAGGCGCGCGTCACCAAGGGCAGCAAAGGGGGTGACCCCGGCGAGTGGTCGGCGCGCAAGGCGCAGCTCGCCGTCGCCGAGTACAAGAAGGCCGGCGGTCGCTACGAGGGCCAGAAGGATCCCGCGCACAACCACCTCTCCCAATGGACGAAGGAGGAGTGGGGCACGAAGTCCGGCCGCGAGAGCGGCAAGACCGGCGAGCGCTACCTTCCGAAGAAGGCGCGCGAGGCGCTGAGCGACGAGGAGTACGACCGCAGCACCGCGAAGAAGCGGCGCGACACCGCGGCCGGCCGCCAGTTCTCCCGCCAGCCGAAGGATGTGGCCCGCAAGGCCGCCACGGCCCGCAAGACCGGCCCCGCGCGGCCCGCCTCCACGCGCAAGGCGACGGCCACCCGGAAAGCCGCCCCGAAGCGCGTGGCCGCGGCGCGCAACACGGCCCCTGCCCGGCGCACGGTCGCGACGAAGGCGACGGCGCGCAGGGCCACCCCGGCGAAGCGGGCCGCCGCGAAACGCCCGGCGGCCCCGCGAAAGGCCGCCGCCCGCACCCCGGCGCGCAGTGCGGCGAAGACCGCACCCGCGAAGCGCACGGCCGCCAAGCGGCCCCCGACACCCCGCAAGGCGCCGCCCCGGCGCGCCGCCGCCGCCCGGGCCACCCCGGCCGCGAAGCGCGCGCCCGCCCGCAAGCCCGCCGCGCGGCGCCCAGCCCGGTCCCCCAGCAAGGGAAAGACGCGTTGAGCGAGACCGCCCCCGACGACGCCACGGTCCGGCGCGAGTTCCGGGCCGTCGTGAACATGACCCCGGCCGCGTTGCGGAGATGGCTCGGCACGGAGGAGAGCCGGAGCGTCGGCTGGACGCATGAGGGCGAGGCGGAATCCGTCGGCCACGAGAGCGGCCGCCACATCGTCCGCCTGCTGGAGGGCAAGGGCGAACCCTCGGAGGAGGACCTCGCCCATATGCGCAAGGTGATCGGCTACGTGCACCGTCACCTCGCGCAGCGGCCCGACGGCGACGTCACCGGGACACGCTGGCGCTACAGCCTGATGAACTGGGGCCACGACCCGCTGAAGGGTTCCGCGGCGGCCCGGAAGCCCCGCACCCCCAGGGTCGGCGCCGCCCGGACCCGCGCGGCCGCCGGCCCCGCGACGCCGAAAGGCCGCGCGAAGCCCACCGGGGCACGCCGCGTCGCGAAGGCGCCGACCACCGGCACGTCCCGCAAGCCCACCGCGAAGAAGGCGCCGGCTCGCCCTGCCAAAGGCACGGCCAAGCCAGCCGCGCGGACCACGAGCGCCAGGAAGGCCGCCCCCACGGCGCGATCCTCGGCGACCGGGCGCGTCACCGCGAACAAGGCCGCACGCCCCACGAGAGGCACGGCCAAAGAACCGGCGCGGAGCACGGGCGCCCGAAAGCCCCGTGTGACGAAAGCCGACCAGCCCGCCACCGGCCGCGCCGCCGCGAGGAAGGCTCCGGCCCGTCCGGTGAGGCCGGCCGCGGCGAAGGCCGTGCCGAAGACGCGGTCCACCGCCAAGGCCTCATCGACGCCGCGCAAGACCGCCCCGAAGAAGCCGGCTTCCACGCGGACCGGTGCCCCCCGTCCGGCCGCGCGCCGCAGGTCGTCATCCCGCTCGCGGCCGGCCTAGGACGGCCAGCGACCGCCGCATCCGGCCCCCGAGGATCGGCAGCCCGGCCACGAGCAGGGCGATGCCCATCAGCCCGCCCCAGACCAGCCCTGCCCCCTCGACGTAGACGGCCTCGGTCCCCGGGTCCCAGCAGCGGCCGAACTCGTTGAAGCAGCCGCGCCAGCGCCAGGCTCATACAGGACCCAGCTGAAGAAGGCGGCGACCGCCAGCGCGGCGGCCGCCCGCACGCGCGTGGGCGCGCGACCCTACTCCGCCGCGAGGGCGAGGGGGTTGCCGGGCAGGCGCCAGCCATACTGGGCGTCGAGGCCCAGCCGCCGCACGACCTCGAGGCCGCGCGCCAGGTGGTCGGGCGCCAGCGTCCGCAGCGGCCGCCGCAGGTCGCCCGCCGGCAGCCCCACCGCCTTCATCAGCGCCTTCACCGCCACCGGGTTGATCGCCGAGTAGGTGAAGTGCAGCAGCGGCAGCAGCCGCAGATAGGTCTCGCGGAAGGTCACAGACTGCTCGGGCGTCGTCCAGGGCCTGGACAGCGTCGCGATCCCCGCCGGGTCCAGGTTGCCCGTCATGTTCGCCGTCCCGTGCCCGCCCAGCGACATGGTCGGCACCACCAGCCCGAGGTTCGGGCTGTCGCAGCACATCACCGCGCAGTCGGGGCCGGCGGCCAGCACCTGCGCCACCTGCCCGACGCGGGTCGTGCTCTCCTTCAGCACCACCACGTTGGGATGCTTCATCAACCGCAGCAGGTGGTCCCAGTGCAGGTCGGACTTCACCCGCGGCGGGTTGTTGTAGATGCCGATCGGCAATTCCACCGCATCGGCGCACTCGGCGAAGTAGGCCTCGATATCGTCCTCGGGCGCGCAGATATAGGCGGGGGCGGCCAGGATCGCGCCATCCGCCCCGCTCGCCTTCGCGTGCCGCAGATAGGCGATGGTGGCGTCCGTGGAGGGCCCCGTGCAGCCATAGAAGAACTTCATCCGGCCATCCTTCATGGCGGCCGTCTTCTCCACGATGGCGCGCCGCTCCTCCGGCGTGAGCATCGAGACCTCGCCGGTCGAACCCATGATCAGCACCGCCGAGGTGCCGTTGGACGCGTGCCAGTCCAGCAGCGTGCGGAAGGCCCCGAAATCCACCTCGCCATTCGCGTTGAACGGCGTGATCAGGGCCACGAACGAGCCCTCAAGGCGCATCTTCTCGGTCATCGGGGGTCTCCAGAACGCGGGGAAGATGGCGCCAGGGACAGCCGGGGGGAAGTCTCGAGCGGTGCTTTCGTCCCGGCGCCCTTCGATTTCTATCAGGCGGACGCGGCCCCTCGGCTGATGGACCGCGTCCGCCTGATCGGAGAAGGAAGGGCCAGGCGCATGCGTTGGGCGGGGGAGTTCACTCCTCCGACCTTCCCGACGCACACTCGCCCGATGGAGCACGCTCTCGTCCTCGGCGCCGGCATCATGGGCCTGTCCACCGCCTGGGCCCTCAACGCCGCCGGCCACCGCGTCACCGTCGTGGACCAGGCCTCGCCTCCCAATCCGGTCGGATCCTCGGTGGACGACCACCGCCTCATCCGCCACGCCTACGGCGCCGCCCGGGGTTATGCGCGCATGGTGGACGACGCCTACCGCGCCTGGGACGTCCTCTTCGCCGATGTCGGGGAGCGTCCCTACGTCCGGACGGGCGTCCTCGCCCTCGCGGAAGGGCCGAGCGCCTGGATCGCCGGAAGCCGCGCCACCCTCCGCGCCGAGGGCCACGCGCTGGAGGACCTCACGCCCGGCCAGGTCGCCGCCCTCTATCCCTGGGCGCGGCCCGACGGCATCGCCGACGCCTTCCGAATGGAGAGCGGCGGCGTCCTCCTCGCCCGCCGAATCGTCGAGGCCCTGGCCCGCCACCTGGCCGCGCGCGGCGTGCGCTTCGTCCGGGCCCGCGCCCGGGACCTGGACCCCGCCCGGGCCCGCCTGGTGCTGGAGGACGGCACGGCCCTGGAGGCCGACCGCCTCGTGGTCGCCGCCGGTCCCTGGGCGCCGCGCCTTCTCCCCGTCCTCGCGGCCCGGGTCGTGCCGTCCCGGCAGGTCCTCGTCTACCTCGACCCGCCGCCGGCGCTGCGGGAGGCCTGGGCGCGCGCCCCGATGCTCCTCGACCTCGCGGAGGATGGTGGCTTCTACGCCGTGCCCCCGGTGGCCGGGACAGGGCTGAAGATCGGCGACCACCGCTTCTCCCGCCGCGGCGACCCCGACGACCCGCGCGAGGCGACGGCGGCCGAGCGCGACGAGATCCTGGCGCTGGCCGCCCACCGCCTGCGCGACTTCCCCGCCTATCGCGTGGCCAGCGCCCGCGCCTGCTACTACGACGTGGAGCCGGAGGAGCGCTTCCTCCTCGAACCCCTCTCCGACCGCTGCGTCCTCCTGTCCGGCTTCTCCGGCCACGGCTTCAAGTTCGGCCCCGTCCTCGGCCGCGCCGTCGCGGCGGCGCTCGGGAATCCGGATCTGATGGCCGCCCTTCCCGCCTGGGCCGCGGGCGAGGCGGCCCCCGCCCCCGGCCTGCTGGACGCGCCCGTTCCCGCATGACCCCCGCGGACTCCCTCGCCCACGCCCTGACGCGCGTCCACGACCTTCCGGCCCTCTCCGCGCGCCTCGGCACGCCCCTCGCGGCCGAGGACGTCGCTGCGATCCTCGAAGAGGCGTCCCGATTCGCCGAGGAGGTCATCGCCCCCGGCCGCCGGGACGCGGACCGCCACGGCTGCATCCTGGAGAACGGCCGCGTCCGCACCGCGCCCCACTACGCCGGCCTGACCACGGCGTGGCAGAGGGCCGGCTGGCAGTCCCTGGCGGCCCCCGCGCAGCACGGCGGCCAGGGCCTTCCCCACGCGCTCTGGGCCGCGGTGCTCGAGCGCTTCTCCTCCGCCGACATGTCCTTCGCGCTCATGCCGCTGCTGACCGCCGGCGCGATCGAGCTGCTGTCGCATCACGCCACGCCGGACCAGGCGTCCCGCTTCCTGCCCCCGCTAATCGCCGCGACCTGGAACGGCACCATGTGCCTTACGGAGCCCCAGGCCGGCAGCGACCTTTCGGCCGTCCGCGCCCGCGCCGTGCCGGATGGCCATGGCGGGTTCCGGGTCACCGGGGGGAAGATCTTCATCTCCTGGGGCGAGCACGACCTGACGGAGAACACCCTCCACCTCGTTCTCGCCCGCCTGCCGGACGCGCCGGCCGGGTCCCGCGGCATCTCCCTCTTCGCGGCGCCGAAGATCCTGCCGGGCGGGCGCCGCAACGGCCTGCGCTGCGGCGGCATCGAGCACAAGCTCGGCATCCACGCGGCCCCGACCTGCACGATGCTGTTCGAGGAGGCCGAGGCCGAGCTGGTCGGCGAGCCGCATCGCGGCCTGCCCGCCATGTTCTCGATGATGAACGCCGCGCGCCTCGCCGTGGGGATCGAGGGCGTGGGCCAGTGCGCCCGCGCCACGGAGGTGGCGGACGCGTATGCGGCCCAGCGCACCCAGTCCGGCCGCCCCATCGCCGAATTTCCGGACGTCCGCCGCATGCTCGACGAGATGCGTGCCGTCACCGAGGCCGCCCGCCTCCTCGCGCTCGACTGCGCCGTCGCCCTCGACCGCGCCCGCCTTCCCGACGCGCCGGAGGAGGCCGCGGCGGCCGCGACCCGCGCCGCCCTCCTCACCCCGGTCGTGAAGGCCTGGTGCACCGACCGCGGCGTGGACGTCGCCTCCCTCGGCGTGCAGGTCCATGGCGGCGCCGGCTACGTCGAGGAGACCGGGGCGGCCCAGCTTCTCCGCGACGCCCGCATTGCCCCGATCTACGAGGGCACGAACGGCATCCAGGCGATGGACCTCGTCGCCCGCAAGCTGCCGGGCCAACTGGCGGCGTTCCAGGACCTGGCCGTGGAGGCCGCCTCCGCCCACCCGGCCCTCGCCGCCCCTGCCGGCCTCCTCTCGGACGCGGCCGGCAGCCTCGCGGCAGCGAGTCCGGACGTCGTCGGCCGCGCCGCCGTCCCCTTCACGGATGCGGCCGGCTGGATCCTCGCCGCCGCCGGCCTGGCGCGCGCCGCCGGGGCCCATCCCGGCGCCGCACACACCATGCTCCACCGGCTCCTGCCCCGCGCCGAGGCGCGGCTGCGGGAGGCCCTGTCCGAGTAGCCTGCCAATCTCCGGAGACAACGCACCCGGCCACCGCAGCCCGAGCCGGGCCTCGGCCGGCTTCGGGCTGCGGCACGGCGGAGTCCGACAGGACGGCCGCAGGCCGGAACCGGACGACGGTTGGGGCTGAGGCATGCTCGGCAAGGACCGGCTTGGCCTCGCGGCGCCGATGTCCCGGCCGATCAAGTAGGCGATCGGCGGCAGGCCCGGCGCCGCAGTGAGGCGCCGCCGGGTATTGCTTCGCGGGTTCCGGGGTCTTCGAGGATCGCCTCGCAGCCACCCCGGAAGCCCGGCTCCCGGCCTTCGGGCGTGCCCGCCCGAAGGCCCGTCACCGCTACCCGATGACGGTGAAGTCGCTCGCGGCGAGGGCCGGGGTGCCGGAGAGCGTCGCGATATGGACCCGCGCGCCCGCTCCGTTGCCGTCCGCGTCGAAGAAGAGCGCACCGGTGTCGGTCTCGTAGATGAAGCGGTCGCTGGCGTCGGCCGCGATGCCGGTGGTGTTGGCCAGGAACTGATCGGCCGTGAGCGTCCCGATCGAGAGGCCGCCGCCGAAGGTGGCGGCGGAGACCAGGAGGTGGTCGGAGCCGCCGACGAAGTCGTTGATCACGTCCCGGCTGGCGGCCAGGTTGCTCAGGATGAAGGAGTCGGAGCCGACGCCGCCGTACAGGGCGTCGACGCCGGCGCCGCCGTTCAGCGTGTCGTTCCCGGCCGCGCCGACGAGGACGTCGCCGCCGAGGCCGCCATTCAGGACATCCGCCCCGTTGGCACCGTAGAGCTGGTTGGCCAGATCATTGCCCGTGAGCGTCAGGCCGCCGACGCCGAGCGTGGCCCGGAGCACCTCGATGTCCTGGTCCGCCGCCAGCGTGAGGTTGACGGTGGTGAAGAGCGTATCCACGCCGCCACCGGTCACCTCCTGCACGATGTCGCCGGCGCCGGCGTAATAGATGTCGTTGCCACCGCCGCCGGTCATGGTGTCCGCCCCGGCGCCGCCGAAGATCTGGTTGGCGTATTCATTGCCGGTGAGCACCAGGCCCGAGACGGCGCCGTTCGCGAGGAGGAACTCGATCTCCTGGCCCGCGGCGAGCGTGTAGTCCGTGGTGGCGAAGACGATGTCCGACCCGCCATTGGCGGCTTCCTGCACGATGTCGCCGGCCCCGACATAGTAGACGTCGGCGCCCTCCTTACCGATCATCGTGTCGATGCCGCCGCCGCCGGTGAACCGGTTCGCCAGCTCGTTGCCGATCAGCAGGAGCCCGGTGGAGCCGGCATTCGCGTTGAGGAACTCGATCTCCTGGCCCGGGGCGAGGGTGTAGTCGGTGGAGGTGTAGATGACGTCGTTGCCGCCGCCGGCCGCCTCGGTGACGATGTCGCCCGCCTCGACATAGTAGACGTCGTTGCCGCTGCCGCCGATCAGGGAGTCGGCGCCCGCGCCGCCCACCAGGATGTCCGCGCCGGCACCGGCGCTGAGGGTGTCGTTGCCGTCGCCGCCGTAGAGCTGGTTGCTCTGCCCGTCACCGGACAGCGCGAGCCCGCCGGAGCCCGGAGCGATCCGGACGACCTCGACGCCCTGAAGGTCCGTGAGCGCGAGCGCGACGGAGGTGTAGACCGTGTCGGTGCCGCCCCCGGCGCCCTCGACGATCACGTCCGACGCGCTGTCGACGTAGTAGGTGTCGTTGCCGCCGCCGCCGACGAGGGTGTCAGCCCCGCCGCCGCCCCGCAGGGTGTCGGCGCCGGTCCCGCCGGTGATCTGGTTGTCCAGCTCATTGCCGGTGAGCGCGAGGCCGGTGGAACCGGCGTTGCCATTGAGGAACTCGATCTCCTGGCCGGCGCCGAGCGTGAAGTTGCCCGAGGCGTAGACGGCGTCGTTGCCTTCGCCCGCCGCCTCGGTGACGGTGTCGTTCGCGTCGACGTAGTAGACATCGTTGCCGCTGCCGCCGATCAGGGAGTCGGCGCCCGCGCCGCCCACCAGGATGTCCGCGCCGGCACCGGCGCTGAGGGTGTCGTTGCCGTCGCCGCCGTAGAGCTCGTTGCCCTGCCCGTCGCCGGACAGCGCGAGGCCGCCCGAGCCCGGTGCGACGCGAATGACCTCGACGCCCTGAAGGTCCGCGAGCGAGAGGGCGACGGAGGTGTAGACCGTGTCCGTGCCGTCGCCTGCGCCCTCGACGACCACGTCCGACGCGCTGTCGACGTAGTAGGTGTCGTTGCCGCCGCCGCCCACGAGGGTGTCGGCCCCACCGCCGCCCCGCAGGGTGTCGGCGCCGGTCCCGCCGGTGATCTGGTTATCCAGCTCATTGCCGGTGAGCGCGAGGCCGGTGGAGCCGGCGTTGCCGTTGAGGAACTCGACCGACTGGCCGGCGCCGAGCGTGAAGTTGCCCGAGGCGTAGACGACGTCGTTGCCGCCGCCCGCCGCCTCGGTGACGGTGTCGTTCGCGTCGACGTAGTAGACGTCGTTGCCGCTGCCGCCGATCAGGGAGTCGGCCCCGCCATTGCCGACGAGGATGTCCAGGCCGGCGCCACCGTCCAGGGTGTCGTTGCCCTCGGCGCCATAGAGCTCGTTGTTGAGCGCGTTCGCGGTCAGCGAGAGGGCGCCCGCGCCGGCGACGGCGCGGAGGATCTCGACGTCCTGCACGGCGGTCAGGGTGAGGTCGGCGGAGGCGTAGATGGTGTCGGTTCCGTCGCCGGACGCCTCGACCACGACGTCGGACGCGCTGTCGACGTAGTAGGTGTCGTTCCCCGCGCCGCCCGCCATGCTGTCGGTGCCGGTCCCGCCATCCAGCACGTCGTTCCCCGCGCCGCCGGACAGGGTGTCGAGGCCCGCACTGCCGAGCAGCGTGTCGTTCCCGCCGTTGCCGTAGAGCTCGTCGTTCCCGTCCAGGCCATCGGCATAGTTGTCGGTCGCGGTGCCGCCGAGGGTGACGACGATGGTGCCGAGAACGTTGGCCACCAGGGTCGCGTCGCCGTCGAACCGGTCATCGCCGTTCGTTGGACTCCCCGCCACTTGCAGACCCAGCAGGGGTACGCTCAGGCCCAATCCGAGAGGGCGTGGTGACCAGATGCCGCTGCCGAGCGTCGTACCACTCATAGGAATTTCTCCCTATATTTAGCGCCAATTTTGGCGTCGGGTTGAGAGTAGGTGGGGCTGTCCCAACGTTCCCTTCACACCCTTCGATAGGGAGCGAAGCATGTGACCGCCTGCGCGGTTGTCCAACGATCCGTCACACAACACATATGTTGTATATTTTAACTCTCTCCTCAACCATCGGATGCTCTCTCACATCATAGTGAAGTTGCGGATGGAGAGACGCGGATCGTTCTGAAGACGTCTCGCTTCGCGTGGCGTCAGACGCCGGAGCAGAGGAGTGATGAAGAGGATTCAGCGCTCGCCTGGGTAGGATTCCGCGATCGGCGGCGCTTCGGTTCGCTTATCACGCCTTGCGTTGCGAGCGCGTCGCGATGACAGGAGATCCGACGAACGGAGTGGCCGAGATCGCGGATCGTGCAGTCTGCCCGCACTGTGGTGCGGTCCAAGAGAGGGATGTTGCGCGGGTCGTCTCCGAGGCTCCGGTGCTCGGTCTGCAATCGGCCATTCACGCTCCGTGGCCGACATGTGTGCAGCCTTCCGGAACGACGGCACCGCATGACGGTCCGGTGTTGGGCGAGCCTTCATTCAGGCATGGACAGACCGACAACGCGCGCACTCTTACAACGAATCTGATGTATTCGGGCGCAGCAGAACGCGTTTCATTGTGAGAAACATTTGTGCGTTTTTCAACCGTCGCAGCACCTGATGACCACGCGACCGTCAGGGCGAGCGGCGAAGGAATTATTCCTAGATCGGCATGGCGCGACCCTGCGGAACAGCCTCCCAGAAACCTGCGCAACCGTGGACCGGTCAGGGACGCGCAACCGGATGCACCGCTGCCGGGTTCCATGCAGCCCCTATCGACCGTTCAGGGGGCGGCCGTCCGGTGAGACAGGGCTGAACCCGGGAGTGGAGGGGTCCAGGCCCGGGAGCCCGGCGAGACCGGAAATTCGCGCGACGCTGGAAGGCCGACCTTCGTGAACACTGTGCTAGAATGCCGATGCCATGTCCCGGTCCCCGAGGGGGCTTGCACACCGGCGATGCGACCAAAGTAAGGTAAGATGTTCTCCAGAGCCTCAAGGGCGGCCCGTGCCGCAAGCCCGGCATGAACGCGCTCTTGCGGCCCGCGCTCCGAAGATCCCGCCCCGGCGTGACCGTGATCGGCGCCGGCCCCGGCGGCCTGGCCGTCGCCATGCTGCTTGCGGCACGGGGCCTGCGCGTCACCGTGCTGGAGCGGGACGGCGTCATCGGCGGCCGCAGCCGCACGCTCACGGCGCCGGGCGGCTACCGCTTCGACCTCGGCCCGACCTTCTTCCTCTACCCCCGCATCCTGGCGGAGATCTTCGCGGAGTGCGGCGCCGACCTGAACCGGGAGGTGGAGCTCACCCGCCTCGACCCCCAATACCGCCTGATCTTCGAGGCGGCGGGCGGCGGGACGACGCTCGACGCCACGCCGGACCTCGCCCGGATGGAGGAGCAGGTCGCCCGGCTCGACCCGCGAGACGCGGCGGGGGTTCGCCCCTTCCTGGAGGAGAACCGCCGCAAGCTCGCGGCCTTCCGCCCCGTGCTGGAACGCGCCTTCACCAAGGCGGCCGATGTGATGGGCGCCGACATGCTGCGCGCCCTGCCGCTGTTGCGTCCCGGCCGATCCGTGGATTCCGACCTGCGCCGCCATTTCCGGGACCCGCGCACGCGGCTCGCCTTCTCCTTCCAGACGAAATACCTGGGAATGAGCCCGTTCCGCTGCCCCAGCCTGTTCACCATCCTGAGCTTTCTGGAATACGAGCACGGCGTGTTCCACCCCACCGGCGGCTGCGGCGCCGTCGCCACGGCGATGGCCCGCGTGGCCGAGCGCATCGGCGCCGAGATCCGCCTGGACACGCCGGTGGAGCGCATCCTGTTCGAGGGCAACCGCGCCACCGGCGTCATCGCGGGCGGTCGCCACATGGCGGCGGATGCGGTGGTGATGAACGCCGATTTCGCCCACGCCATGCCGAAGCTCGTGCCCGACGCGATCCGCCGCCGCTGGTCCGACCAGAAGATCGGGAAGGCGCGCTACTCCTGCTCCACCTTCATGCTCTACCTCGGCGTGCAGGGGACCTTCCCGGACCTCGCGCACCACACGATCCTGCTCAGCGAGGATTACCGCCGCAACATCCGCGAGATCGAGGAGGGGACCGTCCCCGACGTTCCCTCCCTCTACGTCCAGCACGCCGGCGCGACGGACAACTCCATGGCGCCGCCGGGCCATTCCAGCCTTTATCTCCTCATCCCCGTGCCGAACCTCACCCACGGCCACGAGTGGACCGAGGAGGACACGCGCCGCTACCGCGCCCTGGCGCTGGAGCGCGCCCGCCCGCTGATCGGCGACATCGCCGACCGCATCCGCTATGAGCGCGTGGTGACGCCGCGCGATTGGCGGGACGAGTTCGCCGTGGGCTTCGGGGCCACCTTCAACCTCGCGCACGACCTGCGGCAGATGCTGATGTTCCGCCCAGGCAACCGCTTCGGCGACACGCAGGGCCTGTACCTCGTCGGCGGCGGCACGCATCCCGGCTCCGGCCTGCCCGTCATCTACGAGGGCGCGCGCATCAGCGCGGGGCTGCTGCTGCGGGATCTCGGCCTCGCGCCCGTTGCAGCGAAGATCGTATGATGTTGTCGAAGCAAGGTCGGGGGAGTGAACGCCCCGCCAAACGCATGCGTTTGGCCCCCTCCGCTGTCCGTCAGGCTGCCGCGGACCGTTGGCCGATGGCCCGCGGCAGCCTGACAAATATAAATGGGGGGTCCGGGGGGAAATACTGTCCCCCCGGCCTTCCTCTGAAGGAACTCCGCCCATGTCCAAGGTGATCATCATCGGCGGCGGCCTGGGCGGCCTGGCGGCGGCCTGCGTCGCGCAGGCGCGCGGCCATCAGGTCACGCTGTTCGACAAGAACGACTGGCTCGGCGGCAAGGCGGCCGTGCTGCACCTCGATGCGCCCGGGGAGCCCGGCGGCCACAACGGCGGAACCTTCCGCTTCGACATGGGCCCGACGATCCTGACGGTGCCGCGCGTGCTGCGCCGCATCTTCGCGGAGGCCGGGCGCGACCAGGCCCGGGACCTGCCGTTGATCCGCCTGGACCCGCAGTGGCGCTGCTTCTTCGACGATCGCACGCAGATCGACCTGCGAGAGAACGTGAACGCCATGGCCGGCGCCATGGACGCCTTCGCCCCGGGCAACGGCGCCGGCTACCGCCAGTTCCAGGCCCTGTCGGAGAACCTCCACCGCATCTCGGAGGGCTTCTTCTTCTGGAAGCCGGTCGAGGACCTGACGGATACGATGGACTTCCGCGCCAACCTGCGCGCCGACACGCTGAAGGACGTGCTGGCGCTGCGGATGGGCAAGACGGTGGCGAAGGTCATCCGCGGCCATGTTCCCGATGCGCGGTTGGCGCAGATGCTGGACCACTACACCCAGTATGTCGGCTCCTCGCCCTACCTCGCGCCCGCCGTGCTCTGTGGCATCGGCGACATGCAGGCGACGGAGGGCATCTGGTATCCGGTGGGCGGCACCCGCGCCGTCGCGGAGGGGCTGGCGAAGCTCGCCGCCTCGCTCGGCGCCGATCTCCGTCCCGGCGTGGAGGTGACGGGCCTCGACCTGCGGGACGATGGCGGCACGCCGCGCGTCGCGGGTGTCATCGCGAACGGGGAGACGATCGCCTGCGACGCTGTTATCTCCAACATGGATGCGGTGCGCACCTACAAGGAGCTCGTCGGCGGCAAGCCCGCGCGGAAGGTGGAGCGGAAGAATTACGAGCCGGCCTGCAGCGGCGTCGTGCTCTACCTCGGGCTCAACCGGCGTTACGAACACCTCGCCCACCACGACTTCGTCTTCTCCCGCGACGCGGAGGAAGAGTTCGAGGCGATCTACAAGAAGGGCATCCCGGCCCCGGATCCCACCGCCTACCTCGCCGCGCCCTCCGCCACCGATCCGACCGTCGCGCCGGAGGGTGGGGAGGCGCTCTACGTCCTTGTCCACACGCCGCACCTCCGACCCGGCCAGGACTGGTCGAAGATGCTGCCCGCCTATCGGCAGGTGATCCTTGACAAACTCAAGCGAACCGCGGGCATGGAGGACATTGAGGAGCGAATCGTGGTGGAGCGCGCGCTGACGCCGCAAGACATTCACGACCGCTACAAGGTGCTGGACGGCGCGATCTACGGCCTCGCCTCTCACGGCGCGTGGATGGGCGCCTTCAAGCCGGGCAATCGCTCCCGCTCCGTGCGCGGCCTGTATCTGGCGGGCGGGGCGGCGCATCCGGGTCCGGGCATGCCGATGGTGATGATGTCCGGCTGGATCGCCGCGGACGCGCTGGATCAGGATGCCGGCGGCCGCGGCATGTCGGACGCCGCGCGGATGGCCGGGACGCGCGACGCGCTGCTCCCGCGCGCCGCGGAATAGCGATGCCGGCGGAGAAGGTGGCGCCCTCTCCCGTCGCGCTCCGCGACGCGCGGGCCTACGCCTTCTTCCACGTCGCCTTCTCCCGCTTCTTCCGCCGCCACATGGGGGCGCTGCGGGTGCCCCACTGGGGCGTGCCGCAGGACCCGCCGAGCGGGGTGCCGCTGATCGTCCTCGCGAACCACCCGTCCTGGTGGGACGGGGTGGCCTTCATGCTGCTCTCCGCGCGCCTCTTTCCGGCGCGCGACGTGTACATCCCGATGGAGGCGGCCGCGCTCGCGAAGTACCGCTTCATGCGGCGGCTCGGTGTCTTCGGGATCAAGCCGGGCGCGCGCGGTGCCGTGGCGTTCCTGCGCACCGCGACCACCGTGCTCGCCGCGCCGCGCGCGATGCTCTGGATGAACGCGCCGGGCCGCTTCCAGGACGTGCGGGAGCGGCCGGTCGCGCTCGCCCCCGGCGTGACCCGCCTGCCCGAGATCGCGCCGGACGCGGTCGTCCTGCCGCTCGCCCTCGACTACGTCTTCTGGACCGAGCGCCGGCCCGACATGCTGGCGGCCTTCGGGACGCCGATGAACGGCGCCGCCCTCAACGCCATGGACCGGGATGCCCGGGAAGCGGCGATCCGCGCGGCTCTGACGGTCACCATGGACCGCTTGGCCGAGGAGGCGATCAGCCGCGATCCCGCCCGCTTCACCGTGGTGGCCGAGGGCGCGGCGGGGATGGGGGGCTTCTACGACCTGTGGCGGCGGGTGACCGCGGCGATGCGGGGCCGCCGCTTCGATCCGCGTCATGCACCATGACGACCCCTTCGATTCTTACTAGCCTGTAATCCTGATGCCGCTCGCCACCCTGTCCCTCGCGCTGGCCGCCCTGCCCACGGCGATGGCCGCCGTGAACCTTTCCCTTCTGCGCCGTGCCGAGGGCCGGCCGGCGGAGGGGACGCTCGTGTCCCTTCTGATTCCCGCGCGGGACGAGGCGGAGAACATTGCGGCCTGCCTGGACGCCGCGCTGGCCAGCACGGGCGTCGCCATCGAGGTGCTGGTGATGGACGACGGGTCCCGCGACGCCACGGCGGAGATCGTCGCCGCGCGCGCCGCGGTGGACCCGCGGCTCCGGCTGCTGCACGCGCCGGCCCTGCCGCCTGGCTGGACCGGGAAGGTTCACGCCTGCGCGCGGCTGGCCGAGGCAGCGCGCGGGACGCATCTGCTCTTCCTGGATGCCGACGTGCGGCTGGCCCCGGACGCGGCGGCGCGGATGGCGGCGCAGGCCCAGGCGCGGGACCTCGCGCTCGTCACCGGCGTGCCGCGGCAGGTCATCGGGACAATCGGGGAGGCGCTGACGGTTCCCGCCATCAACCTGCTGATGATGGGCTACCTCCCCGGCGCGGGGCGGGCGGAGACGGCCCATCCCTCCATGGCCGCGGCCTGCGGGCAGCTCATCCTGGTGGAGCGGGGGGCCTATGAGGCGGCCGGCGGGCACGCGGCCTTCCGCGGGCAGCTTCATGACGGGCTGCTGCTGGCGCGAAACCTCCGCGCCGCGGGGCACCGGACGGAGGTGGTGGAGGGCGCGTCGCTCGCGACCTGCCGGATGTACCAGGGGTTCCGGGAGTCCTGGCGCGGCTTCCTGAAGAACGCGCATGAGGGCATGGCCACGCCGGTTGGGCTGCCGATCTGGACCTTCCTGCTCGCGGGCGGGCACCTGCTGCCCTGGCTGCTGCTGCCGCACCCGGCGGCGGCGGCGGCGCTGGTGCTGACCTATGTCACGCGCGCGGCCATCACCTGGCGCGCCGGCGAGCCGTCCTGGACCATTCCGCTGCATCCCGCCGCCATCGCGGTGGCGTTGGCCATCCAGTGGACGGCACTGGTGCGGACCCGGCTCGGGCGGCCGGCGGGGTGGAAGGGGCGGGCGTACCGGGCCGCGGGCGGGGCGTGAGGGTGGGGCACGTCTGGCCCGAGGGAGGGCTCTGCCCTCCCTGGATTCTCCCGCCGGGAAGCCTTGTCTCCTGGACCTTCCTTCCGGACGGTGGGATGCGTCCGGACCTCGGCGGTGAGGGGGATCGGGTGGGCGCGAAGGGGTTGGGGCACGGCTTCGGCGCCCCCTGGAGGAGGGGAGCGTTGGGTAGCGTCGCCCGGTCCGCCGTCCCAGGGACAGCCCGGCGACACGACAGCCCATGACCACGCATGTTGTGGGGGGCGGCGTCGCGGGACTGGCCGCGGCGCTCGCAGCGCGCGCGGCGGGGCAGCCGGTGGTGCTGCATGAGGCGGCGGGCTCGGCCGGGGGGCGGGCCAGGGCGCTGCCGGATGGGACCGATAATGGAACCCATGCGGTGCTGGGCGCCAACCGGGCGGCGGTCGGGTTCCTGAAGGAGGTCGGGGCTTGGTCCGGCTGGGTGGAGCCGGAGCCGGATGGGTTGCCGGTGCTCGACCTGGCAGATGGGTCGGCGCGGCGTGTGGCGCTGTCGCCGCTGGGATGGTGGCGAGGGGATCGGCGGCCGCACGGGCTGTCCGCGCGCGGGGTGATGGCGCTGCTGCGGCTGGCGCTGCCCGGGGCGGATGCGGCGGTGGGAGCTCGGATGGCGGGGCATCCCGCGCTGCTGCGCGGGTTTGTCGAGCCGCTGGTGATCGCGGCCCTGAACACGCCGGTGACGGAGGCGTCCAGCCGCCGGCTGGCGGCGGTGCTTCGGCGCGTGGGCGGGCCGGGGGCGGCGCGGCTGCACGTGGCGCGAAGCGGGCTGGGGCCGGATCTGGTGGAGCCGGCGCTGGCGGCGCTGCGGCGGGGCGGGGCGGAGGTCCGGTTCTCCGCGCGTTTGCGGGGGGTGGAGGTTGAGGGGGAGCGGGCCGCGGCCTTGCAGTTCGGCGGGGAGCGGGTGGCGCTGGGCGACGGGGACCGGGTGGTGCTGGCGCTGCCGCCTTGGGAGGCGGCGCGGGTGATGCCGGGGCTGCCGGTGCCGGTGGAGCATGCGCCGATCCTGAACCTGCATTTTGCCCGGGAGGGGGCGGGGGCGGTGCGGTTCCTCGGGGTGCTCGGGGGGTTGTGCCAGTGGGTGCTGGTGCGGCCGGGGGCCGTGGCCGTGACGGTCAGCGCGGCGGATGCGGAGGCGGGGGAGCCGGTGGAGGTGCTGGCGCCTCGGGCCTGGGGGGAGATCCGGGCGTTGGCGTCGGCGTTCGGGCTGCCGGGGGAGTGGCCGGTGGAGGTGCCAGGGTGCCGGGCAGTGAAGGAGCGTCGGGCGACGCCGCGGCATGTCGTGGGACAGGCGGCGCCGCCTGACGTGCGGGCGCTGCGGAATCTGGCGCTGGCAGGGGACTGGATGGAGCCGGTGCTGCCGGCCACGATCGATGCGGCTGTGCGATCCGGACGGCGGGCGGTGCGGGCGCTGGGCTGAGGGTTGGCGGGCGCCCTGGTTCGGTGTGGTCCGGGGACGCCGCCCGACCACGGCCTGACGCCGCGAATGATGGTGCTGGGCAAAGAGGTGGATGCGAGCCCGCTGACGATGGCCGCGGCCCTGGCCGCGCGGCTGGGGCCGGTGCTGGGCGCGCTGCCGGAGCGGGACCAGGACCGGGTGATCCTGGCGATCGAAGAGATGGTCAGCCGCGCCTGAATTGATCGCGGGGTCCGGGGGGGCGTTCACCCCCCGGCGGAGGTCCGGAGGCGGAGCCTCCGGAGCGGTTAGTGCAGCATCGAGAGGGCCGAGCCGCGCGAGACGCGGCGGACGAGGGCGACGAATTCGGCGCGGCGGCCGTCCACATCGCGGCCGAGGGCGGCAGAAGCGGTGGCGGCCATTTCCTCCAGCGGCCAGGACCGGACCTGCGGAGAGTTGCGGAGGTGCTGGGCGAAGCCGGCGACGGCGGCGGCGAAGCGGGCGTCCGCGGGGGCGGCGTCGAAGGTCGGATGGCTGTCGCGGGGGGTGATGGCGCGGACCAGCTCGCGGCTCGTGGATTCGCCGGGGCGCTTGTAGCGGAGGCGGAGGAAGGCGAATTCGGCGCCGCGGTTCGGGGGCGGGGCGGCGCCGGGCGCGGCGGGGGCGTAGCGGAGGGGGTCCACCGCCGGGGCGGCGCCGCGCGGGATGAATTCGTAGAGGGCGGTGACGGCGCGGTTGGAGCCGATCTCGCCGGCGTCCACGGTGTCGTCGCGGAAGTCCTCCCGCCGGAGGAGGCGGGTTTCGTAGCCGATGAGGCGGTAGCCGGAGACCTGGGCGGGGTTGAACTCGACCTGCGCCTTCACGTCGTCGGCGACCGGCAACAGGTTCTGGGCGAAGTCCTCCACCAGGGCGCGGCGGGCGTCCTCGGGGGTCGCGGCATAGACGTAGATGCCATTGCCGGCGCGGGCGATCGTGCTCATGCGATCGTCGGAGAGGTTGTCGAGGCCGACGCCCAGGGTGGTCAGGTAGATGCCGGCGCGGCGGCGTTCGCGGATGAGCCCTTCCAGGGCGGGGGCGCTGGTGGGGCCGAGGTTGAAGTCGCCGTCGGTGGCGAGGACGACGCGGTTCACGGCGTTGCGGTCGAAAGCCTTTGCCGCCTGGTCGTAGGCCAGCGCGAGCCCGGCGCCGCCGGAGGTTCCGCCATCGGCCTGGAGGGTGGAGAGGGCGGCTTCGATGGCCGCCTGGTTGCCCGCCGGGGTGGGGGGCAGGGTGACGGCGGTCTTGCCGGCGTAGGTGACGATGGAAACCTGGTCCGTCGGATTGAGGCGGCGGGTGAGGGACCGCATCGCCTCCACGACCAGGGGGAGGCGGTCTGGCGGCGCCATGGAGCCGGAGACGTCCACCAGGAGGGTGAGGTTCACGCGGGGGGTGGCCGCCGGGGCGTAGGTGCGGAGGCCGATGTGGAGGAGGCGGCGCTCGGGGTTCCAGGGGGAGGGGTGGACGGAGATGAAGGGGGCGAAGGGTTCGGCGCGGCTGGCCGGGAGGGGGTAGTCGTAGGGGAAGGCGTTGATGAACTCCTCGGCACGGATGGCCTCGGGCGGGGGGCGGCGGCCCTCAAGGAGGAGGCGGCGGGCAATGGCGTAGGAGGCCGTGTCCGAGTGGAGGGAGAAGGTGGAGACAGGCGCCTCGGCGACGGATTGGAAGCCGTTCTCGGGGGCGTTGCGGAAGTTGGCGGCGGGAGGCTGGGCCTCGAGCGGGCGAGGGTCCGGGGCGATGAGGCGGCCGCCCGGAGCCGCGCGGCCGGCGACGCTGCCGATGACGGCGCCGGATGGTGCGGCTGGCATCGCGGGGGAGGCAGACGGGGCGGCCACGACGGCGGGGCGGGGGCCAGGGGCGGCCTCGCAGGCGCTCAGGAGCCCCAGCAGGGCGAGGGCGGGGCGGAGGCGGGGGGTCAAAGGGTGATCCTCAAGGACGCGCGGAGGGTTCCGAAGGGGGTGTAGGGGGTCAAGCATTCCCGTGTCGCGACGATGGCGCGGCAGCCCGGCGATCCGGCAGGATGTCGTGACGGAGCCGGATGGAGGATGCGCCCATGTGCAATGCGTGCGTGATGCGGTCGGTGGCCCAGGGGCTCGGGCGGCGGGGGGTGGTGGCGGCGGCCGCGGCGTCGGTGCTGGGGCTGTCGGTGCGGCCGGGGGCGGCGCAGGTGGTGCGGGCCGCGCCGGTCGGGCGGGTGGTGGACCTGACACACACGCTGCGGCCGGATTTCCCGACCTTCGACGGGTCGGCGGCGTTCGAACAGGAGCGGATCCTGACGCTGGCCCGGGACGGGTACAACCTGAACCGCTTCACCTATGGCGAGCATGTCGGGACGCATTTCGATGCGCCGATTCACTTCACCGAGGATGGGGCGACAGTGGACCGCATCCCGGTGGAGAACCTGGTGCTGCCGCTGGTGGTGCTGGATGTGCGGGCGAAGGCGGAGGCGGATGCCGACCTGGCAGTGACGCCGGAGGACATCGCGGCGCATGAGGGGCGGCACGGGCGGATCCCGGCGGGGTCCTGCGTGGCGATGAACGCCGGGTGGGATGCGCGGGTGGGCGGGCCGGGATTCCGGAATCCGGTGGGGAGCGGGCTGCGGTTTCCCGGGTTCCGGCCGGATGTGGCGCCACTGCTGATCGAACGCGGGGTGGCGGCGGTGGCGGTCGATACGCTCTCGATGGATCGCGGGAGCGAGGTGGGCTTCGGGTTCCACAAGGCGTGGCTGGGCAGCGGGCGCTGGGGGCTGGAGTGCGTGGCGGGGCTGTCGGGGTTGCCGGCCACGGGGGCGACGCTGGTGGCGGGGGCGCCGAAGATCGCGGGCGGGACCGGCGGGCATGGGCGGGTGATGGCGCTGGTCTGAAGCAACCGGCCTGGTCGCTTCCTGCCCGGGGAAGGCCTTGCCTTGCCCGTACCCCATCCACCAGGGCGCGAACGCACGCCCTGGACCCGCGTCGAAATAGATCGCGGGGTCCGGGGGCCGCGTCCGGCCCCCGGCGGAGGGTCCGGGAGGCAGAGCCTCCCGGGGCTACGCGGACGGCGGGTTGTTCAGGCGATCCGGTGGCGCATGACGTCGGGCACGCCGTCTCGGATGGCGAGTTCCTTCGCGGGCTTGCGGTCGGGGCGGGGGTATTCGGTCAGGGGGCGGAAGGTGGTCTCATCACGCGGGGTGCCGGGGCGGCCATAGAGGCCCGCGGCGATGCCGGTGTTGATAGGGGCGGTGACGGCGCGGTCCGCGTGGGCGGCGAGGAGGCCGGCCGTGTCGAAGGCGAGGACGATTTGAGCGCGGGCGCGGTTCACGCGGGCGAGGCGGTGGGCCTGGGCCTCGTCCACCCAGAAGAAGACGTGGCTGTTGATCAGGCGGCGCCAGGCGGCGGGGCGGCCGGTGTAGGCGCCCCGGAGGCAGGCGGTGAGCGGGGCGTCGGGCATCCACTGGTCCCGGAGGGTGGCGCCGGGGAGGCCGGGGCGGGTCAGGCGGGTGAAGACCCCACGGCCGCGATTGTCGTCGAGCAGGGCGGGGCGGTCGGGCTCCGGGACGCCGTAGAGGTCCACGAGGGCGGCGGCGGAGAGAAGGCCGTCGCGCTCGATGCCCGGCAGGGCGTCGGGGTCGGTGACGTGGAAGAGCCGGGGGTGTCGGGCGGCGAAGCGGGCGGCGCCTTCGGCGGCTGCGGTCATGCCATGCCGAGAACGTGCTTCATGTCGTACAGGCCGGGCGGCTGGCCGATCACCCAAAGGGCGGCGCGGACGGCGCCGGTGGCGTAGACGCGGCGGTCGAAGGAGCGGTGGGTGAGGGCGATGTGCTCGGAGCCCGAGGCGAAGAGGAGGGTGTGCTCGCCGACCACCTGGCCGGCGCGGAGGGCGGCGAAGCCGATGGTGCCGGTCTTGCGGGGGCCGGTGTGGCCGTCGCGGCCGCTCTCCGTGCCGGCTTCCTCCAGCGTGGTGCCACGGCCGGCGGCGACGGCGCGGCCGAGGGCGACGGCGGTGCCGGAGGGGGCGTCCACCTTCTGGCGGTGGTGGGTTTCCACGATCTCGGCGTCGTAGGTCTCGGGGGGCAGGGCGGCGGCCATGCGCTCGGCGAGGGCGAAGAGGAGGTTCACGCCGGGGGCGAAGTTGGCGGCGTAGACGACCGGAATGCGTCCGGCGACGGTTCGGAGGGCGGCCTCCTGCGCGGCGCTCAGGCCGGTGGTGCCGAGGACGAGGGGGGTGCCGGTGGCCGCGGCGGCCTCGGCGTGGGCGGCGGCGGCGTCGGCGATGGTGAAGTCGATCAGGACGTCGGAGACGCGGCCGAGGGCGGCGGGATCGTTCGGCCATTCCTCGCCGCGGCGGGCGGTGCCGCCGGCCAGGGTGGCGCCGGCGGCGGCCACCTCCTCCTTCAGGAGGGTGCCCATGCGGCCGCTGATGCCGAGGATGCCGATGCGTGCGGGCATGGTGGTCTTCCCGTTGTGGTCGGGCGGAGTGTCAGGGGATCATGGGGGTGGGGGAAGGGCCTTGCCGGTCGTGCCGGGGGCGTCATCATCGGGCGATGCGCGCCATACCCCTTCTTTTCCAGGCCCTGCTCGGGGTGTTTCTCGCTGTGGCGGCCGGAGGAGCGGGGCTGGCCCAAACCCGGGAACCGGCGGTGCGACACGCCGGAAGTGCCGCGTCGTTCTATGAGGTGCGGCGGGGGGCGGACGGGGTCCTCGTCATGACGGCGCGGAACACCCGGTTCGAGCCCTTCACGCGGTATGGGGATCGCGGGCAGCCGGCGCCGCGGGTGGCCACGGTCACGACCGAGGTGACGCAACGCTCGGACGCGGAGGGGACGCCGGGGCGCATCTCCGTGGTGGTCGAGGATCTGTCGGCGGCGGTGGCGCGGCGGGTCGCGGCGTTTTCCGATCCCGGGAGCGAGGGGGTGCTGCTGGGGTGGCGGCACTTCGTGACGACGGAGTTCGGGTGCTGCGCCGCGCCGAACGTCCGGCGGGTGCGGCTGCTGGAGAATGGGCGGTTGCTGTTCCGCGCGACCGGGCCGGGGCCGGCGGGGACCGTGGCCTGGATGGAGGCGCCGAACGCGCGCCCCCGGCTGACGCGCTGGGCGGCCTATGACGGGGCGCTCGACCAGGCGGCGTATCGGCGGGGGGCGATCGGGGTGCTCGCCTATGGGAGCGAGGCGGAGACGATCCAGCGATTGGAGGTGCGGTACCGCGAACAGCCGGAGCACGATGCGATGGACCTTAACCTCGGGCATGGCGGGCGGCTGGTCTGGGTGCAGCCGGAGCACGCGCCCGAGGCGGGACGGGCGGAGACGCCGTTCCCGATCTGGGGCCTGGATGGGGGGCGGCCGTCGGCTGAGATCGGCGGGTTCTCGCTGCGGCTGCTGGACGGGGACGGGACGCTGGCGGTGGAGATCCCGGTCGAGGGGGACCGGCTAGTGGTGGGGCGGGCGACGCTGGGGGCGGGGTTCTCGCTGGAAGCTCTTGGTCTGGACCGCTGATGCAACAGGCACTGGCCGGCGTCGCTGCCCTGCTCTGCGGATTGTGCGCGGCGAGAACCACGTCCGCGCAAGACATGTTGGCACTGTCGCTTGCGGCGCGGCGCGATCTCATGAGCATCGCGGCTTGTGCCGATTACTACTCCGATCAAGGCGATGGCGGTCGGCTGCAGGACTTCGCCTCGATCCATCGCCAGATGGACGCCGATGCTGACCATCAGCAATTGCTCTCCGTCCGGCCTTCAGCCGATCGGAGGGCTATGGAATTGGGAAACTGGCCCAGGAGCCGGCTGAGGCCTCTTACGGGCATGGAGGTGGCCGTGATCCTGGAGCAGCTTCTGCGGCGTCTCCCGGATCAGTTCGAGCGCGCGTGCGAGGACATACGCGCGCGTGTCGCTCGCGGGCTGACACCTTTCGAGCCGCTTGCCGAGCGGTTCCCGGCCGAGGTGGCCGCGCTGCGGGCGCTTCGCTAACTCGGACGATCCTTGTCAATTACCGGGCTGCCGCGCCCCGCTTCTGCCAAGGGCCCGCGGTAGCCTGAAAAAGAAGTTGGGGGTCTGGGGGAATTCCTTCCCCCAGTCTTTCGTGGACGACTCAGACGTCCTGCCAGAAGGGCTCGGCCTTGTAGTAGTCGTAGACGCGGCGGCCGTAGGTGTCAGACAGGTCGATGTTGTCGGCGGCGGCGTAGGTGGGCGCGCCTTCGAGCTGTTCGCGCGTGAGGTCCACGACATAGCCGCCGAGGCGGGTGTCGTAGTCCAGGACGGACCAGGGCAGCGGGTGATGGTTCTCCCCGATGCCGAGGAAGCCGCCGAAGGAGAGGATCGCGAAGGCCACGCGTCCCGTGATCTTGTCGATCATCACATCCTCGATCGTGCCGAGGCGTTCGTCCTGGCGGTTGAAGACCGGCGTGCCCTGGACCTTGTCGCCGGAAATCAGGCGGCGGCCGCTTTCGGGGCGGACGGTGCTGGGGAGGCCGGTGGGGGAGATGTCGGACATGGGGCAGGCCCTCTGGCTGTCTGCCGCATGAACGTGGGAGAGGCCGGTCGGTTAGGGAGGGGGCGGCGGGAAGCGATCGAGGAAGGTGTGGGCGCGCGGGAGCGCGTCGTGCAGGAACTCGCCGCCCGTTCGCGGAGCCAGAGGCCGTCATAGGTGCGGGACTTCGCATTCGAGACCAGGACATCCGGTGGAAGGGGGGATAGGCGTCGCGCTCCATCCGGGCCACCAGCGGCGGGCTTTCGCGGTGGTGTGGCGCAGGAAGGCGCCGCGGTCCGAATAGCCATGATAATCGAAGACCCAGCGATCCGACGCGACGACGATGTGGTTGCCGGTGAAGCCGGGTTCGGGCCTCAGCCAGAGAGCGCCGCGGCCTCTCGTGCCGTGACGTTCGAGATAGGCGTCGGCGAGGATGTGGCAGGCGCCGCAGGCGAAGAAGACGCGGTCCGGAAGGGACCAGCGCCGGGCGGGGTCGCGCTTCACCTCGCCCGGCACGCGGTACACCGGCGGGGCTAGCGGCCCAGCCCGTCCAGGAACTCCTTCACGCGGGAGAAGAAGCCCGCGTTCTCCGGGCTGGTGCGGTCGTTGGCGGCGGCCTCGGCCTCGAACTGCTCCAGCAGCTCCCGCTGCTTCGGGGTGAGGTTCTGCGGGGTTTCCACGGAGACCTGCACGTACATGTCGCCGCGCACGGCGCTGCGGAGGACGGAGAAGCCTTTGCTGCGCAGGCGGAACTGGTCGCCGGCCTGGGTGCCGGCGGGGATGGTGACGCGGGCCTGGCCGCCATCGATGGCCGGGACCTCCACCGTGCCGCCCAGGGCCGCCTGGGTCATGCGGAGAGGGACGCGGACGAAGATGTTCTGGCCGTCCCGCTGGAAGATGGGATGCGGGCGGATGCCCACGTCCACGTAGAGGTCGCCCGCGGGGGCGCCGCGGAGGCCGGCCTCGCCCTCCCCGCTGAGGCGGATCCGGGTGCCTTCCTCGACCCCGGCGGGGACGGTGACGTTCAGGGTGCGGTCGCGCTGCACCCGGCCGGCGCCCTGGCAGATCTTGCAGGGGTTCTTCACGATCCGGCCCTGACCGCCGCAGGTGGGGCAGGTGCGCTCCACCAGGAAGAAGCCGGACTGGGCGCGGACCTTCCCCTGGCCCTTGCAGGTGCCGCAGGTCTCGGTCTGGGCCTTGCCGCCATCGGCGCCGGAGCCGTTGCACGCCTCGCACGTCACCGAGCTGGGGACGCGGATCGTGGTCTTGGTGCCGGCGAAAGCCTCCTCGAGGGAGATGCTGATCTCGGTGCGCAGGTCGGCGCCGCGGCCGCTGGGCTGGCTGCCGCGGCGGCCGCCGAGGTTGCCGAACATCTGCTCGAAGATGTCCTCGAAGCCGCCGCCGAAGGGGCCGCCCCCGCCGAAGGGACCGCCGCCCCCGCCGCCATTCTCGAAGGCGGCGTGGCCGTAGCGGTCATAGGCGGCCCGCTTCTCGGCGTCCTTCAGGACGTCATAGGCCTCGTTGATCTCCTTGAACTTCGCCTCGGCCGCCTTGTCCCCGGGGTTGCGGTCCGGGTGGCACTGCATGGCGAGCTTGCGGAACGCCTTCTTCAGCGTGTCCTCGTTCGCGTCCCGGGCCACGCCGAGGGTTTCGTAGTAGTCGCGCTTGGCCATCTGTCTTCCCGTGCGGTTCCGGCCCCTGGCCGGCCTGTCCACGCCCCGTTCAGGCTTTACAACAAGCCGTCATAACGACGAAGCGCCCGGCCCGCTCTCGCGATGCCGGGCGCTCCACTGTGTCCGCGGGGCCTCAGCTCTGCTTCTTCTTCGTGTCCACGTCCTCGAACTCGGCGTCGACCACCTTGCCCGGGTTGGCGCCGGGGTTCTGGCCGCCCTGCTGGCCGCCCGCCCCCGGGTTGGCGCCGGCGCCTGCCTCGGCGCCGGGCTGCGCCCCGGCCTCGGCTTGCGCCTTGTACATCGCCTCACCGATCTTCATGGCGGCGGCGGACAGGCGCTCCCCGGCGGACTTCATCGCGTCGGGGTCGCCGCCCTCCAGCGCGGTGCGGGCGTCGGCCAGCGCGGCCTCCACCTCACCCTTGTCGGCGGCGGCGAGCTTGTCGCCATTCTCCGTCAGCTGCTTGTCCGTGGAGTGGACGAGCGCCTCCAGCTGGTTGCGGGCCTCGACGCCCTCACGGCGGCGCTTGTCGGCCTCGGCGTTCGCCTCGGCGTCCTTCACCATCCGCTCGATGTCGGACTCGCTCAGGCCGGAGCGGGCCTGGATGCGGATCTGCTGCTCCTTGCCGGTGGCCTTGTCCTTCGCCGAGACGGAGACGATGCCGTTCGCGTCGATGTCGAAGGTCACCTCCACCTGCGGCACGCCGCGCGGCGCGGGCGGGATGCCCGTGAGGTCGAAGTTGCCGAGCGGCTTGTTGTCCGCCGCCATCTCGCGCTCGCCCTGGTAGACCTTGATGGTCACGGCCGTCTGGTTGTCGTCGGCCGTGGAGAAGGTCTGGGATTTCTTCGTCGGGATGGTGGTGTTGCGGTCGATCAGCCGGGTGAACACGCCGCCCAGCGTCTCGATGCCCAAGCTCAGCGGGGTCACGTCGAGCAGCAGGACGTCCTTCACCTCGCCCTTGAGGACCGCGCCCTGGATGGCGGCGCCGATGGCGACCACCTCGTCCGGGTTCACGTTCCGCGCCGGCTCCTTGCCGAACTTCTGCTTCACCGCCTCGATGACCTTCGGCATGCGGGTCATGCCGCCGACGAGGATCACCTCGTCCACCTCGTTGGCGGAGAGGCCGGCGTCCTTCAGCGCCTGGTCGACGGGCGTCATCGTGCGCTGCACGAGGTCGTCCACGAGGGCTTCCAGTTTCGCGCGGGTGAGCTGCATCACGAGGTGCTTCGGCCCGGAGGCGTCGGCGGTGATGAACGGGAGGTTGATCTCGGTCTGCTTGGCCGAGGAGAGCTCGATCTTCGCCTTCTCGGCGGCTTCCTTCAGGCGCTGCAGGGCGAGCTTGTCGCCACGCAGGTCAATGCCCTGCTCCTTCTTGAACTCATCGGCCAGGTAGTCGATCACGCGCTGGTCGAAGTCCTCGCCGCCGAGGAAGGTGTCGCCGTTGGTGGACTTCACCTCGAAGACGCCGTCGCCGATCTCAAGGATGGACACGTCGAAGGTGCCGCCGCCAAGGTCGTAGACCGCGATCGTGCCGCCGTTCTTCTTGTCCATGCCGTAGGCGAGCGCCGCCGCCGTCGGCTCGTTGATGATGCGCAGCACCTCGAGGCCCGCGATGCGGCCGGCCTCCTTCGTCGCCTGGCGCTGGGCGTCGTTGAAGTAGGCGGGGACGGTGATGACGGCCTGCGTCACCTTGTCGCCGAGATAGGCCTCGGCCGTCTCCTTCATCTTGCCGAGCACGTAGGCGGAGACCTGCTGCGGCGCCATCTTGTCGCCGCGCGCCTCGACCCAGGCGTCGCCGTTGTCGGCGCGCACGATCTTGTAGGGGACGAGGCCGATGTCCTTCTTGACCATCTGGTCGTCGAAGCGGCGGCCGATGAGGCGCTTCACGGCGTAGAGCGTGTCGGTCGGGTTCGTCACGGCCTGGCGCTTGGCGCTCTGGCCGACGAGACGCTCACCCGTCTTGGAGAAGGCGACCATGGAGGGGGTGGTGCGCGCGCCCTCCGCGTTCTCGATCACCTTGGTGTCGCCGCCTTCCATGATGGCGACGCAGGAATTGGTGGTGCCGAGGTCGATTCCGATGACCTTGCTCATCCGTATCACTCTCCTTGCGGCGGCCGTGGCGCGGCCCGGTATCAGGCGCCGTGCCCGGCCCCATGTTCCGTCGGATGGGGTGGAAAGGCGGGTCAGCGACCCGCACGCCGCCGCATGTATTCAGCGGGGCATCGCAGGACAAGACCCGGAGCGTGGGCAGTTCTTCGCTGTTGCGCTTGTGGCCCGCGGGGGCGGCGCCGCCTCCCCCTGCGCCCCCTCCGCCGGGGACCCTGAGGGCCCCGCCCCCCCCGCTTCTGTTTGAAGGCCCTTGGCTGAGGGTCCCCCCATTTGGCTGTTCACCAAGCAGGGGACCTTCAGCCAAGGGCGCTCACTTACAGATGGGAGGTCCAGGAACCTCAGGTTCCTGGCGGATGGGAGCCCGAGGGAAGGCAGGGCCTTCCCTCGGAGTCAGCAGCGCAACAGCGCCGAACCGCTCAGCCCGGCTTGCCGGCGACGACGACCATGGCCGGCTTCAGCAGGCGGCCGTTGAGGGTCCAGGCGGGGGTCCAGGCGGTGATGATGGTGCCCGGGGGGAAGTCGGAGGTGGCGGGCTGCTCGGCCATGGCCTGGTGCTGGTCGGGGTCGAAGGGCTTGCCGACCGGGTTCACCTGATGGACGCCGTGGCGCTCCAGGGCGGAGACGAGGGCGCGCTCGGCGCTCTCGAAGCCGTCGCGGAGCTTGCCGAGGAGGGGGTCCTCGCCGTCGCGGGTCGGCGGCAGGGCGTCGAGGCCGCGGCGGAGGTTCTCGGCGGCGTCGGCCATGTCGCGGGCGAATTTCTGCAAGCCGTAGTTGCGCGCGTCCTCCAGCTCCCGCTTGTGGCGGTTGCGGAGGTTCTGCATCTCGGCCTCGGCGCGCAGCCACTTGTCGCGCATGGCGGCGAGCTCGGCGGCGTGGTCGGGGGTCTCGGCGGGGCCGGGGGCGGCGGCCGCGTTGGTGGCGGCGGTCTCGGGCGGGGCGGCGGTGTCGTCGGGCGTGGCGGGCCGCGTGGGGTCGGTCTGGGTCTGGCTCATCGTTCCGGGAAATCTTCTGTGTCTGGCGGGGCGCGGGGCGCCCGATCTCGGGGCCTCAACTAGGGGGCGCGGGGGCACGGGACAAGCATGGCCCGGGCGCGGGGGGTTGACCCGGGCCGGGGCGATGGCATGTGCGGCGGCCATGGACCCGACCGATGCCGCCCTTGCGGGCGCCCCGCCGAAGACGCTGGCGCCGCGGAAGCTGGCCGTCGTGCTGTTCAACCTCGGCGGGCCGGACGGGCCGGCGGCGGTGCGGCCCTTCTTGGAGAACCTGTTCACCGATCCGGCGATCCTGCGCTTTCCGGGCTTCATCCGGAAGCCGCTGGGGCGCTTCATCGCCGCGCGGCGGACGAAGGCGGCAATGGCGAACTACGCGATCCTCGGCGGGGGCTCTCCGCTGCGGGCGCTGACGGAGGATCAGGGGCGGGCGCTGGCGGCGGCGCTGTCCGGGGATGGCCCTGAGGGACCGATGCTGGCGCGGTGCTTCGTGGCGATGCGCTACTGGCACCCCTTCACCGAGGAGGCGATGGCCGATGTCGTCGCCTTCGCGCCGGATGAGGTGGTGCTGCTGCCGCTCTATCCGCAGTTCTCCACGACGACGACGGGGAGCAGCCTGACGGCCTGGCACGCGGCGGCGGCGAAGGCCGGGATCGGCGCGCCGGCGGCGACGCTGTGCTGCTGGCATTCCGATGAGGGCTTCGTCCGGGCGACGGCGGAGATCGTGCGTCGGAGCTGGGACGAGGCGCGGGCGGCGGTGCCGGAGGGGACGCCTCTGCGGCTGCTGTTCTCGGCGCACGGGCTGCCGGAGCGGATCGTGAAAGCGGGCGATCCGTACCAGTGGCAGGTGGAGCGGAGCGTGGCGTCTGTCGTGGAGGCGCTGGCGATCCCGGGGCTGGATCACGCGCTCTGCTACCAGTCCCGCGTGACGCCGCAGAAGTGGCTCGGGCCGAGCGCGGAGGAGGAGATCGCGCGCGCAGGGGCCGAGGGCGTGGCGCTGCTGGTGTGTCCGATCGCCTTCGTGTCGGAGCATTCCGAGACGCTGGTCGAGCTGGATGTGGAGTACCGGGAGCTGGCGCATGCCAAGGGCGTGCCGGGATACTTCCGGGTGCCGGCGCAGAACTCGGATGCGGGCTTCATCGCGGCGCTGGCGGGGCTGGTGCACCGGGTGCGGGCGGAGACGCGGGGGTCGCGCGACCGGGCGGGCGGGAAGCTCTGCTCCTTCGCGGGTGGGCGGCAATGCCCGAAGGCGCATGGGGGATGCCCGCATGAGGGGCTGTCGCCCCTGCGCGCCGTGGCGGCGCAGCGGGTGGCCGCGTGATGAGGGACGCGGCGATGCGGCCGGCAGCGGTGCTGTTCGACTGCGACGGGGTGCTGGCGGACAGCGAGGCGCTGGCGAACCAGGCGGTGGCGGCGAACCTGACGGCGCTGGGCTGGCCGATGACGCCGCACGCGGCGCGGGAGACCTTCCTGGGCATGTCCCTGCCGGCAATGGTGCCGGTGATCGAGAAGCGGCTCGGGCGGGCGCTGCCCGCGGACTGGCCGAAGCGGCTCGTGGCGGAGCTGGTGGCGCTCTATGACGGGGATGCGCTGCGGCCGGTGCCCGGCGCGCCCGAGGCGGTGGCGGCGATCCGGGCGGCGGGCATCCCGATGGCGGTGGCGTCCAATTCCGGGCGCGAGGAGCTGCGGCGCAAGGCCGTGCTGCTCCCCTTCTTCGCGGCCTTCGAGGGGCGGATCTTCTGCTTCGAGGACGTGGCGCGGGCGAAACCGTTTCCCGACATGTACCTCGCGGCGGCGCGGGCCTGCGGCGCGCCGCCGACGGATTGCGTGGTGGTGGAGGACAGCCCGGCCGGGGTCAGGGCCGGGGTGGCGGCGGGCTGCCGCGTGATCGGTGTGGCGCGGGAGAGCACGGTGCTGGACCTGCTGGAGGCCGGGGCGTCCGAGACCCTGTCGGACCTGTCGGCGCTGCCGGGGATGCTGGGGCTGGTGCCGGCATGACCCTCCCCGTCCTGACCGGGCTCTATCCCTGGACCAAGGCCCTTCACCTGATCGCGGTGATCGCCTGGATGGCGGGGATGTTCTACCTGCCCCGGCTCTTCGTGTACCACTCGGCGGCGCCGGTGGGCGGCGAGCTGTCCGAGACGCTGAAGGTGATGGAGCGGCGGCTCCTGAAGGCGATCATCAACCCCGCCATGGGGGCGGCCTGGCTGCTCGGGATCACCCTGGTGCTGACGCCCGGCGTGGTCGACTGGTCCGCCGGGTGGTGGCACCTGAAGATGGCCGGGTTCCTGGCGATGAGCGCCTTCCACGGGCATCTCTCGGCGGCGCGGCGCGGGTTCGCGGCGGATGGGCGGCCGAAGACCGAGCGCTACTGGCGGATCGCCAACGAGGTGCCGACCGTCCTGATGGTGCTGATCGTCATCATGGTGATCGTGAAGCCCTTCTGACCGGCGGGCCTTGATTTTTCGCGATTTCCACCCAACTGCTGCTTGACGGCAGCGCCGGACCGCTTCTAGCTTCCGGCCCGGCGAGCCAGCCCGGGATTCTCCCGGCGCCTGTCGCCACCCCGCGCATCATCCATGGAACCCCGCCGCCCGGCGGCGGACGCGGCCAGCCCGCGCCCGATCCAGGTTCCGCGCAGACCTCCCCTCCCGACTTGTCCACGGACACCCATGCATCTCTCAGAACTAAAGGCCAAAAGCCCCGGCGACCTGCTCGCCTTCGCGGAGGAGGTCGGCGTCGAGAACGCGTCCTCCTTGCGTAAGCAGGACATGATGTTCGCCATCCTCAAGCAGTTGGCGGACAGCGACCAGGCGATCCACGGCGACGGCACGCTGGAGATCCTCTCCGACGGCTTCGGCTATCTGCGGAATCCCCAGTCCAACTTCCTGCCGGGGCCGGATGACATCTACGTCTCCCCTGCCCAGGTCCGGCGCTTCGCGCTGCGGACCGGCGACACGGTGGAGGGCCAGATCCGGGCCCCGAAGGACGGAGAGCGCTACTTCGCGTTGCTGAAGGTCAACACGGTGAACTTCGAACCGCCCGAGGCCGTGCGGCACCGCGTGAACTTCGACAACCTGACGCCGCTCTATCCGACCCGGCGCCTGAAGATGGAGAACGAGCACGCGGACGCGGCGCCGGCCATCGCGAAGGCGGCGACGAAGGACAACACGCACCGGGTGATCGACCTGGTGGCGCCGATCGGCATGGGGCAGCGCGCCCTGATCGTGGCGCCGCCGCGCACCGGCAAGACGGTGATGCTGCAGAACATCGCCCGCTCCATCTCGGCCAACCATCCCGACGTCTTCCTGATGGTGCTGCTGATCGACGAGCGGCCGGAGGAGGTCACGGACATGGCCCGCACCGTGCGCGGCGAGGTGGTAGCCTCCACCTTCGACGAGCCGGCGACGCGCCACGTGCAGGTGACGGAGATGGTGCTGGAGAAGGCGAAGCGCCTGGTCGAGCACAAGCGGGACGTGGTGATCCTGCTGGACTCCATCACCCGGCTCGGGCGCGCCTACAACTCGGTCGTGCCGTCCTCCGGCAAGGTGCTGACGGGCGGCGTGGACGCGAACGCGCTGCAGCGACCGAAGCGCTTCTTCGGCGCGGCGCGCAACATCGAGGAGGGCGGGTCGCTGACGATCATCGCGACGGCCCTGATCGACACGGGCAGCCGCATGGACGAGGTGATCTTCGAGGAGTTCAAGGGCACCGGCAATTCCGAGCTCATCCTGGACCGGAAGCTCTCGGACAAGCGGGTCTTCCCGGCGATCGACATCACCAAGTCCGGCACCCGCAAGGAGGAGCTGCTGGTGGATCGCGCGGACCTGTCGAAGATGTGGGTGCTGCGCCGCATCCTGAACCCGATGGGCACGCAGGACGCGATGGAGTTCCTGCTGGACAAGCTGAAGTACAGCAAGACGAACCACGACTTCTTCGACGCGATGAATACCTGACGCGCCGACGCCGCGCCGCCCTTCGGGACGGTGCGGCGGAGGTCCGGATGCAAGAAGGCCCGCCCCGGTCACCCGGGGCGGGCCTTTCCTGTTCAGGCCGGCCTGATCAGCGGGCCGCGCCGCCCGCGCCGCCCGCGCCGCTGCCGGACTCGTTGCCGGACTGCGGGGTGCTGCCGGTCGTCGCCACGCCCGAGCCGGCGCGACGGCCATCCGGGGAACCACCGGCGCCGCCGACCGGCACGCCGGGGGAAGCCGCCATGCCGGGGGAGCCGGCGCCCTGGTTCACAGTCACGCCGCCGGGGGCGCTAGGGGTCGGGGCGGTGGAGGTGGTGGCCTGCGCGAAGGCCGCGCCAGAGGCGAGGCTCAGCGTGAGCGCAAGGGCGAGACGGGTCATCATGTTCAGCTCCTTCGGGACCGTTGGTGTGCGGGGGGGGAACGCGGACTCCGCGCGCCGGTTTCGTTGTGGGTTCGATCCTGTAGGACGCGCCTCCGCACCGCGTTTGCGGCCGGTGACGGCGCATCACATCCTGTCGCAGCGGGCCGCCTGATCCGGCCCGTGCAGCAGGGATGGGGCGCAGCGGACGCGATGGATGGGGTGGATGTGGCGCGGCTGGAGCGGGCCGCGCTGAACGCGGTGCCGGCGGCGCGCGTGGCCTGGGACGGCGGCTTCGTGGTCCGCGCCTTCCTGGGCGGGACGGGGCGGGCGAATGCGGCGTGCTCTTTCGATCCTTCGGCCGATCCGGGGCTGGAGGCGCGCGTCGCGCGGATCGAGGCGCATTACGGGAGGCTCGGGCTGCCCTGCCGCTTCCGCTCGACGCCGCTGGACCCGCCGGACCTTGTGCCCTTGCTGCAGGCGCGCGGCTATCGCGAGGCCGAGGGAGCGGTGATCATGTCCGGCCGCTTGGCATCGGCGGCGGATGCAGCGCTCCGCTGGCCGGACGGGCCGGACGAGGACTGGCTCTCGGTGCTGTCCACGGCGGATTACCAGACCCCGGCGCGGCGGGAGGAGAAGCGGCTGGCGGTGGGGATGCTCCTGCGTCCGGCGGCCTGGGCCGTGCTCCCGATGGAGGGCACGCCCGCGGCCTGCGGGCACGCGGTGGCGGACGACGGGCTGTGCGGGCTGTTCGACATCGCGACGGCACCGGCGTTCCGGCGGCGCGGCCTGGCGGCGCGAGTGATCCGGGGCCTGGCGGATTGGGGCGCCGGATTGGGAGCGTCGGTCTGCTGGCTGCAGGTCGCGACCGGGAATGCCGGAGCGCAGGCGCTCTATGCCGGGCTGGGGCTGAGCGAGCGGTATCGGTACCGCTACTTCCTGAAAGGGTAGGACGCGGAGGCTCTGCCCCCCGCGCGCCTCCGCTGAGGGGCCAGCGGCACCTTGACCCCGCGTTCCATGTCCGCAGGACGCGGCAGCACCCAGGGGTCCAGGGAGTGGAAAGCTCCCCGGTAGGCCAAGAAAGCGCCGCCCCGGCGCTTCCGGAAAAATTCCGGTCCGAAATTTTTAAGGGATGAGGACCGTACTGCCGGTTGTTTTCCGGCCCTCCAGCGCGCGATGGGCGTCTGCCGCGTCTTTCAGGGGGAAGGTCTGGTTGATGCCGATCTTCACCTTGCCGCTGCGCACGACGTCGAAGAGCTCCTCGCTCATCGCGAGGAGGTCGGCGCGCTTGGCGACATAGGTCGCGAGGGTGGGGCGGGTGACGTAGAGGCTGCCCTTGGCCGCGAGCACGCCAAGATCGACACCGGTCACCGGTCCGGAGGCGTTCCCGTAGGAGACGAGGAGGCCGAGCGGCGCGAGGGAGTCGAGCGACGCGGTAAAGGTGTCGCGGCCGATGCTGTCGTAGACGACGGGCAGGCGGGCGCCGCCGGTAATCTCGCTGACGCGGCTGGGCAGGTCGTCGGAGGAGAGGATCACATGATCGGCGCCGTGGCTGCGGGCGAGCTCGGCCTTCGCCTCGGTGCTGACGGTGCCGATCACGGTGGCGCCGAGGGCCTTTGCCCACTGGACGAGGATAAGGCCGACGCCGCCGGCAGCGGCGTGGACGAGGATCGTCTCGCCCGGCTTCACCGCGTAGGTGCGGCGGAGGAGGTACTGCGCGGTCAGGCCCTGGAGCAGCATCGCCGCGGCCGTGTCGAACGGGATGTCGCTCGGCAGCTTTACCAGAAGATCGGCGCGGATGGTGCGGGCCTCGGCATAGGCGCCGATCGGGCCCATGGCGTAGCCGACGCGGTCGCCGGGCTTCAGGTCGGTCACGCCCTCGCCCACGGCCTCGACCGTGCCGGCGCCCTCCATGCCGATGACGGCGGGCATGGCGGGCGCCTTGTAGAGGCCAGTGCGGAAGTAGATGTCGATGAAGTTGAGACCGATGGCGGCGTGGCGGACGAGGGCCTCACCGGGTTTCGGGCTGGGGAGAGGAACCTCCTCCCAGACGAGCTTCTCGGGCCCGCCCGTCTCGTGAAGGCGGATGGCGTGGTTCATCGGGAGGCGTTCCTCGGGCGCGGCGTCGGCGCCGGTTCGGGGAAGGGGAAAAGGGAGTCGGAGGCGGCTGGCCGGCCTCGGCGCTCCAGGGCAAGAAGCCAGCGCTTCGTATCGAGGCCGCCCTCGCCGGAATAGCCGCCGATCGCACCGCCGCTGCCGATCACACGATGGCAGGGGATGATGATCGGGATGGGATTCGCGGCATTGGCACCGCCGATGGCGCGTGAGGCCGTGCCGAGCAGGCGCGCGAGGTCGCCGTAGCTGCGGGTCTCGCCCGGCGGGATGGCGCGGAGCGCGTCCCAGACGCGGCGGCGGAACGGGGAGCCTGGCGGGTTCAGCGGAAGGTCGAAATCCAGGCGCAGCCCGTCCATGTAGTCCTGCAACTGGTCCGCGGCGCGATGGAGGAGAGGCGTTTCCTCGCGGTCTCGGCCCTGACCCCAATCGAGGGAGACGATGGCCCCGTCCTCCTCGGACAGGGTCAGCGGGCCGAGGGGGGTATGAAGCGAGGTTTGGGGCATGGGCGGCCGGGAGATTCGTCGGCCCCTGGGGCGGCGGCGTCAAGCGGGGCGGGGGGATCGTGATGGAGGCGTGGCCCCATGGCCATGGCCGGAGACGGGCAGCGTCCGGCCGAGGGTTGGGGAGTGCCAGTTCGGCTTCAATGCCTTCGGCACCGGCTGCAACGGCGGGTCTGGCGAGGGTCTGGCCCCATGGCGACCCGAGCTGTTTCACGTGAAACAGTTCGACCGGTCTGTCAGGCGGCTGGCGACACCGCCCATGCCCGGTCCAATTCTCCCCTTGGCTCGGCCGCGCCACGCGGCCATCCGGAGCGACGGCACCTTCCGGATGCCCGATGCCGAACGGGACCGGTCAGGGGAAACCATGAATCACGAGTGTGGAGCTGCCCGTGCCGGGCCGTGAGCCGCAGGAGGACAGGGGCCTGGACGCCGCGACTGAAACCGGGCCTGGACGGTCCACCATCTTCGCCCTGGCCACCGCGCCCGGACGATCGGCCGTGGCCGTCGTCCGCCTTTCCGGGCAGCGTACCGGCGCCGTTGTGACGGCGATGGCCGGACGTCTGCCAAAGCCGCGCCGTGCGTCCCTGCGCCGGCTCCGCGCAGAAAACGGCGACGTGCTGGACGAGGCGCTCGTGCTCTGGTTTCCCGCCCCCGGCTCCTACACCGGAGAGGACTCGGCCGAACTCCATCTGCATGGCGGCCCAGCCGTCGTCGCGGGTGTGTTGGATGCGGTGACCTGTTTGGGCGCCCGGCCAGCCGAGCCGGGTGAGTTCACCCGACGTGCGGTGCTGAACAGTCGTCTCGACCTGACCATGGCCGAGGGCATCGCCGACCTCATCGCGGCCGAGACGACCGCGCAGGCGCGCCAAGCCTTGCGACAGGCGGGCGGTGAGCTGGGTGTCCTCTGCGATGGCTGGTCGGAGCGCGTGACCCGTATGCTGGCGCACCAGGAAGCCGAGATCGAGTTCGCGGAGGAGGGCCTGCCCTCCGATCTCGAGATGGGCGTGCGGGCAGGCGCGTCCGCGCTCGCCCAGGAGGTGGCGGCGCATCTGGCCGACAGCGCGGCGGGAGAGCGCGTCCGCCTCGGCCTGGATGTCGCGATCCTCGGGGCACCGAACGCCGGAAAGTCGTCGCTGCTGAACGCCCTCGTCGGACGAGAGGCGGCCATCGTCTCCGCCCGCGCCGGCACCACCCGCGATGTGGTGGAGGCGCGGATGATCCTCGCCGGGCTACCGGCCACCCTGGCCGATACTGCGGGTCTGCGGGAGGCCGGGGACGAGATCGAGGCCGAGGGGGTGAGGCGGGCCCTGCACCGGGGCGAGGGGGCCGACCTCGTGCTCGCGGTGCTGGCGGTGGATGCCGAGCCCGACCCGCCGACGCTCGCGCTCCTGGCCCGGCGGTCCTGCATCGTGATCGCCAGCAAGACGGATCTGGGTCCGGCACCGGTTTCCCTGGCGGGCCAGCCAGTGATCGCGATCTCCGCACGGACGGGTGCGGGAATCGCCGATCTGCGGGCCAGGCTGGAGGCGGAGGCCAACGCCCTCGCGCCGCTGGCCGAGGCCGCCCTCCTGACCCGGCCGCGTCACCGGGCAGCGCTGGCGGAGGCCGTCAGTTGGCTGCGCGAGGCGGCGGAGGACAGGATGCCGGAGATCCGTGCAGAGGCGCTGCGCGCGGCCCGGCAAGCCCTCGGACGGCTCACCGGGCGTGTCGGCGCAGAGGAGGTGCTGGACCAGGTCTTTGCGGAATTCTGCATCGGCAAGTGACCGGCGTGCCCCGCCGACGTGGTCCCGCCCACGCAGCACGACGGAAAAAACGGGGCGACCGGGAGGGGAAGGGGATCGTCGCCTCCCGCCGACCGGCCTGACCCGCTATACGCCTCGCGTGACGCAGGACGCCTCCTACGACGTAGTGGTGATCGGCGGTGGCCATGCCGGGACGGAGGCCGCCGCCGTGGCAGCGCGTTGCGGCGCGCGCACTCTTCTGCTGACCCACCGCCTCGACCGGCTGGGCGAGATGTCCTGCAACCCCGCCATCGGCGGAGTCGGCAAGGGGCATCTCGTCCGCGAGGTGGATGCGCTGGACGGGCTGATGGGGCGGGCCGCCGACGCGGCCGGCATCCATTTCCGTCTGCTGAACCGGAGCAAGGGACCGGCGGTGCGCGGGCCGCGGGCCCAGGCGGACCGGGCGCTGTACCGGTCCGCCATCCAGGCGCTCCTCGCCGGGACGGCGGGGCTGACCCTGCAGGAGGGCGAGGCGGAGACGCTGGAGCGCGGACCGGATGGCGGGATCGCGGCCGTCCGCACAGCGGCGGGACAGCGGATCGTCTGCGGCGCGGTCGTGGTCACGGCGGGGACGTTCCTGCGCGGCGAGATCCATCTCGGGCCGGAGCGGCGTCCGGCGGGCCGGCACGGTGATCCGGCGTCGGTGGGGCTGGCACGGTCCCTGGCCGGGCTCGGCCTGCCGGTGCGCCGGCTGAAGACGGGGACGCCGCCGCGCCTGGACGGGCGGACCATCGACTGGTCGGCGGTGGAACCGCAGCCCGGCGACGACCCGCCGGAGCCGCTGTCCTGGATGACGGAGCGGATCACGACGCCGCAGGTCGTCTGCGGCATCACCGCCACGACGCCCGCCACCCACGCGATCATCCGGGCGAACCTGGACCGGGCGCCCGTGCACAGCGGGCAGATCCAGGGGGCGGGGCCGCGCTACTGCCCCTCGATCGAGGACAAGGTGGTGCGCTTCGCCGAGCGGGAGCGACACCAGATCTTCCTGGAGCCGGAGGGGCTGGACGACCCGACGGTCTATCCGAACGGCATCTCCACCTCCCTGCCGCGGGACGTGCAGGAGGCGGTGGTGGCCTCCATCCCCGGGCTGGAGCGGGCGGTGATCCTGCGGCACGGCTACGCGATCGAGTACGACCACCTCGATCCCCGGGCGCTGTGGCCGAGCCTGGAGGTGAAGTCGGTGCCGCGGCTCTTCCTGGCCGGGCAGGTGAACGGCACGACGGGCTACGAGGAAGCGGCGGCGCAGGGGCTGGTGGCCGGGCTGAACGCGGCACGCCGAGCCACCGGAGCCGATCCGGCGGTGCTGCTGCGCACGGAATCCTACATGGGCGTGCTGGTGGACGATCTCGTCACCCAGGGCGTCACTGAACCCTATCGGATGCTGACCGCGCGGGCCGAGCACAGGCTGCGCCTGCGGGCGGACAATGCCGGGCTGCGGCTGACGGAGAAGGGCATCGCCTGGAGCTGCGTCGGGCCGGAGCGTGCGGCGGCGCATCGGGCCTTCGCCGCCTCGGTGGCGGATGCCCTCGCGCGGGCACGGGCGGAGTTCAGGACGCCGGCGTCGCTGGCCACCGCGGGAATCGCCGTGAACCAGGATGGCGTGCCGCGCAGCCTGCTGGAGGTGATGGCCCTGCCGGCCGCCACCGACCCGGCGCTGGACGCTGCCTTCCCCTGGCTTCGCGACCTGTCCCGCGGGGTTCGGGAGCAGCTCTGGGCCGAGGCGCTCTACGCGCCTTACCTCAGCCGACAGGCCGCGGAGTTCGCCGCTCTGGAGCGGGAAGAGCGTCTGCGCGTTCCGGCCGAGCTGGACTTCGCCGAAGTGGCTGGGCTCTCGACGGAGATGCGGCAGCGGCTGTCCTCCGCACGGCCGGCCACGCTCGGGGCGGCGGGGCGTGTGCCCGGCGTGACGCCGGCGGCGCTGGTTGCGCTGGCCGGGCATCTGCGCCGCGGCGCGCCGGTGCCGCGGGGGGTCGGGTGAGCGCCGCGCTGCCGCCGGCCCTCGTTTCACGTGAAACAGCGGGCCGGCTCGACAGCTTCCTCGAACTGCTGGTCCGCTGGAACGCCCGGATCAACCTTGTCGCCGAGCGGGACGCCGCGACGATCCGCGACCGTCATGTCGCGGACTCGCTCCAGCTGCTGCCCCTGCTTCCCTTGGATGGCACGGAAGCGGCCGACCTCGGGACGGGAGGCGGCTTTCCCGGGATGGTGCTGGCCATCGCCGATGCGTCCCGCCCCTGGCACCTCGTTGAATCGGACCGGCGCAAGGCCGCCTTCCTCCTCTCCGTGGTGGGGGAGCTCGGGCTGTCCCATGTCCGAGTTCACACGGCCCGGATCGAGGCGGTGGCGCTACCGCCACTGGGGCTGGTGACGGCCCGGGCCCTGGCGCCGCTGACGAAGCTGCTGGAACACGCGACGCGCCTGCTACGGGAAGGGGGGATCGCGATCTTTCCCAAGGGACGAACGGCCGAGACGGAATTGACCGCCGCCACCATGGATTGGACAATGGACATCGAGCGCTTCGCGAGCCGCACCGAGCCGGGCGCCACCCTCTTGCGCCTGAGCAGGATACGCCGTGCCGGGTCCTGACCCCCGCAAGCCCCGCCGCATCGCCCTGGCCAACCAGAAGGGCGGCGTCGGCAAGACCACCACTGCCATCAACCTCGCCACCGCGCTGGCGAGCACGAAGCGCGTGCTGCTGCTCGACCTCGATCCGCAGGGGAACGCCTCGACCGGTCTCGGGATTCCCAGGGCCTCGCGCGGGCACGGGTCCTACGCGCTGCTGATCGGCGACCGGCCGCTCGGTGAGCTGCTGCGGGCGAGCCAGATCCCGGGACTCGACCTGCTGCCGGCCGATAACGACCTCGCGGGCGCCGAGATCGAGATGGTCGCCATGGAGGACCGGGAGCGGCGCCTGGCGAACGCCCTGGCGCGGGAAGCGGAGACCATCAAGCGCTACGACTACGTGCTGATGGACTGCCCGCCCTCCCTCGGCCTGCTGACGCTGAACGCGCTGGTGGCGGCGCAGTCCGTCATCGTGCCCCTGCAGACCGAGTTCTTCGCGCTCGAGGGCATTTCCCAGATGACCCGCACGGTGGACCGGGTGAAGCGGGCGCTGAATCCGGGCCTCGCCCTGGACGGCATCGTGCTGACCATGTTCGATCGCAGGAACAACCTCTCCGAACTCGTCGCCCGCGACGTGCGGAGCTTCTTCAAGGACCGGGTCTTCGACACCGTGATCCCCCGCAACATCCGCGTCTCCGAGGCGCCCTCCCACGGCCTGCCGGTCATCCTCTACGACGTGCGCTCGGCCGGGTCGCAGGCCTATGTGAAGCTCGCGCTCGAACTGCTGCGGCGCGACCGTGCGCGCGCCAAGGCCGCCACCCAGGGGAATGCCGCATGAGCCGCAAGCCCGGCCGCCTGGGCATGGGCTTGTCCGCCCTGCTCGGGGAGGAGCCGTCCGAGGCCCCCGCCGCCGCCCCGCAATCCCTGCCGGTGGAGGCGCTGGAGCCCGGCCCCTTCCAGCCCCGCGGCCCAATGGACGAGGAGGCGCTGGCCGAGCTGGCCGCCTCCATCCGGGAGCACGGGGTGCTTCAGCCGATCCTCGTGCGGCCGAAGCCGGGCGCGAGCGGCACCTACGAGATCGTGGGAGGCGAGCGCCGGTGGCGCGCGGCCCAGGCCGCGCGCCTGCACGAGGTGCCGGTGGTGGTGCGCGCGCTGGACGACCGCGCCGCCATGGCCGCGGGGCTGGTGGAGAACCTGCAGCGCGAGGACCTGAACGCGCTGGAGGAGGCCGAGGGCTATCGCCGCCTGATGGAGGAGTTCGGCCTGAAGGCGGAGGCGCTGGGGAACGCGGTGGGCAAGTCGCGCTCCCATGTCGCGAACACGATGCGTTTGCTCGGCCTCCCGTCCGGCGTCCGGTCCATGGTCAGCCGGGGCAGCCTCTCGGCCGGGCATGCCCGCGCGCTGCTCACCGCGCCCGACCCAGTGCGTCTGGCGGAGCTCGTGGTGACGCGCGGGCTGAACGTGCGCCAGACCGAGGCGCTGGCCGCCGCGGCCGAGCGGCCCCGCACGGTTCGCACGCCGGACGCGGAGACACGGGCGCTGGAGCGGCAGCTCTCGGAAAAGCTGGGACTGCGGATCGCGATCGAGCATCGCGGCAAGGCGGGCAAGGTGACGATCTCCTACCGGGACCTCGATCAGCTCGACGGCCTGATCCGCCTGCTGGGCGGCTGAGGGGCGCTGGTGACCCTGGGGAAAGGCTTCTCCTTTCCCCGGCGCCCTGTCCGCCAGGGTCGGACACACTGCCCCCGACGAGGTTCCTGGACCTTCATTCCGTAGGGGGGTGTGCCCCTGGCTGATGCGGGGGTCCGGGGGCCCTCAGGGTCCCCGGCGGAGGCAGAGTCTCACCCACAAGCCGCCAGCACGTCCGCCTTAGAACCGGCGCAGCAGCCGGTCGATGTAGTCGAGCTCGGCCGGGGGCCGCTCGCGCTCGGCGCCGCGGCGGCGGAGTTCTTCCTGGATGCGGCGGGTGCGGAGCATCTCGGCTTCATCGGGGACGCGGGTGTCGCCGCCATCCTCGTTCGTGCCGTTGGCCTCGCGCGGGCGGCGGCCGAGGGGGTCGCGGCCCTCGCCCTGCTGGGCCATCTGGTCCTCCCCCTCGCCGCCATCCATCCCGCCCTCGGCCATGGCGTCGCCCTGGCCCTCGCCCTCGCCGGCATCCTCGCCCTCGCCGGGCTGCTGCTGGCCGAACTGGCGGGCCATGCGCTGGGCCATCTGCCGGCCGCCCTCGGACAGCTCGCGGATCGCGCGCTCCTGGTGGGGGCGGGGGTCACCGCCGCCGGTCAGGGCCTCTGCGCCCTGGCGCATGGCCTGGTCCGCGCGACCGAGGGGTGCGGGGACCTCCCCGGTGAGGTCGCCCTGCTGCTGCATCAGCTCGCCGAGGGCACGGCGGAGGGCGCGCTGGGTCCGGGCGTCACGCGCCTCCTCCTGCCGCGTCTCGGCCGGGGGCTGGCTCGTGGGCGGAGGCTGCGGCGGCCAGCGGTTCGGGTAATTGAAGCTCTGACGGCGCTCGCGGGCGCGGCGGGATTCATCGTCCTGGGCGCGACTATGGGCGCCGTCCAGCAGGCGGGACTGGCGGCGGACCATGTCCTGGATCACGCCCATCTGCTGCTGGCCGCGCTCCCGGCGCTGGCGCTGCTGCTCCCGGCCAGCCTGGGCCATCTCGCCGTTCTCGAGCTGCTCCAGCATCCGCTCCAGCTCGGCGAGTTCGCGTTCGGCCTCTTCGGGCCGGTCCTGGCGGTTCTGCTCCCGCATGCGGGAGGTGCGACGGTCCGTTTCACGGCGCTGCTGCTGGCCGAGTTGAGGATCCTGCTGGGTCTCGCCGTTCTCGCGCTGAAGCTGCTCGGCCAGGGCCTCAAGGTGGCGGCGGATGGCATCGCGGAGTTCCTGGATGCGGCGGTCAGTCTCGGCGCGCTGGCTGTTGCGCTCCTCCTGACGTTCGCGCTCCCCGGTCTGGGCCTGCCGCTCGGCCTCCTGGCGCTCAGCGCGCTCCTGCTGCGACCTCTCCCGGTCCGCCCGCTCCTGGGTCTCGTCGCGTGGCTCGCCGCGCTGCTGGGCCTCCTGGTTGCGGGCCTCGCGCTCGCGATCCCTCTGCTCCTGCGCGCGGGCGTCACGGTCCCGCTCCGCCCGCTCGCGCTCGGCCTGCCGGCGCTCGGACTGTTCCCGGGCCTCAGTCTCCCGGCGCTCGCGCAGGGCCTCCCGCAGCGCCTCACGCGCCTGGGCGAGGGCGCGGGCGGTGCGATCGGCGCGGCCTTCCTCCAGCGCGAGGGCGGCCTCCCACAGGATCTGCTGAACCTCGCCCACGGCCTCGGGGCGCTGGTCGTCGGAGAGGCGGGTGCGGGAGGTACGGAGGGCGAGGAAGGTGCCGGCGTCGTTCTCGAAAGCCTCCGGCGCCTCGGCAAGGCGTTCGAGGCCGTTGATGGCAGCCTGCCTCTGGTCGGGTGCGACGGACAGGCCCTTGCGGAGGAGGATCAGGCCGCGGGCGACGGGGTGGTTGAAGGTCCGCTCCGGCAGGGTGAGCGCAGCCTCCTCCGAGCTGCCCTCCTGCTCCGCGCCGTCCCGGGCGAAGAGGCGGGCGCGGACGGGAAGGCCGGCCCAGGGATGGGCGGAGAGATCGGGCTGGGCCACGCCGCGCGGGGTCTTCGGATGGCCGGGCGGGACGGAGAGTTCGACCACCAGGGGTGGGGCATCGGGCCGGGCCTCCAGCCGGAGTTCGGCGCGGGCGGAGGCGATGCCCCAATCATCCTCGGCCCGCCAGGGGAGGCGGGTCGCGAGGCCGCGCTGGGCCGGGGCCGGCGGCTCGGGGAAGAGGATACGCGGCGGAGCGTCGGCCTGCACCGCGAGGGTCCAGCCGACCACCTCCAGCCCGGACTGGCGGACCACCAAGCGTCCCCCGGCGTCCAGCGCCGTCTCGGAGAGGTGGCTGCCGGCGCCGAGCGGCTGGAAGGGCGCGGCCTCCGCCCCATCCCGCAGGAGCTCGGGCCTGCCGAGCCCGCCGGACAGGGCGATCCGCAAGCGGCTGCCCGCCGGCACCGTGGCGGAGCCGCCGGCGGGATCAAGGAAGACGGGCGCTGCGCCGGTATAGGCGGGCGGCGTCACCCAGGCCTCGATCCGGACGGTGGGGGTGGGAGCCGCGGCCGCACGAAACTCGGGCCAGAGGGCGCGCCGCAACCGTTCCGGCGCCTCGCCGCCGGCCATGACGAAGCTGGCCAGCACGGCGACCACGAGGCCGAGGCGAAGCGCCTTCGGGTCGTGGGCAGGCAGGCCGGGGCGGGGCAGGGCGGTGCGCAGCCGGGCGATCCGCGCGGCCTCCCGCTGCTGGTGGACGCGCCAGAGGGCCTCGGCGGCGGGGTCGTCGCCAGCGGGGTGGTCCAGCAGGGTGGTCAGGGGGCGGTGTGGCAGGCCGGAATCGCGCTCCAGCCGCCGGTCGGCGGCGGTGTCGCCCGGCATCACGAGGCCGCGGCTGCCCCGCCAGAGTGTCCAGCCCAGGGCAGCGAGAAGGGCCGCCAGAAGGGCGAGGTGCGCGGCAACCGGCAGGCGCAGGAAGAGGCCGGAGAGGGCGAGGACGAGGAAGACGCCGAGCACGCCGAGCACCGGCCAGGCGCGGGGCCAGAGGGATTCCCAGAGCAGGGCGAGCCGGGCGCGGGCGCGCAGCGACGAGAGCCGTCGCAGCGCGGGGTGGTGCGGGCCGCCCGGCCGGGCGGTCACGCGGGAGACCCCAGCCAGTCCGGCACGACTTGGTTCGCGAGCAGCGCCTCATGCGACTGGCGCGGGCGGGTCACGGCCCAGCGGGCGCCGTCCACCAGCACCTCCGCCGCCAGCGGGCGGGCGTTGTAGGTGGAGGACATGGTCGAGCCGTAGGCGCCGGCATCGAGGAAAGCGACGAGGCTGCCGGGCGGCAGGTCGGGCAGGCCGCGGCCGCGGGCGAAGGTATCGCTGCTCTCGCAGACCGGGCCGACCACCTCGGCGGGCGCGCGCGGGGCGTGGAAGGCGTCCGGCGCCAGCGGCAGGATGCCGTGCCAGGATTCGTACATCGCCGGTCGGATCAGGTCGTTCATCGCGGCATCCAGCACGACGAAGCGGTGCGCGGCGCCCCGCTTCTGGAGGATCACGGACGCCAGGAGAACGCCTGCCGGGCCGGCGATCCAGCGTCCCGGCTCCATCATCACGGGGATGTTCAGGGGGCCGAGCGTCGCCTTGATGGCGCCGGCCAGGGCGGCCGGGCTGGGCGCGATCTCGTCGCGATAGGGGATGCCGAGGCCGCCGCCGCAGTCCAGCCGCTCGATCGGCAGCCCGCGGGAAAGGAGAGCCCGGGCGAGGTCCGCCACGCGCGCGTAGGCCGCGCGGTAGGCGGCCATGCCCTCGGTGATCTGGGAGCCGATATGAACGGCGAGGCCGACCGGGCGGATGCCGGGCAGCGACGACAGGCGGGCGTAGAGGGCGGCGGCGTCGTTGTAGGCGATGCCGAACTTGTTCTCCGCGAGGCCCGTGGAGATCTTCGCGTGCGTGCGGGCGTCCACGTCCGGGTTCACGCGCAGCGCGACGGGGGCGATGCGGCCGGTCTCCGCGGCGACGGCGGCGATCATCTCGATCTCCTCCGCGCTCTCCGCGTTGAGCTGCAGCACGCCCTCGGCCAGGGCCTGGGCGATCTCCGCGCGCGTCTTGCCGACGCCGGAGAAGACGATGCGGTCCGCCGGGATGCCGGCGGCGCGGGCGCCGATCAGCTCGCCGCCGCTGACCACGTCGGCGCCGGCGCCCTCCGCGTTCAGGACGCGCAGGACGGCGAGGCTGTCATTGCACTTCGTCGCGAAATGGATGGACGCGGTCAGGCCGGCATCGCGCAGCGCGTCCCGCAGCATCGCGTGGCGGCGACGAAGCGTGCCGGCGGAGTAGACCCAGGTCGGAGTGCCCACGGCTCTCGCGATCTGGACCAGCGGGACGTCGTCCATGACCAGGCCGTCGAAGGCATGCGCGGTCAGGTGCGGGCGACGCGCCAGGAGTTCGGCGAAGTCGGGATCGGGGGTGTCGCGGGTCGCGGGAGCGGGGGAAGCCATCCGCTGAGTGTGGGGTGGGATGCGAAACTGAGAAAGAAGCCGGGGGAAGGTATTCCCCCGGACCCCCATCTATTTTTGTCAGGCTGCCGCGGCGGGTTGAGATGGCGGCGACCCCGTCTCAACCCGCCGCGGCAGGCTGCCAGAAAAGGGAGGGGGTCTGGGGGAGTTCATCTCCCCAGCCTTGTTTCGGCCGTCTCCGGTCTTCGTGGCTTCGCCCCGACACGGGAGCATGACGGGAAGGCGGGTTGTCAGGCCCGCTTGCGATAGACTGTCCGGGTGGTGGCCCGGCGCGGGCCGGCGTGGCCGCCACGCGGCAGCGGCTGCATCGGCTCCACGCGGATGTCGGCGTCCTCCCCGCGCCCGGGGCGTCGGATGGCCTCGGCGAAGTGGGACGCGGCGTAGGGCGCGACCTCGAACTGCGTCTCCCGATCCAGGATGCGGATGCGGCCGATCTCGGCGCGCGTGACGTCACCCCGGCGGCAGAGAAAGGGCAGCAGCCAGCGCGGATCCGCGTTGCGGTCGCGGCCGGCATCCATGTGGAACCACACGCCCTCCGAGGGGGGCGGGCCGCTCTCCGCGTGGCGGGGAGCCTCCCGCCGGGCGCCGCGATCGGCGATGGCGGTCAACTCCTCCGGGGCGGGCAAGGGCGCGCGCAGGAGGCGGATGAGGGCAGCGGCGAGGGCGAGGCCGCCGACGGCGTCCGCCTCGTTGGTGGGCTGGCTCCAGCCGGCCGGGTCCGCGGCGGGGACGGGCAGGCCGAGGCCGGTCAGGAGTTCGCGCGCGATCGGCAGGTCCTCTTCCGGCGCCTCCTCCGCGACCAGGGCCGCGGCGCGGGCAGCGATGCGTTCAGCATCCTTCGCGCGCACGGCCTCGGCGGAGGGGGCGGGGGCCCATTCGGCCGTGACGCGCGCGCCGGCCAGCAGGCGCTCGGCGATGCGGCGACGCGACGGCGGGACGATCAGCAGCGACACGCCCTTTCGGCCCGCACGGCCGGTGCGGCCGGAGCGGTGCAGCAGCGTCTCCGGGTCGCGCGGGAGCTCGGCGTGGATCACCAGGTCCAGCTCCGGCAGATCCAGGCCGCGGGCGGCGACGTCGGTCGCGACGCAGACGCGGGCGTGACCGTCGCGGAGCGACTGGATGGCGCGGGTGCGCTCGGCCTGGGTGAGCTCGCCGGAGAGGGCGACGGCGGGGAAGCCGCGCTCCGCGAGGTTGCCGTGCAGGCGGTTCACCGCGGCGCGGGTGGCGCAGAAGACCATCGCGATCGGCGCGTCCTCCAGCCGCAGCGCGTTCACCACCGCGCGCTCCACATCCCCGGAGGAGACGAGGGCGGCGCGATAGGCGATGTCGCCGTGCGGCTCGTCGCCGGAGGTCGCCTCGATGCGCAGGGCATCGCGCTGGAACTGCTTCGCGAGCTGCGCGATGGGCCTGGGCACGGTCGCGGAGAAGAGGAGGGTCCGGCGCTCCTCCGGCAGGGCGCCGAGGATCGCCTCCAACTCTTCCCGGAAGCCGAGGTCGAGCATCTCGTCCGCCTCGTCCAGCGCCACGGCGCGGACGGAATCCGGGCGGAGGTTGCCGCGGTCCAGGTGATCCTTCATGCGGCCGGGGGTGCCGACGACGACATGGGCGCCGGCGGCCAAGGCGCGGCGTTCCGCAATCGGGTCCATGCCGCCCACCGCCGAGGCGATGCGACCGCCAGCCGGGCCGTAGAGCCAGGTCAGTTCGGCCTTCACTTGGAGAGCGAGCTCGCGCGTGGGGGCGACCACCAGGGCCAGCGGCGCGCCGGCCGGGGGAAGGCGGGAGGCGTCACCCAGCAGGTCCGGGGCCATCGCGAGGCCGTAGGCGACGGTCTTGCCGGAGCCGGTGCGGGCGGAGACGAGGAGGTCGCGGCCGGCCGTGCCCTCGGCCAGGACGGCGGCCTGGACGGGGGTGGCGTTGGCGTAGCCGCGGGCGGAGAGCGCGTCCCGCAGCGGCTGGGGGAGGGATTCGAAAGCCATGTCAGGGTCCGGAAGTGCGGCCGGGGCTGAAACGCCACGCCGGCGCGAAGGTATCCGGGATATCGGGCGCCCGGGCGCGCGCCGCAACCGGCGATGCCGCGCCCCAGGCCCGTTCCCCGCGCGGGGCGCAAAAGCGCGGCACCCCGTTCGTCGGCCGTTCCGGCCGGGCGCGAACGGGTCTACATCCCCTCGGATGAGCGAGGTCGCCACGCCCCTGCCGACGGTGGAGCACCAGCGCGCCGTCTTCGCGGACGGCATGGCGCTGGATTGCGGCATGACGATCGCGCCCCTGGCCGTGGCGTATCGCACCTACGGCACGCTGAACGCGGCGCGGAGCAACGCGATCCTCGTCTGCCACGCCCTGACCGGGGACCAGTACCTGGCGGAAACCCAGCCCGTGACGGGCAAGCCGGGCTGGTGGCAGGCGGTGGTGGGGCCGGGCAAGCCGCTCGACACGGATCGCTTCTTCATCATCTGCGCCAACGTCCTCGGTGGCTGCATGGGCAGCACCGGGCCGCGGGAGGAGATGACGGACGCGCAGGGACGCGGCCTCGGGCGGCCCTGGGGGACGGATTTCCCGACCGTCACGATCCGCGACATGGTGCGCGCGCAGAAGCGGCTGGTGGAGCATCTGGGCATCGCGCGGCTGCTGGCGGTGGTCGGTGGCTCCATGGGCGGGATGCAGGCGCTGGAATGGGCGGCGACCTATCCCGACGCGCTCTTCGCCTGCGCGCCGATCGCGACGGCCGCGCACCACTCCGCCCAGAACATCGCCTTCCACGAGGTAGGGCGCGCCGCAATCCATTCCGACCCGGACTGGCGCGGGGGACGCTACTGGGAGGATGGGCGGCTGCCGGCGCAGGGGCTTTCGGTGGCGCGGATGGTCGCGCACATCACCTATCTGTCCGAAGGCGCGCTGATGCGGAAGTTCGGCCGGCGCCTGCAGGGCGCGAAGGCGCTGACCTTCCTGGAGGACGTCTTCGCGGTGGAGAGCTACCTGCGCCACCAGGGCAGCACCTTCATCCGGCGCTTCGACGCGAACTCCTACCTCACGATCACCCGCGCCATGGATTACTTCGACCTGGCAGCGGAGCATGGCGGCGACCTGGCGGCCGCCTTCCGCGGGACGGCGACGCGGTTCCTGCTCGCCTCCTTCTCCTCCGACTGGCTGTTCCCGACGGCGGAGAGCCGGGCGGTGGTGCGGGCGCTCAACCGGGCGGCGGCGCGCGTGTCCTTCATCGAGATCGAGTCCGACAAGGGCCACGACGCATTCCTGCTGGACGAGCCGGAGTTCCACGCGGCGCTGGCCGGCTTCCTGCGCGGCGCGGCGGAGGCGGCGGGGGTCTAAACAGATCGCGGGGTCCGGGGGGTGCGTTCCCCCCCGGCGGAGGGTCGGGGAGGCAGAGCCTCCCGGGTCACGGTCAGCGCGTGAACTCGATCCCGTAGCGCGCGCAGACCGCGACGATCCCGGCCGGGTTCATCGCCGCCGGATCGCCGCCCAGGGCGGCGAGGTCGCCGAACATGCCGCCGATGCCCGCCCCTGGCGTGACGAACAGCAGCAGTTTCGCGGTCTCCTCGCCCGCGCAGCGGAAGCCGTGCACGCGGCCGCGCGGGCCGTGGAAGAAACCGCCCGCGCCGAGCACGGCCTCCCCGCCCGGGATATCGTCCCCGCTGATCGCGACGTGGCCGGCCAGGACGTAGAAGGATTCGTCCTCTGCGCTGTGCCGGTGAGGCGGGATGCCGGCGCCGGGCGGAACGGTGAGTTCGGCGCAGACAAGGCCGCCGCCTGTTGCGGCCGCATCCGCCTTGTAGAGGACGCCCACGCCGAGGACCGTCTCCGTGCGGCCTTCGCGGGGATGGGACAGGTGATTGGAGGGGCTGACGTTGAGCGGCATGTCCATGGGGAGCGTCCGGGCGTCCGCCACGGCATGCGGTCAGACTATCTGTCTTTAATAGACAGATCTTCTGCCTATCTGTCAAACGGTCCTCATGCCCGGCAAGAACATCAGCGCGACCGAGCGGACCCTCGGCTACCTGCTCCGCCGGCCCTATGAGACGTTGCAGGCGCAGGTCTATGGCCAGCTGGCCGGACGCGGCTTCCCGGACATCCGCCCGGCGCACAGCGCCGTCTTCCGCTTCATCGCCCCGGCCGGATCGCGGGTGAGCGAGCTGGCGGAGCGGGCGCAGATGACGAAGCAGAGCATGTCCTACCTCGTGGAGGCGCTGGCGGGCGGCGGCTACGTCACGGTCGGGCCGGACCCGGAGGACGGGCGGGCGAAGCGGGTGCGCCTGACGGCGCGAGGCCGTGCGGTGTCCGAGGCGCTGGTGGCGCTCAGCCGGAAGGTCGAGGCGGGCTTCGCGGCGCGGCTGCCGCCCGGCCGGATGGCGGCGCTGCGCGACCTGCTGGGCGAGCTGACCGAGGCGCTGGAGAAGGAGGCCGCGGGCGCCCCCTGACGGGGAGTTCACGCCGCCCCCCATCCTCTCTACCCTGTCGCGCTTCCCGGGAGGCGGCGATGAGCGAGACCTATGACCGCGCGCACGCGAAGGAGCACGCCCGCGCCCATATGCGCGGCATCTGGGTCGCGGCGCTGACGCCCTTCCGCGACGACTTCGCGGTGGACGAGGCGGGGTTCCGCGCGAACCTCCGGCACTGGTTCGACGAACTGGGCATCGACGGCGTCTTCGTCGCGGGGAAGCAGGGCGAGTTCTTCTCCCTCTCCCTGGCGGAGCGGAAGCGGCTGTTCAGCATCGCGGCGGAGGTGGCGCGGGGCTGCGGCAAGCGCACCGTCATGTCCTGCTCCGACCAGAACCTGGACACGGTGCTGGAACTGGCCGCGCATGCCGAGGCCTGCGGCGCCGACTACATCGTGGTCCACGCGCCCGTGCTGCACTTCCTGCATGACCGCGACGAGACGCTGGTCGAGTACTACCGCCACATCAGCGAGCGGACGCGGCTCGGCATCGCCATGTGGTCGCACCCGGACAGCGGCTACCTCATGTCGCCGGACCTCTGCCTGCGGATCGCGGAGCTGCCGAACGTGGTGGCGATCAAGTACTCCGTCCCGCGGGCGATGTATTCCGAGCTGTCCCGCCGCGCCGGCGACGCGCTGCTCGTCTCCACCGCCAGCGAGGAGGAGTGGCTCGACAACATCCTCGAGCTGGGCTGGCGGCTCTATCTCTGCTCCTCCCCGCCCGCCATCCTGCAGACGGCGGTGGACCGGCGGATGCGGGACTACACGGACCTCGCCTTCACCGGGCGGATGGAGGAGGCGCGGCGCGTCTCGGCCAGCCTGGAGCCGGTACGGCAGGCGCTGAAGTCCACCCGCCCGGGCGGCAAGCCCCAGGCGCACCAGAAATACTGGCAGGAGCTGCTGGGACAGGCGGGCGGGCCGGTGCGGCGGCCGATGCTGCAACTCACCGAGGCGGAGCGGGCGGCGACGCGGGCGGCCTTCGCGGGTTGCGGGCTGAGACTGCCGGTGAAGCAAGCCGCCGAATGAGACGCAGGGGCTCTGCCCCTGCACCCCGGGCGGAAACCGCAGGTTTCCTGCCCCGCCGGGGAGCGAACGCCCCCCCCCGGACCCCACGAGTTTATGGGAAGGCGGATATGAAGCAGCCCTTCGACTTCAAGGCGTGGATCGATGCGAACGCCCATCTCCTGAAGCCGCCGGTCGGCAACAAGCTGCTCTTCGAGGATGCGAAGACCGTCGTGCAGATCGTCGGCGGGCCGAACCAGCGCGTGGATTTCCACGACGACCCGGTGGAGGAGTTCTTCTACCAGCTCCGCGGCGACATGGTGCTGAAGATCCACGCCGAGGGCCGCATCCAGGACATCCCGATCCGGGAGGGACAGGTGTTCCTGCTGCCGGCGCATGTCCCGCACTCCCCGCAGCGGCCGCAGGCCGGGTCGGTCGGGCTGGTGGTGGAGGGATCGCGGCCCCCGGGCGAGCAGGACGCCTTCCAGTGGTACTGCTTCAACTGCCACGCCCTGGTCCACCGCATCGAGATCACGGTGAAGGACATCGTGAAGGACCTGCCGCCCCTCTACGAGGCCTTCTACGCCAGCGAGGAGAAGCGCACCTGCAAGCATTGCGGGACGATCCACCCCGGCAAGCAGCCGCCGGAGGGATGGGTGTCCCTGTGACGCGCCACCCCGACGGCACCGCCGCGCCGTCCCTGCCCGAGACCCGCTTCGTCGAGCTGGATGCCGCCGCGCTAGGGCTGGAGCACGGGCGCCTGTCCTTCATGGAGGCCGGAACGGGTCCGGAGACCGTGCTGCTGATGCACGGCATCGGCTCGAATTCCACCGGATGGCGCTTCGTGATGCCGGTCCTGGCGGCGCGGGCGCGGGTGATCGCGTGGAACGCGCCGGGCTACTGGCTCTCGGCCGACTTCGCGGCCGAGGCACCGGCGGCGGAGGATTACGCCCGCGTCGCCGCCGCGCTGCTGGACATGCTGGGCGTGGAGCGCGCGCATATCGTGGGCTCCTCCTTCGGGTCCATGATCGGCGTCGTGCTCGCGGCGCTGCATCCGGGGCGGGTGGCGCGGCTGGCGCTGCTCGGATCGTCGCGCGGGCAGCGCTGGAAACCGGCGGAGGAGCGCGCGCGGATGCTCGCCATGCGCCGGGACAGCATCGCCGCGGGCGGCATGGCACTGGCGCGGACGCGGTGGCGGAACCTCGTGGCGCCCGGCACGTCGGAGACAGTCGGGGAATGGGTGCGGGATACCCTGGCCGCGACCCACGCGAAGGGCCTGCTGCGCTCGGCCCGCGCGAGCGACGCGACGGATACGCTCGACTTCGCGCGGGATGTGCGGGCGCCGACGCTCATCCTCGTGGGCAGCGAGGACCGGGTGAATCCGCCGGAGGTCAGCCAGGCCCTGGCCGGCGCCATCCCGGGCGCCGTGCTGGAGGTGCAGGACGGCATCGGCCACCTGGCGAAGCTGGAGGCGCCGGGCGCGACGGCGGCGCGGCTCGGGCAGCACCTGTTCGGGACATGACACGGCCGCCCCGCACGGGCCGCTGCGGGGCCGCGTAACGACGATTAACAGGCCGGGACAGGCGCGGCGGCCGGGCGGTAGAAGGGAACGATGACGCTTCGCCGACGCGCCCTGCTGGCCGCCCCGCTCCTCGCTGCCCCCGTGGTGGCCCGCGGCCAGGGCGTCTGGCCGGAGCGGCCGGTGCGGATCGTGGTCCCCTATCCGCCCGGCGGCGGGCTGGACGCGCTGGCGCGGGCGCTGGCGGACCGGCTGACGCCGGTGTGGCGGCAGACGGTGACGGTAGACAACCGGCCGGGCGGGGCGACCATCCCCGGCACCGACGCGGTGGCGAAAGCGGCACCCGACGGGCACGTGCTGCTGATGACGTCGGACGCGTCGATCACGTCCAATCCCTTCCTCTTCTCCCGCCTGCCCTATGATCCCCAGCGGGACCTCGTGCCCGTCTCCTACCTGCTGGACGTGCACCAGATGGTGCTCGCCAACCCCTCCGTCCCGGCGCGGGACATGCGGGAGCTGGTGGCGGCCGCGAAGGCATCGCCGGGGCGGTTGAACTATGGCTCCTACGGCCCCGGCAGCCAGCCGCATCTGCTATTCGAGGCGCTGAAGGCGCGGGAGGGGCTGGACATCACCCAGGTCGCCTATCGCGGCCTGACGCCCGCCGTGCTGGCGGTGGTGGCGGGCGAGGTGCAGATGACGCTCGCGGGTGTCGCGTCAGCGCGGGAGTTCCTGGCCGTTGGCACGATGCGGGCGCTGGCGGTCGGGCGGCCGACGCGGCTGCCGCAACTGCCCGACGTGCCGACACTGGAAGAGGCTGGCTACGGCGAGACGGACCCGCGCACCTGGTTCGGGATCTTCGCCCCCGCGGGCACACCGGCGCCGCTGCTGGAGCGCATCCACCGGGATGTCGCGGCGGCGATGGAGGACCCGCTGGTGCGGGACCGGCACCTCACGCCGAACGGGTACACCGTCCATGTCGCTTCGCCCGAGGCATCGGTCCCGCTGATCGCCGCCGACCGGGAGGCGAAGGAGCGGCTGGTGCGCGTCTCCGGGGCGCGGGTGGACTGATCCGGGTGCGCGGGTGACTCCGGGGAGGGAGAAGGAATTCTCCCTCCCCGGACCCCACCTCATCTTCTTCGGTGAGGCTGCCGCGGACGGCGGCACGGCTCCGCCTTCAGCGGCAGCCTAACAAAGAGAGATGAGTGGGGGTCCGGGGGAGAGAATTCCTTCTCTCCCCCGGGGCCATCCGCGCAACATCTTGGCGCCGGGCCGAATTGCTTTAGGCTTCAACGAAACGAGCTGGAGGCGGGACGATGCAGCGGCGTGAACTGTTGATGGCCGGGGCGGCCCTGGGCCTGGCGCCGCTCGCGCGGCCGGCGATCGCGCAGGGCGCGCCGCTGAAGATCGGCATGGTCACGACGCTGTCGGGGCCGGGCTCCTATCTCGGCCAGGACATCCGGGACGCCTTCCTGCTGGCGGCGGAGATGGAGGGCGGGCGGCTCGGCGGCGCGCCGGTGCAGGTGCTGGTCGAGGATGACGGGCTGCGCCCCGGCCAGGGCAAGCAGATCGCCGAGCGCTTCATGCGCAACGAGCGGATCAAGCTGCTGACCGGCATCGTCTTCTCCAACGTGCTCGGCGCCGTGGTGGGAGACGTGCTGGATGGCGGGGCGATCTATGTCTCGCCCAACGCGTCGCCGTCGAACCTGGCGGGGCGGGAGTGCCACCGGAACTTCTGGTCCGTGGCGTGGCAGAACGACTCCCTGCACGAGAGCGCGGGGCAGCTGGCGCAGAACATGGGCATCCGCCGCATGGCGATCCTGGCGCCGAACTACCAGGCCGGGCGCGACGCCATCACCGGCTTCAAGCGCATGTACAAGGGCGAGGTCGCGCTGGAGGCCTACACGAACCTCGACCAGACCGACTACTCCTCGGAGATGGCGCGCATCCGGGCGGCCAATCCGCAGGCCGTGTACCAGTTCCATCCCGGCGGTCTGGGGATCGCCTTCCTGCGGCAGTACGTGCAGGCCGGGCTGATGGCGAACATCCCGATGGTGCTGGCGGCGCCGTCCATGGACAGCACGACGGTCACGGCGGTGGGCGACGCGGCGATCGGCGTGAACGTGACGGCGCACTGGAACACCGATTACGACAATCCCGCGAGCAAGCGCTTCGTCGAGGCTTTCACGCAGAAGTACAACCGCATCCCGACCTATTACGCGCAGCAGGGCTTCGACACGGCGCTGGCGATCGGCGCGGCGCTGCGCGGCACGCGCGGGTCGGTGGAGGACACGGAGGCGTTCCGGCGCGCGATGCAGCCGGCGAGCTTCGAGTCCACGCGCGGCAAGTTCCGCTTCGGGCCGAACCAGCATCCGGTGCAGGACTGGTGGGCGCTGAAAGTGGAGCGCGGGGCGGACGGCAAGCCGGCGCTGGTGACGAAGGACAAGGTGCTGTCCGACCACGGGGACGCCTACGCGGCCCAGTGCCGCTTCTGACAGGCTGACCGCGTGGCGCTTCTGCTGGAGCAATTGCTGAACGGCGTCCAGCTCGGCGTCATGCTGTTCCTGCTGGCGGCGGGGCTGACGCTGGTGTTCGGGATCATGGGCGTGATCAACCTCGCCCATGGCAGCCTCTACATGGTGGGGGCCTATGCCGCGGCGGTGACGGCGACCGCCACGGGGTCCGCGGTGCTGGCGCTGCTGGCCGGGCTGGCGGCGGCCGCGGCCACGGGGATGGTGGTGGAGCTGGTGGTGCTGCGGCGACTGTACGCGCGGGACCATCTGGACCAGGTGCTGGCGACCTTCGGGCTGATCCTCTTCTTCAACCAAGGGATGGTGCTGCTGGCGGGGCGCCAGCCGCTGTTCGTGGACGTGCCGGAGGCGCTGAAGGGCGCGGTGCGCGTGCTGCCGGGCGTGGATTATCCGGTGTACCGGCTGGTGATCATCGCGACGGGGCTGGCGGTGGCGGTCGGGCTGTATCTGCTGATCCAGCGGACGCGGGTCGGGATGCTCGTGCGGGCCGGGGCGACGCATCGGGAGATGGTGCGGGCGCTGGGGGTAGATGTGCGGCTGCTCTACACCCTGGTGTTCGGGCTGGGGGCGCTGCTGGCGGGGCTGGCCGGGTTGATGGCGGGGCCGATCCTGTCGGTGCAGCCGGGGATGGGGGAACAGATCCTCATCCAGACCTTCGTGGTGGTGGTGATCGGCGGGATCGGGTCCGTGCGGGGCGCGCTGTTCGGGGCGGTGCTGGTGGGCGTGGTGGACACGCTGCTGCGGGCCTATGTGCCCGGACTGCTGCGGGGCGTGATGGCCGGGCCGGAGGCGGATGCGCTGGGGGCAGGTATCGGGTCCATGGGCATCTACCTGCTGATGGCGCTGGTCCTGCTGATTCGTCCCCGCGGATTGTTCCCCGCCCATGCTTGATAGAATGGAGGTCCAGGAACCTAAGGTTCCTGGCGGGAGGGTCCGGGAGGGCGGAGCCCTCCTGGGGTCGCAGCGCTTCTGGTTGCTGGTATGCCTGCTGCTCGCGACCGGCGTGCCGTTCGTGTCCGACGCGCTGGGCAGTCCCGCGACGGTCGGGCTGGCGACGCGGATCGCGATCTATGCCGTAGCGGCGTCGTCGCTGAACCTCATCCTCGGGCAGGGCGGGCTCGTGTCGTTCGGGCACGCCGCCTATTACGGGCTGGGGGCTTACACGGCGGGAATTCTCTACGCGCACTGGTCGTCGGGGGATCCGTTCCTGGGGTTCATCCCCGGCAGCAACGAGATGCTGGTCGTGCTGCCGGCGGCGTTGCTGGTGGGCGGGGTGGGCGCGGCGGTGATCGGGGCGCTGTCGCTGCGGACCTCCGGCGTGCAGTTCATCATGATCACGCTCGCCTTCGCGCAGATGCTGTTCTTCCTGTTCGTGTCGCTGAAGGCCTATGGCGGGGATGATGGGCTGCCGCTGCGGCGGGGGCTGACCCTGCCGGGGCTGAATCTGCGCGATCCGGCGACGGTCTACTGGCTGGCGCTGGGCGTGCTGGCGGCCTGGCTGTTCCTGATGGACCGGATCGCGCGGTCGCGCTTCGGGCGGGTGCTGGCGGGGGTGCGGCAGGGGGAGCGGCGGATGGCCGCGATCGGGGTGAACACCTACCCGTACAAGCTGGCGGCCTTCGTCATCGCGGGGATGGGGGCGGCGCTGGCGGGCGTGCTGATGGCCAACACTGTCCGCTTCGTCTCCCCGGACATGATGCACTGGACGAAGTCCGGGGAGCTGATGGTGATGGTCATCCTCGGGGGCTTGGGGACGCTGGCCGGGCCCGTGCTGGGCGCGGCGGCGCTGGTGACGCTGGAATACGTGCTGTCCGGGCTGACGGAGCACTGGCAGTTCGTGCTGGGGCCGATCCTGGTGGTGATCGTGCTCTTCGCGCGGGGCGGGCTGATGGGGGCGCTGCGGCGGCTGGGGCCGCGCCGGGCGGTGGAGGCGATGCCGGCCGGGGAGCTGCCGCCAGCGGCCGGCACGGCCACGGAGCGGGGTGCGGCGTGACTGAGCCGGTCCTGTCCATCCAGCGGCTGGTGAAGCGCTTCGGCGGGCTGACGGCGACGGACAACCTGTCGCTCGACGTGATGCCGGGGGAGCTGCACGCGCTGATCGGGCCGAACGGCGCGGGCAAGACCACCGCGATCGGGCAGGTGATGGGGGAGATTGCGCCGGATGCCGGGCGCATCCTGTTCATGGGGCAGGACATCACCGCCTTGTCCACGCCGCGGCGCGTGCGGATGGGGCTGTCCCGCACCTTCCAGGTGACGCAGCTGCTGGACGAGGAGACGGCGGAGGCGAATGTCGCGATGGCCGTGCAGGCGCGGTCCGGGCATTCCTTCCGCTTCTGGCGGGACGCGGGCGGCGATGCGCGGCTGAACGCGCCGGCCCGCGCGGCGCTGGCGCAGGTGGGATTGGCGGAGTCCCGCTGGCCCGTGCGGGTGTCCGACCTGTCCCACGGGGAGCGGAAGCAGCTGGAGCTGGCGGTGGCGCTGGCCACCCTGCCCCGCCTGCTGCTGCTGGACGAGCCGATGGCCGGGCTGGGCGCCAGCGAGAGCCTGCGGATGACCGAGGTGCTGCGCGGGCTGAAGGGGCAGATCCCGATCCTGCTGGTGGAGCACGACATGGACGCGGTCTTCGCGCTGGCGGACCGGATCTCCGTGCTGGTGTACGGGCACTGCATCGCGGCCGGGCCGCCGGACGTCATCCGCCAGGACCCGCAGGTGCGCGCCGCCTACCTCTCCGAGGAGGAGGCGGTGTGATGCTGTCCGTGCGAGGCCTCCAGGCCGGCTACGGCAACGCGCCCGTGCTGTTCGACGTGAACCTCGACATCGGGCCGGGCGAGGTCGTCACGCTGCTCGGCCGCAACGGGATGGGCAAGACGACGACGGTGCGCGCCATCATGGGCCTGAACACGCCCCGCGGCGGGGAGGTCACCTTCCAGGGCGCGCGCGTGTCCGGCCTCGCGCCGGACCGCATCGCCCGGCGCGGCATCGGGCTGGTGCCGGAGGGGCGGCAGGTCTTCCCAACGCTCACGGTGCGGGAAAACCTGGTCGCCACCGCCGCCAACCGCGGGAAGGCCGCGAACCCCTGGACGCTGCCGCGCGTCTTTGCCCTGTTTCCCCGCCTGTCCGAGCGCGTAAGTCAGTCCGCCCGCACGCTGTCGGGCGGGGAGCAGCAGATGCTCGCCATCGGGCGCGCGCTGATGACCAACCCCCACCTGCTGATCCTGGACGAGGCGACGGAGGGTCTGGCCCCGGTGATCCGGGCGGAGATCTGGACCACTCTTTCCACCCTCAAGGCCGAAGGACAGGCGATCCTGCTGATCGACAAGACGCTCTCCGCCCTGCGCCGCCTGGCGGACCGGCACGTGGTGCTGGAGAAGGGCCGCACCGTCTGGACCGGCACCGGGCCCGACCTGGACCGCGACGCCGGGCGCGTGCGCGCGTGGATCGGGGTGTGATGGGGCGGGCGACCCTGGGGAAGGCGCCGCCTTCCCCAGACCCCATCCGCCAGGGAACGAGTCCGCTGGACCCCATTTTGACGTCTTCGGCATGGAGGGGCCCTGAAGGCCTCTCCATGCCGAAGGCATTCAGATCGCGGGGTCCGGGGGGCTCGTTAGCCCCCCGGCGGAGGGGTCTGGGGCGGCCGAGCCTCCCCAGGGCAGCCCGTACCCCATGACCCCGACCTATCGCGGCATGGACCCGGCGATGCTGGACGTGCAGTACAATGCGCGCGCCACCACGCCCAACGTGTTGGACATCCTGGCCGAATACCGCGCGCGCACGGACGCGGCGAAGGCCGCGCTGCGCTGGACGACGGAGCGCTACGGCCCGACGGAGCCGGAGCGGCTGGATGTGTACACGGCCGCGACGCCCGGACCGGCGCCGGTGCTGGTCTTCCTCCATGGCGGCTACTGGCGGGCGCTGGACGCGGCGGATTCCGGCTCCATGGCGCCGGGCTTCACGGCGTCCGGGATCTGCGTCGTGGCGGTGAACTACACGCTCGCCCCGAAGGCCTCGCTCGACCGGATCGTGGAGGAGTGCCGGCGGGCGCTCGACTGGGTTCGTGCCAACATCGCGTGGCATGGCGGCGATCCCTCGCGTCTTCATCTGGCGGGCAGCAGCGCGGGCGGGCATCTGGCCGCCATGCTGCTGGCAGATGGTGGGGTCCGGGGCGCGACCCTTCTCTCCGGCCTGTTCGACCTGACGCCGATCCCGCACACGCACATCAACGCCTGGATGCAGCTGGACGCGGAGGCCGCGGCGCGGAACAGCCCGGCGCTGCTGCCCCTGCCCAGCGGCCTGCCCGTCATCCTGGCGCATGGCGACACGGAGACGGCGGAGTTCAAGCGCCAGACCAATCACTTCGCGGCGGAGCTCGCCGCGGCGGGGAACGAGGTGACGGTGGTGCCGCCACGGCCGGGCTCGAACCACTTCGACCTCCTCTTCGACTTCGGCGAGCCGGGGAACCCGCTCTTCGAGGCGACGCTGCGGACGATCAGGGGCCGGGCATGATCCGATGGCTCGCGGCCGCGGCCCTATTGGTCGCCCTGCACGCGCCGGCGCGGGCCGACCGGACGCAGGAGATCAGGGACTTCCTGGCCGGCTTCGTCACGGACTTCGAGAACCTGGACTGGCCGCGCTTCCGCGCCCGCTTCACCGACGACCACACCGTCTTCTTCCCGCCGGCCTATGGCGCGGCGCGCGCCACCGGCCGCGCGGAGACCGATCCCGCCTGGCTCCGCACCTTCGAGGCGCTGCGCGCCGCGAATGCCGCCCGCACCGAGCCGCCCTTCTGGCGGCTGTCGCCGCAGGACCTGCTGGTGCAGGAGATGCCGGATGGTGCCGTGGTCACCTTCACGCTCGGTGGTGGGGCGGGGCCGCTGAACCGGCGGACGCTCGTGCTGGCGCGGACGGAGGCGGGTTGGCGGATCGTTCACCTGCACGGGTCCACGCTGCCGCCCAACCGGTAGAGGGACGCGGGAGGAGGTGTCCCGCCCCCTGCCCTTCCCGTCCGCCGGAGCCCGGCGTCAGCGCGCGGCGCGGCGCAGCAGGAAGAGCGCCTGTTCGCCGAACAGGTTCGCCAGCCAGATGTGCTTGCGCCAGGGCGCCCGCAGCCCGTGCTCGTCGGCGGCGAGCCATTCCTCCACCACGTAGCCGTCCTGATCGCACAGGGCGACGAAGTCCTTGATCGTGCAGGGGTGGATGTTCGGCGTCTCGTACCAGGGGCGGTTCCAGGTCTCGGTGTCCGGCATCCGGCCGGTGACCAGCAGGCGCCAGCGCATCTGCCAGTGGCCGAAATTGGGGAAGGAGACGATCGCGCGCGTGCCGATGCGCAGCATCTGGCGCAGCACCTCCCGCGGGCGTTCCACGGCCTGGAGGGTGCGGGAGAGGACGACGTAGTCGAAGGCGCCGTCCGGGTAGTGCTCGAGGTCCGCGTCGGCGTCGCCGTGGATCACGGCCAGGCCGGCGGCGACGGCGCGGGTGGCCTCGGCCATGTCGATCTCGATGCCGCGGGCGTCGGCTCCCTTCTCCCGCGTCAGGTGTTCCAGCAGGGCGCCGTCCCCGCAGCCGATGTCCAGCACGCGGGCGCCCTGCGGGATCATCCCCGCGATGAGGCGGAGATCCAGCCGCATGTTCTTCGCGACGTAGCGGATGGCCTCGGGCGGGACCGGTGCGGGGGGACGGGACATGGGCGCGGCCCCTACTCCACCGGCAGGAAGATGAACACCACCGCCGCGACCAGGCAGACCATCGCCGCGAGGTAGGTCCAGCGGAGCGGTTCCCCCAGCACCAGGACGGAGAAGCCGGCGAAGACGGCCAGGGTGATCACCTCCTGCATCACCTTCAGCTGCTGGCCGGTGTAGGCCCCGTAGCCGATGCGGTTGGCGGGGACGGCGAGGCAGTACTCGAAGAAGGCGATGCCCCAGGAGATGAGGATCGCGGCCCACATCGGCCAGGCCGGGCGCTTGAGGTGGCCGTACCAAGCCCAGGTCATCAGGATGTTGGAGCCGACCAGCAGGATGGGCGGCCAGATCAGGGCGGGGTTCATGCGGGTTGCTCCGCCCGGGCCGGCGGCAGGCGCCAGAGCAGGAAGGCCATGATGATCATCGCGGGCAGCGCCGCGGCGGTGGTGAGAAGGAAGAAGTCGGCCCAGCCCATCCGCTCGGCCAGCCAGCCGGAGGAGGCGCCGAGGGTCCGCAGCGGCACCGCCGCGAGGGAGGAGAGCAGCGCGTACTGCGTGGCGGTGTAGGCCCGCATCGTCAGGCCCGAGAGGTAGGTGACGAAGGCGGCATCCGCCAATCCATCGGTGAAGTTCTCGATCCCCACCTGGGCCCAGAGCATCGGCACGTCGTGCCCGGCATGGGCGAGCGCGACGTACATCAGGTTCGACAGCATCTGCCCGAGGCCGGTGATCACCAGCGCCTTGCCCGTGCCGATCCGCGAGACGAGCCAGCCACCCGCCAGCGCGCCCCCGAGGATCGCGAGCAGGCCGAAGACCGAGCCGACCGCCGCCACCTCCTCCCGGCTGAAGCCGAGGGCGCGGTAGAAGGGATTGGTCATCACGCCGGCCAGCGCCTCTCCCAACTTGAAGAGCGCGATGAAGAGCAGGATCCAGATCGCCAGCGGCCGCCGCAGGAAGGCGCCGAGGGAGTCGATCATGCCCGTGAAGGGCGTGTCCCGCCCGGGCCGCCATCGCAGCAGCGCCCGGTGCGCCGCCCAGGCGGCGAGGCCGATCGCGAGCAGCGCGAGCAGCCAGGGCAGCATGTCCAGCAGCGCGCCCGCGGCGCCCGCGCCATCGGGCAGGACGGCCTCCGCGGCCTGGAGCACGGCGGCGAAGAGGAGCGCCACCCCGACCAGCACCGCCACCGCGACCGGCAGCCCGATCCGGAGCGGGACGAGGGCGGGCGCCGGCCCCTCCGGCGCGATCAGCGCGGCGCCCAGCCCGACCAGCAGCAGCGATGCCGCATAGATGTAGGCGCCGGCCCAGCCGAGATGTTGCACCAGCAGCAGCGTCCCCGCCCCGCTGGCCAGCAGCGCGCCGCGATAGCCCCAGACGTAGCAGGCCAGGCCGTAGCCCTGCTCCTCGTCCGCCAGCATCTCCACGCGCCAGGCATCCACCACGATGTCCTGGCTGGCCGAGAGGAAGGCGACCGCCGCCGCCAGCGCCGCCACCTGCAGGGGCGCCGCCGCCGGGTCGCCGAGGCCGGTCAGCACGATCAGCCCCATCAGCAGCGGCAGGATGACCAGCATCCAGCCGCGCCGCCGCCCCGAGCGGGCGAAGGGCGGCGCGACCGCGTCGAGCGCCGGGGCCCAGAGGAACTTGAGGGAGTAGGCAAGGCCGATCAGCGCCGTCAGCCCGATCTGGGCGAGCGGCACCCCGGCCTCGGAAAACCATTGGCGGAGCACGGCGCCGGCCACCAGGGGCAGCGGCACGCCGGCGGAGAAGCCGAGCGCGAGCAGGGCGAGGAACCGGCGATCGGCGAACAGGGGAATGCGGCGCATGGAGGGGCGGATGATGCGCTGCGGCAGGGGGCGCGCCAAGCCGGGGCTGCCCGGGCCCGCGGCCATCGGGCTTGAGCGTCAGCCCTTCTTGCGGCCCCGTCCCGATTCTGCGCAGCATCCCGCACCGTCAGGGGGATGGGGAAGAAAGAGCATGGATATCGCCGGCCGCGCCAAGGGGCTGATCCTGAATCCGCGCACGGAGTGGATGCGCATCGCGCCCGAGGGCGGGCTGCCGATGGACCATTTCCGCGGCTACGCCGTGCCGATGGCCGCCATCCCCGTGATCTGCAACTTCATCGGGTCGCTGCTGCTGGGCGGGATGCTGGCCGCGGCCGGCGTGGGGCGCCCGGGGATCGTCGGCGCCCTGCTGGTGGCCGTCGTCTCCTACGTGCTCAGCCTTGTCGGCGTGATCATCATCGCGAAGCTGGTGGAAACGTTGGCCCCCTCCTTCGGGGGCACGGCGGACCCGCTCTCGGCCATGAAGCTGGCGGTCTACTCGCCGACCGCGTCCTGGCTGGCGGGGATCTTCGCGCTGATCCCCTTCCTCGGCTTCCTCGCGATCCTCGGGCTCTACAGCATCTACATCTACTGGGTGGGCGTGCCGATCGTGACGCGCGTGCCGGAGGACCGGCGGCTGGGCTTCACCGCGGTCCTCGTCATCTGCGCCATCGTCATCAACATCATCATCGGCGCGCTGGCCGGCATCGTGGTCGGCCTGGCGTTCTGAGCCGGCGGCGGGGGCTCAGCGCCCCCGCCCCGTCTTCTCCTGCAGCGCGTCGATGCGCTTCGACGCCTCGGCCTTCGTCAGCCCGTCGTCGAACTCCTCGCCCGCCTCCTCGCTCAGCGTCTTGAGGTAGGAGGCCTGGGCGCCCGTCATCTTCTCGTCGCCCGTGGTCCAGTCATCCGGGTCCTTCACCGTGTTGGAACCGGGATCGGGATCGGTCTTCGGGTTCGCGTCGTGGTCCTGCGCGTGATGGGCGGCCTTCGTCGCCATGGCTTTCCCCTTCGTGTTGGCGTTCCCTAAACGTTCCCAACTGCCGCGGGTTGCCCCGGCCGCTTCGTTACCGGGCCCGGAACATGCATGGCGGCCGCCTTGGCGCGGCGGCGATCGGTGCGCCATCATCCCCGGTGCATCGCCGATGCACCGAAGCCGCATCCCCGACGGAGGCCCGCATGCGCCCGACCCGACGCCGCGTCCTGACCGCCGGAGCCCTGATGGGCGGACTGGCGGCGACCGCCCTGCCCCGCCTCGCCCGCGCCCAGCGCGCGGACGGGGTGCTGCGCTACGGGCTCTCGGCCTTCCCGCCGAACCTTCAGCCCTGGGTGTCCACCGGTGCCTCGGCCGGGACGGTGAAGATGCTCATCCACCGGTCCCTCGTCTCCTTCGACGAGCGGGGGGAGTTGTCCGGAGAGATCGCGGAGAGCTGGTCCCGCGACGAGGCCGGCGCCTGGGTCTTCAAGCTCCGCCGCGGCATCCGCTTCCACAACGGGGAGGAGGTGACGGCCGACGACGTCAAATGGACGATCGAGCAGATCGCGGGCGAACGCTCCACTGCCTATATGCGGGCCCAGTTCCAGCTCGTCGAGCGCGTGGAGACGCCGGACCGCTACACGGTCCGTCTGGTGACGAAGGAGCCGCTGGCGATCGTCCCCTCCTGGTTCGCCAACTACAACATGAGCGTCGTCTGGCGCCGGTCCGAGGCGAACAACCCGATCGGCTGCGGCCCCTTCCGGCTGGCCGGGCAGGAGCGCGGGACCTCGATCGACCTCGTCGCCTTCGACCGCTACTACAAGCCGGGCCTGCCGAAGCTGCGCGGCATCCGCTTCGTCGCCTATGCCGACGAGAACCTGCGGATGGCCGCGCTGCAATCCGGCGACATGGACATGATCGAGTACGTGCCCTGGCAGAGTATGGCGGCGGTGGAGGCCGATCCGCGCCTGCGGCTGGACTCGAAGGAGGGGCCCTTCATGGACCTCCTCTTCAACGGCCAGCGCGGGCCCTTCGCCGACCCACGCGTCCGCCGCGCCGTCGCCCATGCCGTGCGGCGGGAGGAGATCGTGCGCGGCGCCTTCTTCGGCCGCGGCAAGGTGCTGGAGGGCATGCCGATCGCGGAGGGCACGCCCTGGTGGAACGCCGAGCTCTCCCGCGGGCACCGCTACGATCCCGAACGGGCGAAGTCCCTGCTGCGGGACGCCGGGCACCCGAACGGCTTCAGCACCGTCATGCTGTCCACCGCGCAGTTCGGGATGCACAAGGACACGGCGGAGATCGTGCAGCAGCACCTGGCCGAGATCGGCATCCGCGTGGAGCTGCGCCTGCCGGACTGGGGGACCCGCGTGAACCTCGGCACCCGTGGCCAGTACGAGATCGCGGTGCACGGCGTCTCCTCCGACAACAACGATCCGGACGGGCTGAGCGTGATCCTCGACACCTCGCTCTCCCCCACCTACAGCCGGTCCTTCGGGCTGTCGGCGCCGCGGACCACCGCGGCCCTGGCGCGCGGCCGGGCGGAGTTCGACGAGGCCAAACGGGTGGACATCTACAAGGACATGCAGCGGGCCGCGCTGGACGAGGTGCCGCTCGTCGGCCTCGCCTGGCGATCGCAGGGCTACGGGATGGACCGGCGCGTGCAGGGCTTCGTGAACCTGCCGGGGGCGCTGACGACGTCGTCCGGCCTCATGCTCGAATACGTGTCGCTGTCCTGATGTTCTGGTTCCTCCGCCGCATCGGCATCTCGCTGCTCCTGATCTGGCTTGTCTCCACGATCGTCTTCCTGGCGCTGCACGTCGTGCCCGGCGATCCGGCGGAGATCCTGCTCTCCTCCGGCGGCGTCGCGCCCGATCCCGCCACGGTCGAGGAGCTGCGCGACCGCCTCGGCCTCAACCTGCCGCTGCTGACCCAGTACGGGAACTTCCTGGTCGGCGTGCTGCAGGGCGACCTCGGCACCTCCCTGGTGGACGAGTATCCCGTGGTCACCGAGATCGCGCTGCGCCTGCCCCGCACGCTGGAGCTGATCCTGGCCGGGACGATCATCGCCGTGGCGATCGCCCTGCCGGCCGGGACCTATGCCGCGCTCCATCGCGGCGGGTTGTTCGACCGGATCGCCTCGGGCGCCGCGGCCTTCCTGCTGGCCATCCCGGTCTTCGTGGTCGGCACGCTGCTGGTGCTGGCCTTCGCGGTGGAGCTGCGCTGGATGCCGGCGGGCGGCTACGTCCCCCTCGCCCAGGACCCGGGGCGGCATCTGCTGCTGCTGCTCATGCCGTCGCTGGCCATCGCCAAGGGGCTGGCCGCCGTGGTGTTCCGCATGACCCGCGCCTCCGTCCTGGATGCGCTGTCCCGCGACTTCGTCCGCACCGCCCGGGCCAAGGGCATCTCCCCCGCGCGCGTGCTGACGCATCACGTGGTGCGCAACGCGCTGGTGCCGGTGCTGACGGTGCTCGGCCTGCACATGGGCACGCTGCTCGGCGGCACGGTGCTGGTGGAATACGTGTTCAACTGGCCCGGCCTCTCCACCCCGCTGCTGCGGGCGGTGGAGGCGCGGGACTACCCGATGGTCGTCGGCATCGTGCTGACGATCTCGGGGCTCTTCCTGCTGATCAACCTCGTGATGGACCTGCTCTATGCGGCACTCGACCCGCGGGTGAGGGCGGCTTGATGTTTCTTCTCTGTGCTGCCCCAGGGGGAAGCGCGTTGGACGCATGCGTCCAACCCCCCTGGACCCCCTTCGCCGCGGACCCTGAGGGCCCCCGGACCCTCGCTTCTGTTAAATGCCCTGGTGGGAGGGAACTCCTCACTTGGCGAAGCTCAAGTGAGGAGTTCCCTCCCACCAGGGCGCCTCTCTTACAGATGGAAGGTCCAGGAAACTCAGTTTCCTGGCGGATGGGGGTCTGGGGGAAGGCAGAGCCTTCCCCCGGGAGCAACCGATGAAGAAGCATCGCCGCTGGCTCATTCCCGCCGCCGTCGTGGCGGTTGTCGTGGTGCTGGCCGTGCTGGTGCCCTGGCTCGGGCTGCCGGACCCGGTGCGGCAGGACATGGCGCGGCGCCTGTCCGGGCCGATGGCGGGGTCGCCGCTGGGGCGGGACGAGTTCGGGCGGGACGTGTTCTCCCGGCTGGTCTGGGGCGCGCGGACATCGCTCGGGGTGTCCTTCGCGGCGGCGGCGATCGCGGGCGCACTGGGCGTGACGCTGGGGCTGGTGGGCGGCTGGGTGCGCGGGATCGGGGAGATCCTGGCGGTGCGCAGCATGGACATCATCCTGTGCTTCCCGCCGGTGCTGCTGGCGCTGCTGGTCGTGACGCTGTTGGGGCCGGGCGCGGGCACGCTGATCCTCGTGCTGTCGGTGCTCTATATCCCCGGCTTCGTGCGCGTCACCTACGCGGAGGTGCTGACGGCGCGGAACCTGGACTACGTGGAGGCGGTGCGGGCGGCCGGCGCGGGGCCGATCCGCATCCTGTCGCGCACGGTGCTGCCGAACATCGCGGGGCCGATCCTCGTGCAGCTCTCGCTCGCGGTGGCGGCGGGGGTGGTGCTGGAGAGCGGTCTGTCCTTCCTCGGCCTGGGCGTGGTGCCGCCGGCGCCGAGCTGGGGGCTGATGATCCGTGGGGCGCGCGCCACGATGGAGCAGGCGCCGCTGCTGCTGCTCTGGCCCTGCGCGGCGCTGACGCTGACGATCCTGGCGATGAACCTGTTCTGCGACGCGCTGCGGGACGCGGTGGACCCGCGGACCGCGCCGGCGCGGGTGAAGCTGCGGCCGATCGACCGGATGCTGCCCGGCCTGCTGCCGCCCGCCGTGCCCGGCCCGCCGGAGGCGGTGCTGGAGGTGCACGGCCTGACCGTGGAGATCGAGACGCCGCGCGGGGCGATCCGGCCGGTGGAGGATGTCTCGCTGAAGGTGCGCGCCGGGCAGACGCTGGCGATCGTGGGGGAGAGCGGGAGCGGAAAGTCCGTGACGGCAACGGCCGTGATGGGGCTGCTGCCGCCGAATGCGCGGCCGACCTCGGGCCAGGCCTGGTTCGAGGGGCGTGACCTGCTGACCATGACTCCGGCCGAGCGGCGGAAGCTGCAGGGCGGGCCGATGGCGATGGTCTTCCAGGACCCGATGAGCAGCCTCAACCCCGTGCACCGCGTGGGGGAGCAGGTGGCGGAGGCGATCCGCGCGCATGGTGGGAAGGATGCCAACAAGCGCGCGCTGGAGCTGTTCCGCCGCGTCGGCATCGCCGATCCGGAGCGTCGGCTGCGGGTTTACCCCCATGAGATGTCGGGCGGGATGCGGCAGCGCGTGATGATCGCGATGGGCGTCGCCAATCGCCCGCGCCTGCTCATCGCCGATGAGCCGACGACGGCGCTGGACGTCACCGTGCAGGCGCAGATCCTGGACCTGCTGGCCGAGCTGCGGCGCGAGACGGGGATGGCGATCGTCTTCATCACCCACTCCCTCGGCGTGGTGGCGGAGATCGCGGACGAGGTGGCGGTGATGTATGCCGGCCAGGTGGTGGAGCAGGGCAGCGTCGCCCAGGTCTTCGCCGAGCCGCTGCACCCCTACACCCGCGCCCTGCTGGCCGCGGTACCGGACGGGGACGAGCAGCCCCAGGGCATCCCCGGCGTCGTGCCGCAGCCCCATGCCTGGCCGCGCGGCTGCCGCTTCGCGCCGCGCTGCCCGCACGCCCGCCCACAATGCGAAATGCCCCAGGTGCTGGAGAAGGCCGCGCCCGGCCGCGGCGTCCGCTGCATCCGCTGGCAGGAGCTGCGCCTGCCCGTGCCGGAGGTGGTGGCATGAGCGTCGCAACGGGGACATCCCTCGTCGAGGCCCGGGGCCTGTCCAAGACCTTCGGCGGCGGCGGGATCTTCAGCCGCGGCGGCGGGGTGCAGGCGGTGCGCGCCGTGGACGCCCACCTCGCGCGCGGAGAAGCCGTGGGGCTGGTGGGGGAGAGCGGCAGCGGCAAGTCCACCCTCGGGCGGCTGCTGCTCGGCCTGCTGCCGGCGACCGACGGCGAGCTGCGCTTCGACGGGCAGGACCTGAAGGGGATGCGCCGTGCCGAATGGCGGCGGCTGCGGCGGCGCATGGGGATCGTCTTCCAGGACCCGATGGGCAGCCTCGACCCGCGGCGCCGCGTGGGGGCGCAGATCGCGGATGGGCTGGACATCCACGGCCTGATCCCCCGCGCGCAGCACGCCGCGCGTGTGGCGGAGCTGCTGGAGCAGGTCGGGCTCGATCCCTCTCACGCCGTGCGCTTCCCGCATGAGTTCTCCGGCGGGCAGCGGCAGCGCATCGGCATCGCGCGCGCGCTGGCGACGGGCCCGGACTTCCTCGTGGCGGACGAGCCGGTCTCGGCGCTGGACGTGTCCATCCAAGCGCAGGTGGTGGCGCTGCTGGACGACCTGCGGCGGCGGCTGGGCTTGTCGCTGCTCTTCATCAGCCACGACCTGCCGGTGGTGCGTCACCTCTGTGACCGGGTGATGGTGATGTATCTGGGCCGCGTGATGGAGGAAGGGCCGTCCGAGGCCGTCTTCGCCAACCCGTCGCACCCCTATACCCGTGCGCTGCTCTCGGCGACGCCGCGGCTGGACCCGGCGCGACGCACCGCTCGCATCCTGCTGGCCGGCGATCCGCCCAGTCCGGCCAACCCACCCTCCGGCTGCGTGTTCCGGACGCGTTGCGCCTATGCCCTGCCAGCCTGCGGGCAGGACATCCCCGCCCTGCGCCCCTTCGGCGCCCCCGGCCAGCGCGTGGCCTGCATCCGGGCGGAGGAGATCGCCGCCGGCACCGCCACCCCCGCCGCCGGTCCGGCCCGCAGCGGCGCCGTGGAGGACGGGCTGCCCGAGACCCTGACGGCCCAGCCCAGCTCGCCAGAACAGCCGACACCGGGCGGCCTCGTCGCGGGGTGACGGGTGCAGTGGCGCCTGGCGCCCCAGGGGAGGCTCTGCCTCCCCTGACCCCTCCGCCGGGGGCCCTGAGGGCCCCCGGACCCCCGCGTCCGTTTAACGCCCTGGGCCGGAGTGACCCTTCTTTGTCGCTGCCAAAGAAGGGTCATTCCGGCCAACGGCATTCCTCAACAAAATGGAGGTCCAGGAACCTCGTCGGACGCAGTGCGTCCGACCCTGGCGGATGGGCGTCCGGGGGAAGGCAGAGCCTTACCCCGGGGTCACCAGTTCCACATCCCTCAGGCCTGCCCCGCCACCTCGCGAAGGCAGGCCGCCTCGGTGCGGCTTTCGGTGCCGCTGGCGCGGGCGGCGGCCCAGGCCACGCGGGGACCGGCGTTGCCGGCGCGGTAGAGGATGACGTCCACCGCGCAGTTCTGTCCCTGGTAGAGCCAGATCTCCGCCGTACCCTCGGGCCGGCGGAGCGTCGGGCGGCCGAGGGTGCCGAGGACGCCGTCCGGCGTCTGGCCGAGCAGGGCGGCCACGGCGCCGGGGGCCCGGCCAGTCGGGCGCGGGGCGCCCTCGGCGGGGGCGGGCGGGGTGGAGGGGGCGTTCAGGCCGGCGATGCTGGCCTGATGGCTGGCCAGCACCTCGGCCAGCACGGAGGCGGCCTGATCCCGCGAGGTGGAGACGCAGGCGGCGAGGAGAAGCGGGGCGAGGAAGGGCAGCGCGCGGCGCATGGTCCCGCATTTCCCGTCAGGCGGAAGCCCACGGCGATCGGTTCACGGGAGGTGGGGGCCGGGGAGCGGGGCGATGCCCGCTTCCCCGGCGGCTTGGCTCAGGAGACCTGCGGGCCGGCCTGGTAGACGGGCGTCTGTGGCGCGCCGCCGCCATTGCCCATCGGGGCGCTGGCCTGGGCGTCCGTCAGCATCTCCATGCGGCCGGAGAGCTGGCCGCCCTCCTCGACCGACAGGCGGCGGGAGCGGGCGACGCCGAGAACCCGGCCGGTCGAGCGGATCACGAGGGAGCCGCGGGCGGTGATGGTGCCGTCGAACACGCCGGCGATCTCCGCGTCCTCGACCTGGACCTCGCCCTTGAAGACGCCGGAGGGCGTGATCTGGAGCTCGGTGGCCTGGATCATCTGGCTCTCGACCGTGCCGTCCACCACCAGGCGCTCGGCATCCGCGACCGTGCCCTGGAGGGAGATGCCCTTGCCGACGACGAGGGTGCGGCGCTCGGCCTGCGGGGCACGGGCGGCCGGGCGCGGCGGCATGGCCATGCCGGGCGCGGCGGCGCCGGCGGCCGGGGTCGGCGTGGTGGGCTTGGGCGGAATCATCGAGGAATCCTTGCTGGCGGGGCCGGGCTGCGCGCCGCGGAAGGGCGGCACGCCCAGATCCGGGTCGCGGCTGGCCGGGACGGTGGTGGGCTCGGCCTCGGGGCCTCCCTCGGCGGGGCGGCGGCGGAAGACGGACATGGCGGATCCCCTCACTGGTCCGTGGCGTCGCGGCAGGGCCTGGGCAGGCCCCGACCGCTCCGGGTCTCTCGGTCCACCGGGGCTATCACGGGCGGGAGAGAGGGCACAATCGCCCGATGACGGCCGAGAGGGTGACGAAACCGAAATCTCTCCCTTCGCGCGGGCCGTCCGGCGGCCCTGGAGGTCGGGCGAAAAGGGCGCTGCGCGCCGGGACAGCCGGCGCCCGCGGCTTGGCGCGGCGGCCCGGCATGGTATGGGCAGGCCGGACGCGGCGATCGGATGGGGGGCTGGGGCGCAGGATGGTGGCACAGGGGGCGGCGCTCGATCTGCTCGGGATCGGGAATGCGATCGTGGACGTGCTGGGATCCGCGACGGATGCCTGGGTGGCGGAGCGCGGGATGGTGAAGGGCTCGATGGCCCTGATCGACACCGCCCGGGCCGAGGTGATCAGCGCCGAGCTGGGCGAGGCGATCGTGACCGGCGGCGGATCGGCCGCGAACACCTGCGTCGCGGCCGCCTCGCTGGGCGCGCGGGTGGGCTTCCTGGGCAAGGTCGCGGCGGATGCGCTGGGCCGCGCTTTCGCCGCCGACATGGAGAAGGTGGGCGTGCGTTTCCCCACCCCCGCGCTGACCGGCGGGGCGCCGACGGCGCGCAGCTTCATCCTCGTCCACCCGGACGGGCAGCGGACGATGAACACCTATCTCGGCGCCTGCGTGTCCTTCGGGGAGGAGGACGTGGACGCGGCGGAGGTGGAATCCGCGGCCATCACCTACCTCGAGGGCTATCTGTTCGACCCGCCGGCGGCGCAGGCGGCCTTCCGAAAGGCGGCGGCGATCGCGCATGCGGCGGGGCGGCAGGTGTCGATGACCCTGTCCGACCCGTTCTGCGTCGGCCGGCACCGGGACGCCTTCCGGGCCTTCATCGCCGCCGATTGCGACATCCTCTTCGCCAACGAGGCAGAGGCGCTGAGCCTGTTCGAGACGAACGACCTGGACGTCGCGATCCGCGGCCTGTCCGGGATGGCCGGGCTGGTGGCCCTGACCCGGTCGGAGCATGGCAGCCTGGTGATCGCCGGCCCGCAGGTGGTCGAGGTGAAGGCGGTGCCGACCACGGTGATCGACACGACCGGCGCCGGCGATGCCTATGCGGCCGGGTTCCTGGCCGCCCATGCCCGCGGCCTGCCGGCGGCGGAGTGCGGCCGCTGGGGCAGCGTGGCGGCGGCCGAGGCGATCTCCCATTTCGGCGCCCGGCCGCAGACCGACCTCCGCACCCTCATCGCGGCATGACCGCCCCGGCCCCGCCCCTGGGGCGCGGGGGCGGCGGCCACATCGCGGCGCTGGACGGGCTGCGGCTGGCCGCCTTCCTCCTCGTCCTTGTGCACCACCTGCCCGTGGCGGTGGACAGCGCGGCCCTGCGCAGCGTGCAGCTGCGGGGCTGGGTGGGGGTGGAGCTGTTCTTCGTCCTCTCGGCCTACCTGTTCTTCCACCACTTCCGGCGGGAATGGGCGCGGACCGGCGGGATCAGCCTCGGGCGCTTCTGGCTGCGGCGGCTGCTGCGGCTCTATCCGCTGATGATCGGATTTCCGCTGGCGGCCATGCTGCTCTGGGGGCATCCGGGGGCCGAGGCGTGGCTGCGGCTCGCCGGGCTGGCGCTCTTCGCCGACAATGTCATCGCCTGGTTCGCCCGCTACAACGGTGCGATCCCGGATGCGCCGCATCTCTGGACGCTGTCCTTCGAGTTCCAGCTCTACCTCGTCATCCCCTTCGCCTTCCTCGCCTTCATGCGGCTGGGCTGGCGGCGCTTCGTCCTGGGGCTGGGGGCGGTCTGGCTCTTCTGCACGGCGCTGCGGCTGGTGGTGGCGGGGCTGGGCGCGCCGCACCCCGTGGTCTGGGTCACGCCCTTCCTGCGGCCGGACACGGTGCTCGTGGGAATGCTGCTGGGGACGCTGGTCCCCACGGACGGACGGCTGCGCCTGCCGATGCCGGGGCTGCTGGCCGCGGGCGCGGCGGTGCTGGCGGCCGGCGCCGTCTTCTTCCAGCTCCCGGTGCTGTTCGAGTTCGCGGGGGCGGCCAGCGTCTACCCCGTGGCGGCCCTGCTCTGCGGCGGGCTGCTCGTGCTCGCCCTGGGCTGGGCGCCGCTGCGGGGGGCGCTGGCGGCGACGCCGGTGGCCTATCTCGGGCGGATCTCCTTCGGGCTCTACGTCTATCACCTCCTCGCGGTGCGGCTGGTGCTGCTGGCCCTGCCGGTGCCGGCGGGGCAGTTCGTCGGCTGGGGCGCCTACGGGCTACGCTTCGCCGCCACTCTCGGGCTCACCACGGCGATGGCGGCCGCGAGCTACCACCTGCTGGAACGGCCCTTCCTGCGGCTGAAGGACCGGCTGCACGGGCCGGAGGGCGCCGCGGCGCCCGACGTGCGCGGGATGCGGGCCAGCCCCGTTCCATAAACCCTCGCAATCCCGCACCGGCCACGCTATGTGTGCGCCGCAACAAGCCGACCGGTCCGGAAGCCTGCCCCGCCGCATGACGCGCGCGGGGTGTTCCATGTTCGGGCGCCCCACGGGGCCGCGGACGCCGGCGAAACGGGCGCGATGGGTCCGGGAGACCCTGTCGCGCGCAGCGCCGGCCCCGGATGGGCAACCGGCCACACGAAGGACGACGCGCGATATGACCCGCAACATCCGCAACGTGGCGATCATCGCCCACGTTGACCACGGCAAGACCACGCTGGTGGACAACCTGCTGAAGCAGGCCGGCGCCTTCCGCACGAACCAGGCCGTGGCCGAGCGCGCGCTGGACCGCAACGACCTGGAGCGCGAGCGCGGCATCACCATCCTGGCCAAGTCCACGGCCGTGGAGTGGAAGGGCACGAAGATCAACATCGTGGACACGCCCGGCCACGCCGACTTCGGCGGTGAGGTGGAGCGCATCCTGTCCATGGTGGACGGCGCGATCGTGCTCTGCGACGCGGCCGAGGGCCCCCTGCCCCAGACGAAGTTCGTGCTGACCAAGGCGCTTGCCCGCGGCCTGAAGCCGATCGTCGTGATCAACAAGGTGGACCGCCAGGACGCCCGCGCGGACGAGGTCCACAACGAGGTGTTCGACCTCTTCGCCGCGCTCGGCGCCAGCGACGAGCAGCTGGACTTCCACACCCTCTTCGCCTCCGGCCGGCAGGGCTGGGCGGACACGACGATGGACGGTCCCCGCAAGGACCTGGCCCCGATGTTCGACCTGATCCTCTCCCACGTGCCGGAGCCGAAGGTGGACCTCGACGCCCCCTTCGCGATGAACGCCTCCATCCTGGAGAGCGACAACTTCCTCGGCCGCATCCTGACGGGCCGGGTGGAGCAGGGCGTGGCGCGGGTGAACATGCCGGTGCGCGTGCTGCGCCAGGACGGCAGCGTGGTGGAGTCGGGCCGGCTGACGAAGCTGATGACCTTCTCCGGCCTCGACCGTGTGCCGGTCGAGGAGGTGCAGGCGGGCGACATCATCGCCATCGCCGGCCTGTCCGATGCCACCATCCCCGACACCATCGCGGCCCCCGAGGTGACGGAGCCCCTGCCCGCCATCCCCGTGGACCCGCCGACGCTGGCCATGACCTTCCGCATCAATGACGGCCCGCTCGGCGGCCGCGAGGGCAAGAAGGTCACCTCCCGCCAGATCCGCGACCGCCTGATGAAGGAGACGGAGGGCAACGTCGCGATCAAGGTGAAGGTGTCCGAGGAGGTGGACGCCTTCGAGGTGGCCGGCCGCGGCGAGCTCCAGCTCGGCGTGCTGATCGAGACGATGCGCCGCGAGGGCTTCGAGCTGACCATCGGCCGCCCCCGCGTGCTGACGCAGGTGAACCCGGAGACGGGCGAGCGCGAGGAGCCCTTTGAGGAGGTGCTCGTCGACGTGGACGAGAGCTTCTCCGGCGTCGTCGTCGAGAAGATGGCGCTCCGCAAGGGCATGATGCAGGACATGCGGCCCTCCGGCGGCGGCAAGGTGCGCCTGACCTTCGAGATCCCGTCGCGCGGCCTGATCGGCTACCACGGCGAGTTCATGACGGACACGCGCGGCACCGGCATGATGAACCGCATCTTCATCGGCTACCGGCCCTGGGCCGGCCCGATCGAGGGCCGTGTGAAGGGCAGCCTCATCTCCAACTCGGACGGCGAGGCGGTGCAGTACTCCCTCTTCGCCCTGCAGGAGCGCGGCGCGCTCTTCGTGGATCCGGGCGTGAAGGTCTACGTGGGCATGATCCTCGGCGAGCACTCGCGCGAGAACGACCTCGACGTGAACCCGATCAAGGAGAAGAAGCTCACCAACATCCGCGCCGCCGGCAAGGACGAGGCGCTGCTGCTGGTGCCGCCCCGCCGCATGTCGCTCGAGCAGGCCATCGCCTACATCGAGGACGACGAGCTGGTCGAGGTGACGCCCTCCGCCGTGCGGCTCCGCAAGCGCTACCTCGACCCGCACGAGCGCAAGAAGCACGCCCGCCGCTCGGAGAGCGAGGCGGCCTGAGGTTGCGTGGTTGACCCTGGGGAAAGGCTCTGCCTTTCCCCAGGCCCCTATCCGCCAGGAACCTGAGGTTCCTGGACCTCCATTCTGGTAAAGAGCTGCCCTTGGGGGTGGGGACCGGTGCTTTGGCGATGCCGAAGGACCGGTCCCCACCCCCAACGGCGTTCTAAACAGATGCGGGGGTCCGGGGGCCCTCAGGGTCCCCGGCGGAGGGGTCGAGGGGAGGCAGAGCCTCCCCCGGGACCGCCCGCGAAACATCAGCCGTCCCGCACAGCGCGCAGGCCGGGTCGCGCCGCAGGCGGATCGTGCGGAAGCGGGTGTCGAGGGCGTCCCAGAGCAGGAGACGGCCGGAGAGGCTTTCGCCGATGCCGAGGATCTCCTTCAGCACCTCCGTCGCCTGCAGCGTGCCCATGACGCCGGTGACGGCGCCGAGGACGCCGGCCTCGGAGCAGGAGGGGACGAGGCCGGGCGGAGGCGGCTCCGGGTGCAGGCAGCGGTGGCAGGGGTGGGGCGGGCCGAGATGCGACTTGAAGGTGGAGAGCTGGCCCTCGAAGCGCAGCACGGCGGCGGAGACGAGGGGGCGGGCGAGGCGGTGGCAGCAGTCGCCCAGCAGGAAGCGCGTGGGGAAGTTGTCGGTGCCGTCGCAGATCAGGTCGTAGCGGGGGATCAGGTCGCGCGCGGTGGCCTCGTCCAGACGGCGGGCGTGGACCTCGACCGCCGTGAGCGGGTTCAGGGCGCGCAGCGCGGTCGCGGCGCTCTCCACCTTCGGCTGACCGATGCGGGAGGTGGTGTGGGCGATCTGCCGCTGAAGGTTCGACAGCTCCAGCGTGTCGTGGTCCACGATCCCGATCGTGCCGACGCCCGCGGCCGCGAGGTACAGGGCCAGGGGTGAGCCGAGGCCGCCCGCGCCGACCACCAGCACCCGCGCGGCCCGGAGCCGCGCCTGTCCGACGGCGCCCACCTCCCCGAGCAGGATGTGCCTGCTGTAGCGGTGCAGTTCATCCTCGGTGAAGTCGAGGTCGGGAAGCGCGTCCATGGCCCGCATGTCGGGCGTGACAGGGCCGGGAGCAAGCCGGAAGCTCGGGCTCCCCTGGACGAACCCCGATGATCCCGGACCTTCCCGTTTTCCTCGATGTCGAGGCGTCCGGCATCGCCGCCGGCTCCTTCCCGATCGAGATCGGCCTCGCCGGGCCGCGGATCGCGGGGGATGGCCGGGTGGAACTGGTCCTGCGCAGCCATCTCGTCCGCCCGGCCGATGCCTGGCTGGGTTCCGCGTCCGCCTGGGATTCGGCGGCGGAGCCGGTGCATGGCCTGTCGCGCTCGGTGCTGCTGGAGGCCGGTGAGCCGATCGACGCCGTCTGCGATGCGCTGGATGTGGTGCTGTCCGGCCGGATCGTCTGCACGGATACCGGCGGGGCGGGCTGGGACGCGGATTGGCTGTCGGTGCTCTATGAGGCAGCGGGGCGGGCGCCGCGGGGCTGGGCGCTGTCCGAGCAGACCGCGGGGGCCGTGATCGCCGCGCGCTTCCGCGAACGGGACCTGACGCCCCGGATCGTGCGGCCGCCCCTGGCGCGCTGGGCCCCGCCGGCGACCCACGCCGCGGCGGAGGACGCGCTGCGCTATGCCTGGGAGTGGGCGATGGCGGCGGTTCTGGCGGAAGCGGGCCTCGGCCGGCTCGCGCCGGCGGAGTCGACCGCGGCGCTGGATGACCTGCCATCCCTGGCGCCGCGGGAGACCTGGCCGCGGATCAGCCCGGACAGCGAAGGACGGTTCCGGCGGCGGTGATGTCGCGGCCGCGCGAAGGGCTCCGCGCGGCCGCTCAGCGGGTCAGGCGCCCACGCGTCCCCGGCCCAGGCGGCGGGGCCGCTCCGGCATGCGGTCGGGCAGCGGGTCCATGGCGACCGGCGGCGGGGCGGGCGGCTGCGCGGCCGGGTCGGGCGGCAGGGTGATCTGCAGGGCATCGGGGTAGCGGCTCACCGCGCCGGTGCTCGCGTCCACGATGATGCCGACCACGCCGCCGATGAGGATGTTGCCGAGGAACATCGGCTGGAACTCCGGCGTCAGCACCGCCTCCGTGGTCAGATGGCCTTCCCGCGTGCAGGAGACGGTCGTGTTGCGGGACGACTTGCCGATGCGCACGGTGCCCGGGGTCGGGTTCACCACGCCGACCGTCTGGCCGTTGCGCTGGAAGGTGCAGGTGGCGCCCGCGGGCTCGGTGACGACGTTGACGTTCTGGCTGGGCGAGGTGGTGATGGTCGCGCAGGCCGGCAGGAAGGCCAGCCCGACGAGGCTGGCAAGGCGAAGAAGCAAGGGGGTTTTCTCCCGGTCCGATACGTTCCGAAGCACGGAATATCACGGAACCGTGAAACCCTGACAAGCGGGCGGCGGTAACTCTTTCAGCCCGTGCCGGTGCTCCCGAAGCCGCCCTCCCCGCGCGACGTCTCGTCGAGCGATGCCACCTCTTCGAACGCCGCGCGCGTGACCGGGGCGAGCACGGCCTGGGCGATGCGCATCCCGCGCTCCACCGTGAAGGATTCCGTGCCGGCGTTCAGGACGATGACCTGCACCTCGCCGCGGTAATCCTCGTCGATCGTGCCGGGGGCATTGGGCAGGACGATGCCGTGCTTCAGCGCGAGGCCGGAGCGGGGGCGGACCTGCCACTCATGCCCGGGCGGAAGGGCCACGCGCAGGCCGGTGGGAACGAGGGCGCGGGCGCCCGGCGCGATGACCACCGGCTCCGCCACGGCGGCGAGAAGGTCCATCGCGGCGGCGCCGGCCGTGGCATAGGACGGCAGGGGCAGGTCGGCGGCGTGCGGCAGGCGCTGCACGCGGATGGCGTGCGGGCGCGGCGCATGGGCCTCGGCAGGGCGGTGGCGGGCGCTCTCCTCCCGCATGACGGGGCCATGGCCGGGGGCGCGGGACATCAGTGCAGCGCCTCCGCGATGCGGTCAGCCAGCCGGGCGGCAACCTCACCCTTCGGCAGCCGCGGCCAGTCCTCCACCCCACCCGGGGTGACGAGGTGGACGGTGTTCGCGTCCCCACCCATGGCGTCGCCGGAGACGTCGTTCGCCACGATCCAGTCGCAGCCCTTGCGGGCCAGCTTCGCCCGGGCGTGCTCCACCACCTTCTCCGTCTCGGCCGCGAAGCCGACGACGAGGCGGGGGCGGCTGGCGTGGCGAGACAGGGTGGCCAGGATGTCCGGGTTCGGGACCAGGGCGAGCGGCGGGGCGGCCTGATCCTCGCCCTTCTTCATCTTCTGGGTGGCCGCCTCGGCCGGGCGCCAGTCGGCCACGGCGGCGGCGCAGACCGCGGCGTCCACGGGCAGCGCGGCCTCGCAAGCCGCGAGCATGTCGCGCGCCGCCTCGATCCGCCGCACGTCCACGCCGGCGGGGTCCGGCACGGTCACGGGGCCGGAGACAAGCACCACCTCCGCGCCCAGCGCGGCCAGGGCGGCGGCGATCGCGTGCCCCTGCTTCCCGGAGGAGCGGTTGGCGATGTAGCGCACGGGGTCCAGCGGCTCATGCGTCGGGCCGGAGGTCACCAGCACCCGCTTACCCGACAGCGGCAGCCCGCCGGGCAGCGTGCCCGCCACGGCGTGCGACGCGGCGTCGCCGTTCCCCGCCGCGGCCGGGGAGAAGGAGGCGCTGAAGGAGGATGCGTGGGCCGTGTTGGGCGGCACGTGATGCGCGGCGGCCTCTGCCGGGGGCCCGGCGGACGCCGTGAAGGAGGAGTCCGAGGTCGTCGCGGCGCGCGGGGCCTCGGCCTCCCCGGTGATGCCGGCGATGGCGGCGTCCAGCGCGGCCTCCAGCGCGGCGTCCGGGGCGCCGTGGTCGGGGTCCTCCAGGATCGCGGCGATGGCGGCGAAGATGGCGGGCGGCTCGGACAGGCGGCCGACGCCGCTCTCGGCCTCGGCCATCGGGCCGTCGTCGGGGCCGATGAAGGTCACGCCGCGGGCCATCAGGGTCGCCACGTTCGCGCCCGTGGCGGGGTGGGACCACATGGAGGGATTCATCGCCGGCGCCACCAGCACCGGACCGCCCCAGGCGAGCAGCACCGCCCCTGCCAGGTCATCCGCCAGCCCCGCCGCCATGCGCGCGAGCCGGTCCGCCGAGGCCGGCGCCACCACCACCAAGTCCTGCGACCGCGCGAGGCGGATGTGGCCGCGCTCCGCCTCCTCCTCCAGCGACCAGAGGTCGGTCGCGAGCGGACGGCCGGTGATGGCCTGCAGGGCGTGTGGGGTGACGAAGCGGGCGCCGCCCGCGGTCAGCAGGCCGGTGACTTCTGCCCCCGCCTTGCCGAGCAGCCGCGCCAGCTCCAGCGCCTTGTAGGCGGCGACCGAGCCGGAAACGACGAGGAGGACGCGCTTCCCCGCGAGGCTCACAGCCGCCATCCCTGGTGGATGGCGACGATGCCGCCCGACAGGTTGCGGTGGGACACGTTCTCCAGCCCCGCGGCGCGAAACATCCCGGCGAGCCGGTCCTGGTCCGGCATCATGCGGATGCTCTCGGCGAGGTAGCGGTAGCTGTCCGCATCCCCCGCCACGCGCTGCCCGATCGCCGGCAGGGCGCGGAAGGACCAGGCGTCGTAGAGCGGTTCCAGCGCCGCCACCTGCATCTTGGAGAATTCCAGCACGAGCAGCTTCCCGCCCGGGCGCAGCACGCGCCGCGCCTCCCGCAGCACCGCGTCCTTGTCCGTGCAGTTGCGCAGGCCGAAGGCCATGGAGACGCGCTCGACGCTGCGGTCCGGGAAGGGCAGGCGCTCCGCGTCGCAGCAGACGAAATCGAGGCCGGCGGCCAGCCCGCGCCCGAGCGCCCGCCCCTGCCCCACGCCGAGCATGGCGGCGTTGATGTCGGCCAGGATCACCCGCCCGGCCCCGCGCTCCCGCGCCAGGAAGGCGACGTCCCCGGTGCCTGCCGCCAGGTCCAGCAGCGTATCCCGCGGCCCGGCCCCAATCGCGTTGATGAAGATGCGCTTCCACACCCGGTGGATACCGAGCGACATGAGGTCGTTCATCACGTCGTATTTCGGCGCGACGCTGTCGAAGACCTCTCGCACCAGCCCGGCCTTGCGGTCGCGGGGTACGGCGGTGAAGCCGAAATCGGCGGTGTCGGGGCTCTGCATGGTCGGAAGATAGGCGATCGGACTGGTCCCCGGCAGGGGGCGCCCGCGCCCGGGCCGGGGCGTCATGTCTGATCGATTGCGACGGTGACTCCGGGGAGAGGGAGAAGGAATTCTCCCTCTCCCCGGACCCCTCACCCTCATCTCTTTTTGTCGGGCTGCCGCGGAAGGCGGACACGGGGTCGCGCCTCGGGTCAGTGACCCGAGGCGAGGCTGCTGTCAGCGCGGTTGGATCTGAGGTCGTCTGCCTGCTGCGCGGGCGGGCTCGGCTGTCCGCGGCAGCCCGATAGAAAGAGATGAGTGGGGGTCCGGGGGAGAGAATTCCTTCTCTCCCCCGGGGTCACCGGCGCCGCAGCCGCCGAAGCTCACCCAGCGGCAGGGCGCCCGTGAGATGTGCCGTGCCGAAATAGGTCACGAGACCGGCGGCCACGTAGATCGCCAGCACGACGATCCGCGCGGTGGATCCGCCCGGATCGGGCATGGCCATGCGCAACACGAGCAGCACCGCCGCCATGGCGAGCGTCGCCACCAGCAGCCGCGGCACGTTCCGCCGCACCCGCTTGTCCGCGTGCCAGTGGCCCCGCCGCCGCAGGATGAGCGCCAGCGCCGCCGTGTTCGCCCAGGCCGAGAGCGAGGTCGCCAGGGCGATGCCCACATGCTGGAGCCAGGGCGTCAGGGCGAGGTTGAGGGCGAGGTTCAGCGCCACCGCGGCGAGGCCGATCTTCACCGGCGTCGCGGTGTCGCCGCGGGCGAAGAAGCCGGGAAGGTAGGCCTTGACCAGGATGAAGGCCGGAAGCCCGACGGCATAGGCCGTCAGCGCGTGGGAGGTCGCGGCCGCCGCCTCGGCCCCGAAGGCGCCGCGCTGGAACAGGGCGGTGATGATCGGCCAGGCCAGCGCCGCCTGCGCCGCCGCCGCCGGCAAGGCCAGCGCCAGCGACAGTTCCAGCGCCCGGTTCATGCTGCGATGGGCCGAGAGCGGCTTGCCGCCCCGCAGCTGCTTCGCCAGCAGCGGCAGCATCGCCGTGCTCACCGCCGCGCCGATCACCCCCAGCGGAAGCTGCCCGATCCGGTCGGCATAATAGAGGTAGGACACCGCCCCCGCCGGCAGGAGCGAGGCGATGATCACGTCCACCGCCAGGTTCAACTGCGTCACGCCCGCCCCGATCAGCCCGGGACCCATCTTCCGCAACACGTCCCGCACCTCCGGCGAGAGGCGGGGGCGGGAGATGATGGCGAGCGGCATCCCGGCCCGCGCCGCCGCAACCCAGACGAGGATCAGCTGCGCGACGCCGGAGATCGTCACACCCCAGGCCAGCGCATGACCGGGCGTCGCCACGAAGGGGGTTAGGGCAAAGAGGCTGCCCATGGAGAGGAGGTTGAACAGCACCGGCGCCCCCGCCGCCGCCGCGAAGCGGTCCAGCCCGTTCAGCACGCCGGAGATGAGGGCGGTAAGGCAGATGAAGACGAGATAGGGAAAGGTGATCCGCGTGAGTTCCACGGCCAGCTGGAACCGCAGCGGCTCGTCCACAAAACCCGGCGCCAGCACGCGCAGCAGCTGCGGCATGAAGACGATGCCGAGGCCGGTCAGCAGCGCGAGCCACAGCGTCATCAGCGTCGCCATCCGCTCCGCCAGGGCCCGCGCCTGGGCCATGCCGGCGACCGTCAGCGTGGCGGCGAAGGAGGGGACGAAGGCGGCGTTGAAGGCGCCTTCCCCGAAAAGCCGCCGGAAGAGGTTCGGCAGCTTCAGGGCGACGAAGAAGGCGTCCGCCAGCGGCCCGGCGCCCATCACCGCGGCGATCAGCATGTCCCGCAGGAAGCCGAGCACGCGGCTGCCCAGCGTCCAGCCGCCGACGGTGAGGATGCCGCGGATCATGCCCTTCGGCCCGGATCAGAGAGGGATCAGCGCGGCGGCAGGAAGCCGACCAGTTCCTCCGCCCGGGCCACGATGGGGTCCGCGATCTCCCGCGCACGGTCGGCGCCCTTGCGGAGCAGCGCGTCCACCGCGCCCGGGTCATCCAGCAGCCGCCGCATCTCCGCCGCGATGGGGGAGAGATGCGCCACCAGCGCGTCCGCCAGCACGCCCTTGAAGGTGCCGAAGCCCTGGCCGCCATGCTCGCGCAGCACGTCCTCCGGCATCCGGTCGGTGATGGCCGCGAGGATGCCGACGAGGTTGCGCGCCTCCGGCCGGCCCTCCAGCCCCGCCACCTCGCTGGGCAGCGGCTCCGGGTCGGTCTTGGCGCGGCGGATCTTGAGCGAGATGGTCTCCGCATCGTCCGTCATGTTGATGCGCGACTGGTCGGACGGATCGGACTTCGACATCTTCTTCGTCCCGTCCCGCAGCGACATGACACGGGCCGCGACGCCCATGATGTGCGGCTCGATGTTCGGGAAGAACTCCACGCCGTAATCGTGGTTGAACTTCCCGGCGATGTCGTTCGCCAGCTCCAGGTGCTGGCGCTGGTCGTCGCCCACCGGCACGCGGGTCGCGTGATAGGCGTGGATGTCGGCCGCCATGAGGTTCGGATAGACGTAGAGGCCGCCGCTGGCGTTCTCCCGGTCCTTGCCGGCCTTGTCCTTGAACTGGGTCATGCGGTTCAGCCAGCCGATCCGCGCCACGCAGTTGAAGATCCAGGCCAGCCGCGTGTGGGCGTGGACGTGGGACTGCACGAACAGGATGCAGCGCGCGGGATCCAGCCCACAGGCGAGCAGGGCGGCCGCCATCTCCCGCGTCTGGCGCGTCAGTTCCTTCGGGTCCTGCCACATGGTGATGGCGTGCTGGTCCACCACGCAGAAGATGCTCTCATGCGTGTCCTGCATCGGCACCCAGTTGCGGATGGCGCCGAGGTAATTGCCGAGCGTGGGCACGCCGGACGGCTGGATGCCCGAGAAGACACGCTGCATCAGATGGTTCCCCCTCCGCCAGGCGGTGGAAGGCCGGCGGGCGCGCGGGTGTCGCGCCGTGGTCGGGTGCGGTCAAGGCTGCGGCCCCCGGGGGAGGCGCCGCCTCCCCCAGGTCCCCCTCCGCCGGGGACCTTGAAGGCCCCCGGCCCCCCGCTTCTGTTTGGATGTCCTTGGTTGAGGGACCCTCGTTTGGCGTTTCGCCAAACGAGGGTCCCTCAACCAAGGGCGTCTCTCTTACAGATGGGAGGTCCAGGAACCTCAGGTTCCTGGCGGAAGGGGGTTCCGGGGGAAGGCAGAGCCTTCCCCAGGGGTCACCGCGCCGACCGCGTCCCGAACACGGCGCTGCCCACGCGGACCTGCGTGGCGCCGGCGGCGATGGCGGCCTCGAAGTCGCCGCTCATGCCCATGGAGAGGATCTTCAGGCCGTGGTCGGCGGCCAGGGCGGCGAGGCTGCGGAAATGGGGGGTGGGGTCCTCGCTCTCGGGCGGGATGCACATGAGGCCGGAGACGGTCAGGCCGTGCTGCTCCCCGCAGGCACGGAGGAAGGCGGGGGCTTCGGCACGGGAGACGCCGGATTTCTGGGGCTCGTCGCCCACGTTCACCTGGACGAGCAGTTCGGGCGTGCGGCCCTCGCGCCGGATGGCGTCGGCGATGGCCTCGGCGAGGCGAGGGCGGTCGAGGCTCTCGATCACGTCGGCCACGCGGACGGCGTCCCGCGCCTTGTTCGTCTGGAGGCCGCCGATGAGGTGAAGGCGCAGCGCCGGGTGGGCTGCGCGCAGGGCGGGGAACTTCGCCGCCGCCTCCTGCACCCGGTTCTCCCCGAAGACCGCCTGCCCAGCGGCGAGGGCGGCCCTTACCGCCTCCGCCGGATGGGTCTTGGAGACGGCGACGAGGGTGACGTCGGCGGGATCGCGCCCGGCCCGCTCGCAGGCCGCGGCGATGCGGGCCTTGATGCGCGCGAGGTTCGCGGCGATGGCGTCGCCGTCGATGGGGGGCGTGTCGGTCATGGGATGGGACAGGGTAGGCAGCGGGCCCGGGCGCCTCAAGCCGCCCGCCCTGTGGCTGGTGAGCGACGCCCGGCGGCTATCGGACCCGCGGCCTCTGGCCGTGCGGCTGCCGCCTGGGGCGGCGGTGCTGGCCCGCGATCTCACCCCGGCCGTGCTCGGTCCCCTGGCGGCGCTGGTCCGGCAGCGGCAGCTGCGGCTGGTGATCGCGGGCGAGGGGCGGCTGGCCCTGGCGTGGCGCGCCGGGCTGCACCTGCCGGACCGGCGGCCGACGCGATCGCTGCTGCCGGTCCTGCTGGCCCGGCGGGGACGCCGCCCGCCGCTGCTCTCGGTCGCGGCGCATGGGCGGGCGGGCCTGGCGCGGGCGCGGCGGCTGCGCGCGGACGCGGTGATCCTCTCCCCCGTCTTTCCCACTGCCAGCCACCCCGGCGCGGCGGCGCTGGGGCCGCACCGCTTCGCCGCCATCGCACGGCGGGCGGGACGTCCGGTGATCGCGCTGGGCGGCGTGAAAGCGCGCTCCGCCAAGCGTTTGCCGCCCCTGGCGGCGGGGTGGGCGGCGGTGGAAGGATGGGCCGAAGAGGCTCTGTGTCGACTCGGACACAGTGTTTCGCGGAAGTCGCGGAGGGGGCGACTCCACCATGGACGCCCCTCCGCGGGCTGAACCATAGTCCGCCCCGGGCTCGGCCACCGCGGCGCATCACGGATGCGTCGCCGGGCGGCAACCCCGCCGAGGGGGGCGGGCGGGTCGCGCAAATGGCCGGGTTTGGTCCGGTCCGTGAGGAGGATTTGGGATGCGCAAGCTTCTTCTGGGCGGGACGGCCATCGCCGCTGCCGCCCTGTACGCGCCGACGGGCGCGCTGGCCCAGGCGGCCGACCCGTTCAACACGGCGGGCCCGCCGATGCTGTCGCACCGCCTGCTTGAGGTGCGCGTCGGTGGTTACTTCCGCTTCTATTACACCTACACGGACCAGGACTTCGCCTCGGTGGCGGGCCTGAGCACCGGCAAGTCCGACTTCCTGAACGAGACCGAGATCCACGTCGTCGCCAACGGCAAGGCCGCGAACGGCCTGCGCTACGGCGTCGCGCTCGAGATCCAGAACGACTCGATCGCTCAGACGTCCACCCCGACCTCGGGCTCGGGCACGCCCAAGACGACCCTCGACCTCGACGAGGCGTGGGGCTTCATCGCCGGCTCCTTCGGCCAGCTGCGCTTCGGTGACGAGGACACGGTCCTCGGCCTGATGTCCACCGGCCACATCACGAACTTCGCGACCGGCGCGCTCGACGGCGACTTCTACGACAGCCTCATCGCCCCGCTCCGCCCGCAGCTGAACCAGACGTCTGACCCGGGCGACAACACCAAGATCATCTACATGTCGCCGCAGTTCTTCGGCTTCGACGCGGGCGTGAGCTTCGCCTTCAACCAGGGCGAGTCCGACCGCGAGGGCTGCGTGACCGGTCCGGCCGGCTTCTCCGGCTCGGGCATCAACACGAGCTGCGACCGTCTCTCCGCGGCCCCCGGCGGCCTTCTCCGCCGCCGCAACGAGATCACCGCCATGCTCCGCTGGCGCGGCAGCTTCGGCCCGGTCGGCCTCGGCGCGCACGTCGGCTACTTCGGCGCCGACGCCATCAAGAACACGACCGGCCCGTCCGGCGACCGCCTGCACATGGGCCTCGCCGGCGCGCAGATCACTGCCTACGGCCTGACCGCCGGTGGCTGGTTCCAGTGGGGCCGTGCGAACGCGAACTTCACGCCGATCGCGAATGCCGGCGACGACCGCAACATGAGCGCCTACTACCTGGCGGCGTCCTACACGATCGACGCGCTGACGGTCGGTGCGGCCTATGGCGGCGTCTACTCCGCGGGTAACCAGGGTGCCACCACGGGCGGCCGTCGTGACCTCGGCTTCAACGTGGGCCTGACCTACCGTATCGCTCCGGGCCTCGAGTTCGTCGCCGAGTACACCAACATCCGGCGCCGTGAGGGTGGCTTCAACTTCCTGACCAACGCCGCCAACAGCGGTCTGCCCGGTGACACCCGCGGCACCAACAGCCGCATCGAGGCCGACGTGTTCCTGACGGGCTTCCGCTTCGCCTTCTGAGGCCAAGCGAGCCAGGACCTGAAGGGGCGGCGGGGCAACCCGCCGCCCTTTCTTTTGTTTTTCTCACTTGCATCCGGGCCTGCCACCCCGTTAGGTGCGGCCGCCATGCGCAAGCCCCTCCTCGCCATCCTTCTGCTGCCCGCCCTCCTTGCCGCCTGCGGCCAGGGCCGCGTCGTCGAGAACGACGAGTACAACAACGACAGCCGCCGATCCCGCGTGGCCGGTCGCGCTCTGGGCGGCAACCAGGACGGTCTGCTGATCCTCGGCACGGAGCGCTCGGGCGGCCGGCGCGGCGACGGTGCGCCGGACGGCGGCGGGGCGCTGGGCGTGAACGCCTATCTCTGGCGCGCGACGCTGGACACCCTGTCCTTCATGCCGATCTCCTCGGCCGATCCTTTCGGCGGGGTCATCATCACCGACTGGTACTCGCCTCCCGCGGCCCAGGGGGAGCGGTTCCGGGCCCAGGCCTACATCCTCGGCCGCCAGCTCCGCTCTGACGGGGTGCGGGTGAACGTGTTCCGCCAGGAGTGGCGTGGGAATGGCTGGGTGGACGTCCCCGTCTCCCAGGCCACCGGCACGGAGCTGGAGGACAAGGTCCTGACCCGCGCGCGCGAGCTGCGCAGCCAGTCCACCGCCTCGCTCTGACCGGTCGCGCCCGCGATCAGTCGCGGTCGTTCACACCCGGCATCGCCCGCGCCTCGGCCACCGTCATGCCGAGGCTGAGGCGGCGCTCGCCCGCGGCCCGGGTCAGGCGATCGGGCGGCACCGTCACGTAGCGGTCGGCACGGCCGAGGCCGCGGTCCACCTCGATCACGACGGCCACCACGCGGGCGCCGGCGAAGTCCAGGATCAGGTCCTCGACCTCCCCGATCCGGCCGTCCGTCCCGTAGACGTCCCGGTCCATCAGCTCCTTCGCCCGCATCTCCCCGAGGCCCGGCACGGCGGTCTGGGCCAGCGCGGCCGGGCCGGCGAGGAGGAGGGCAAGGGCGGTCGTCGTGAGGATGCGGCGCATGGGGGACTCCGGGTCTGGCCCCGGAAAACCCGTGGGGTGGGCTGCGGTTGCGGCGCCTTCCCCCGCGCCTCCCCGCGTCGTATGCGTGACGGCCTTACTCTGATGACGCCCGCACACCCCCGATGAACGACGCCTCGCCCCCTGCCCGCTACGACTTCGCCGCCGCCGAGCCCCGCTGGCAGGAGGCCTGGGAGTCCCGCGGCTGCTTCGCCGCCCCGGACGTGCCGGACGGGTCCAAGCCCAAGTATTACGTGCTGGAGATGTTCCCCTACCCCTCGGGGAAGATCCACATGGGGCATGTCCGCAACTACACGCTCGGCGACGTGGTCGCGCGGTACAAGCGGGCCCGCGGCCATGCGGTGATGCACCCGATGGGTTGGGATGCGTTCGGCCTGCCGGCGGAGAACGCGGCGCGGGAACGCGGCATCCACCCGGGGAAGTGGACCTACGACAACATCGCCAACATGCGGGCCGAGTTGCGCCGCATGGGCCTGTCGCTCGACTGGGCGCGGGAGTTCGCGACCTGCGACCCCGAGTATTACGGCCAGCAACAGGCGCTCTTCCTGGACTTCCTGAAGGCCGGGCTGGTGGAGCGGAAGAGGTCCTGGGTGAACTGGGACCCGGTGGACGGCACCGTCCTGGCCAATGAGCAGGTGATCGACGGCAAGGGCTGGCGCTCCGGCGCGCCGGTGGAGAAGCGCGAGCTGTCGCAGTGGTTCTTCTCCATCACGAAATACGCGCCGGAGCTGCTGGAGGCGCTGAACACGCTCGACCGCTGGCCCGAGCGGGTGCGGACGATGCAGGCGAACTGGATCGGCCGCAGCGAGGGCGCGCGCGTCCGCTTCGCCCTGGCCGAGCCGGCAGCGGGGCTGAGCGAGGTGGAGGTGTTCACCACGCGCCCCGACACGCTGTTCGGCATGTCCTTCCTGGCCGTCGCGGCGGAGCATCCGCTGGCGGCCGCGGCCGCCGCGCGCGATCCGAAGGCCGCCGCCTTCGTCGCGGAATGCCGCGCCATGGGCACGAGCGAGGCGGCGATCGAGCAGGCGGAGAAGCGCGGCCACGACACCGGCTTCCGCGTGGCGCATCCCTTCATCGAGGGCGCGACCTTCCCCGTCTGGATCGCGAACTTCGTGCTGATGGAATACGGCACCGGCGCCATCTTCGGCTGCCCCGGCCATGACGAGCGCGACTTCGAGTTCGCCTCGAAATACGCCCTGCCGATCCTGCCCGTCGTCCTGCCGCCCGGCGAGGAGGCCGCGTCCTTCGCGCTGGACGGCGCCGCCTATACGGGTGACGGCACGATCTTCAACTCCCGCTTCCTGGACGGGCTGGACGTGCCCTCCGCCAAGCGTCGCGCGATCGAGGCGCTGGAGGAGAAGGGCAGCGGCCAGGGCGTGGTGAACTGGCGCCTGCGCGACTGGGGTGTCTCCCGCCAGCGCTACTGGGGCTGCCCCATCCCGGTGATCCACTGCGAGGCATGCGGCATCGTGCCTGTGCCGAAGGACCAGTTGCCGGTCCGCCTGCCCGATGACGTGGACTTCTCGAAGCCCGGCAACCCGCTGGACCACCACCCCAGCTGGAAGCACGTGGCCTGCCCGTCCTGCGGCGCCGCCGCGCGGCGGGAGACGGACACCTGCGACACCTTCGTCGACAGCTCCTGGTACTTCGCCCGCTTCTGCTCCCCGCGCGCCGACATTCCGGTGATGCGGGACGCGGTGGATGCCTGGCTGCCGGTGGACCAGTATATCGGCGGCATCGAGCACGCGATCCTGCACCTGCTCTATTCCCGCTTCTTCACCCGCGCCATGTCCGCCACCGGCCACTTGAAGGTGGACGAGCCCTTCGCCGGCCTCTTCACCCAGGGGATGGTGCAGCACGAGTCCTACAAGTCGCAGGACGGCGCCTGGCTCTATCCCGAGGAAGTGGAGAGGCGTCCGGACGGCACCGCCCTCCGCCGCGGCACGAACGAGCCGGTGACGGTCGGCCGGGTCGAGGCGATGTCGAAGTCCAAGCGCAACACCGTGGACCCCGGCGCCATCATCGGCCGCTACGGCGCCGACACCGCGCGCTGGTTCATCCTGTCCGACAACCCGCCGGAGCGCGACATGGAGTGGAGCGAGTCCGGCGTCGCCGGCGCGCACCGCTTCGTCCAGCGCGTGTATCGCCTGGCCGCGGGGCTCGACGCGCGCGGCGGCGATGGCCCAGCCCGCCCGCTGCAGCAGGCCGCCCACCGCGCGATCGAGGCGGTGACGACGGCGCTGGAGACCTTCGCCTTCAACGTCGCCGTCGCCCGGCTCTACGAGCTGGCGAACGCGATCGAGGCCTCTGACGCCGGCGTCGAGGCACGGAGGGAGGCGGTCGCGATCCTCGCGCGGCTGATGGCGCCGATGATGCCGCACCTCGCGGAGGAGATCTGGTCGATCCTCCATCCCGGCGAGGAGCTGGTTGCCAACCTGCCCTGGCCCGAGGCCGATCCCGCCCTGCTGGTGGCGGAGACGATGACCATCGCCGTGCAGGTGCTGGGCAAGCTGCGCGCGACGCTGACCCTGCCGGTCGGCACGCCGGAGGAGGCGGTTCTCGCCGCCGCCGAGGCGGAGGAGAACGTGCAGCGCGCGATCGCCGGCCGCCCCATCCGCAAGCGCATCCACGTGCCCGGGCGGATCGTGAACCTGGTGGTGTGAGGGCCATGGACCGGACGATCACGCGCCGCGGGCTGCTCGGCGGCACCGGGCTGCTGCTGGCGGGCTGCGGCTTCCGCCCCCTCCATGCCCCGCCGGCCGAGGTCGGCGCCGACGTCCAGGCCGAGCTGGCCGCCATCCGCGTCGGGATGATGCCCAACCGGCGCGGCCAGATGATGCGCCAGATCCTGCAGGGCCGGCTGGAGCGCCCGGGCACCGCCGCCCGCTACGAGCTGCGCGTGGCCGTCCTGCCCGGCAGCAGCCTGCAGGGCTACCGCCGCGACGGCTCGCCCAGCCGGGTCAGCCTGAACTACACCGCGCCCTGGTCGCTGGTGACGCTCGCCGTGCCGCCGGTGATGGTGGCCAGCGGCACCGCCCGCGCCTTCGACGACTACAACATCCCGGACAACGAGTTCTTCGCGGGGCTGCAGAGCGCGGATGCCGCGGACCGGCGCCTGCTGGAGCAGATCGCGGACGACATCGTTCTCCGCCTGACGCTCACCTTCCGCGAGCGGCCGGCCGCCTGAGCCGCGTCATGGTCCTGCGGGCGCGCTGAGATGGCGAAGCTCGACGCCCGCCGCCTGCCGGCCTTCCTGAAGGACCCGGGCGCCACCCGCGCCGTGCTGCTCTTCGGGGAGGATGCCGGCCTCGCGCGCGAGCGGGCCGATGCCCTCCAGGCCGCCATCGTGCCGGACAACGACCCCTTCCGCCTGGCCGACCTGCCGCGGGACGCCGCGTCCCGCCCCGGCGCCCTGGCCGGGGAGGCCGCGGCCCTCGCCCTGACCGGCGGCCGCCGCGTGATCCGCGTGCGCGACGCGACCGACGCCCTGGCCGCGTCGCTGAAGGAGGTGCTGGACGCCCCCGGCGACACGCTGGTCATCCTGGAGGCGGGGGAACTGACCGCCCGCTCCAAGCTCCGCGTCCTGGCGGAGGGCAGTCCCCGGGCCGCCGCCATTCCCTGCTACCGGGAGCGCGGCGCCGACCTCGCCGCCACCATCGCCGCCCTGCTGAAAGAGGGCGGCGTCACCGCCGAGCCCGCCGCCGTCGCCTGGCTCGCCAGCCGGCTGGGCGAGGACCGCCAGACCCTGCGGCGGGAGGTGGAGAAGCTGGTCCTCTATGCCGGCCCCGGCGGGCGGCTGGCGGAGGAGGACGTGCTCGCCTGCGTCGGCGACGGCTCCGCGCTCGACCTCGACGAGGCGCTGATGGCCGCGACCTCCGGCAACATCGCCGCGGCCGACCGTGCGCTGGAAGCGGCCATGGCCGAGGGCGCCCATGCCGTGCAGGTCATCCGCGCCCTGCTCCGCCACGTGCAGCGCCTTCATCTGGCGTCGCTGGCCGGGATGCAGGCCCTCCAGCCCCCCGTCTTCTTCAGGCACAAGAACGAGTTCGAGAAGGCGCTGCGCCACTGGCGCCCCGACGCCCTGGCCATCGTCGCCGCCGCGCTGCGGGAGGCCGAGCTGGGCACGAAATCCGGCGGCACCGGCCGCCCCATTCCCGATGCCGCCATCGCCCGCCACGCGCTCCTGACCCTGGCGCGCCAGTCCGCGGCGCTGGCACGGCGGGGGTAGCGCTTGTGGCCTGCGGGGGAGGCCCTGCCTCCCCCTGCGCCCCCTCCGCCGGGGACCCTGAGGGCCCCCGGCCCCCCGCTTCTGTTGAGCGCCGTTGGTTGGCGGCCTTCCTCTTTCGCCATGCCAAGGAGGGGGATCACCAACCAACGGCATTCCTAAAAACAGGCGGGAGGTCCAGGAACCTCAGGTTCCTGGCGGATGGGGGGTCTGGGGGGAAGGCAGAGCCTTTCCCCCGGGGCCACTCGCGCCGCCCCGCACCAGCCGCCGGACCGCGCGCTGGGCGTGGTGGCGGGACAGGCCGGTGTGGATGAGGTGGTCGGCGCGGCGGCGCTTCAGGGCGTCCGGCACCTGGCGGGCGAGGATGGCGCGGAGCCGGTCCTCGGTCATGCCGGGGCGGCGCAGGACGCGGGCGCGCTGGATCGCGGCGGGGGCGGTGACGACGACCACTTCGTCCACGCGGCGCTCGCCGCCCGTCTCGAAGAGCAAGGGGATGTCGAGGACGGTAAGGCGCGCGCCCCGGCGGCGGGCGGCCGCGAGGAAGCGGCGCTCGGCCGCGCGAACAAGGGGATGCACGATCGCCTCCAGCCGGCGGAGGGCGGCGTTATCGGCAGGGTCGTTGCCGAGGACGGCGCGCCGCAGCGCCTCCCGATCCACCTTCGGGCCGCGCGGGGTCATGCAGGTGGTGCCGGGGAAGGCGGCGGCGATCGGGCGGACGGCGGCGCCGTTCGGGCCCTGCAGGCGATGGACCGCGGCGTCCGCGTCGAAGACCGGCACCCCGAGGCGGCGGAAGGTGTTGGCCGCGGTCGACTTGCCCATGCCGATGCCGCCGGTGAGGCCCCAAACCTTCATGCGGTGCGCGGGATATCGGCGGCGACGAAGTCCCGCAACGCCGCGTCCACCTGGGGCAGGACGCCGTACCACGCCTCGAAGCCGCGGCGGCCCTGGTGGAGGAGCATCCCGAGCCCGTCCACCGCGCGCAGCCCTCGGGCACGGGCCGCGGCGAGCAGCGGGGTTTCCAGCGGCACGTAGACGATGTCCACCACCACCGCGTGGGGCGGCAGGGGCGAGACATCCAGCACCAGCGGCGGCTGGCCCTGCATGCCCTGGCTGGTCGTGTTCACCAGCAGGGCGGCGCCGTCCAGCGGCGGGGTGGTGGCCACGTCCACGGCGGTGCCGAAGCCGTGCTCCGCCAGGGCATGGGCCAGCGCCTCGGCCCGGGCAGGGGTGCGGTTCACCAGCGTCAGGCGCGGGCAGCCGGCGCCGAGCAGGGCGGCCGCGACCGCCCGCGCCCCGCCGCCGGCGCCGAGCACCACGGCGGGGCCGGCCGCGGCGTCGAAGTCCGGCGCCTGTTCCTCGATGCTGCGAAGGAAGCCCCAGCCATCGGTGTTCCAGCCCTCGATCCGGCCGTCCCGCATGACCAGGGTGTTCACGGCGCCGATCCGGCGCGCCTCCTCCTCCACATGGTCGCAGGCGGCGAAGGCGGCCTCCTTGTGGGGGATGGTCACGTTGGCGCCGCGGAAGCCGAGATCGGCCAGGGCGCGCACGGCGGCGGCGAAGCGGTCCGGCGGGACGGGCAGCGGGATGTAGGCGCCGTCCAGCCCGTGCCGGGCCAGCCAGTACCCGTGCAGCCGCGGCGACCGGGAGTGGCCGACGGGCCAGCCGAGGATACCGGCGGTCTTCGCATGGCCGGTCAGGGTGCGGGGCGGGTCCTGCATGGCCGGCACCCTAATCGCGGCGCGGATGCGGCCCAAGGCGGGGTCCTGGTATTCCGTTGGGTGCCGGTACGAAAGCTTGCCTTGCCGTGGGGCCAGCGTCGTGCAGGCTAGCCCGTGCCGGCGCGTGGAACGCTGGGCGGGGCTGTGGCCGGGGAGAGCGTCAGCGATGCCGAACTATACCTTTCAGGTGGACGGGCCTGAGGGGCCGGTCTCGGTCGGGCCGGGTGAGGTGGCGACGGTGAACAACCTCGCCTTCTTCGACGGGAACGACACGGTCACGGGTGGCAGCGTTGTCGGAAACCCCGCCGAGCTGCGGTTTGATCTCTCGGGCCAGGCGTTCACACCGCTCAACGGATCGCTCTATCCCCGCATCACCGGTTTCGACCTGATCAGCGTGACCAATGCCGGGAGCGCCGACCTACGGGTTGATCAAGCCTTCTTCGACACGAACGCGGTCGGCGACGACCTGACCTTGCGGATCATCGAGACGGGATCGCTGCGCGGCGGCAGCCTGGGCGGCATCAACCTGAACCCCGCGAGCCGGCTGATCCTGGAGGGTGCAGGAGGAGCCGACACCCTGTCCGGTGGGCTCGCGGACGACCAGCTCTTCGGCGGCGGCGGCGATGACCTGCTGGTCGCCTCCGATGGTGCGGACAGCCTCGTCGGCGGCGCCGGAACCGACACGCTCGTTTTTGTCCTCACGGTGGGATCTGGCGTGCAAGTGAACCTCGCCACGGGCCTGGGCGGCGGGGCGGCGGCCGGCGACACCTACAGCGGGATCGAGCGGGTCGAAGGAACAGGTTACAGCGATCTTCTGAACGGTGATGCCGCGAACAACACGATGATGGGCGGCGGGGGCAACGACACCCTCGACGGCGGAGCGGGCGCGCGCGACGCCGTGGACTACAGCTACTACACCGACCTCGGCTTGCCCGGGCGGGTTCAGATCCCGCGCCTCGTCGTGAACCTGACGGCGGGCACCGGGCTGATCGGCGGCGGGACGAACGCCATCTACTCGGAGAGCGACGTCCTCTCGAACTTCGAGGATGTCATCGGCTCCCAGCTCGACGACGACATCACCGGCAGCGGTGTCGCCAACATCCTTCTCGGGGGGACGGGCAGCGACACGCTGCGCGGCCTGGAGGGCAGCGACACGCTGGACGGCGGCGCCGGCAACGACACGCTCATGGGCGGCGCGGGCGCGGACAGCCTTATCGGCGGCAGCGATCGGGACGCCGCGTCCTACTACTTCTCCTCGGCCGCCGTCCGGGTGTCGCTCGTGGACGGCCTGGGCGCGGGCGGGGAGGCGACGGGGGACACCCTCGTCGGGATCGAGCACCTGGTGGGCAGCGCCTTCGACGACGTGCTGCTGGGGGATGCCGGCGGGAACATCCTGAACGCCGGGGCCGGAGACGACTTCCTGCGCGGTGGCGCCGGGGTGGACACGCTGGACGGCGGGGCGGGGCCCGACACGGTGGACTACTCCACCTCCGTCTCGGGCGTCTTCGTCGACCTGCGCTTCGGCGTCGGCTACGCCGGCGACGCTGCCGGGGACGTGCTGGCCAACATCGAGCGGGTGGTGGGCAGCGCCCTCAACGACACGCTGCTGGGGGACGGGGCCGACAACCTGCTGCTGGGCGGGGATGGCGCGGACCTGCTGCGCGGGGGCGGCGGCGCGGACCTGCTGGTCGGCGGCGCGGGCTTCGACACGGTGGACTACCTCACCTCCGACGCCGGCGTGACCGCCTTCCTCGGCGGGGCCGCCGCGGGCGCGGGCGGCGATGCCGCGGGCGACGTGCTGCTGGAGGTGGAGGGCCTGACCGGCTCCGCCTTCGACGACGTGCTGGTGGGCGATGCCGGCAGCAACGTCCTCATCGGCGGGGCAGGCAACGACTACGTGCTCGGCCGCGGCGGGGCGGATGTGCTGGTGGGCGGTGCCGGGACGGACCGCTTCGTCTTCGCGACCTTCGGGAACAGCACGCCCGGGCCCGGGGTGGACCTGATCGCCGACTTCTCCCGTGCAGAGGGGGACGTGGTGGACCTCACCGTGCTGACCGGTGGCCTCGGCTACGCCTTCCTGGGCGAGGCCGCCTTCACCGGGACGGGCCCGCAGATCCACGCCCTGACTCTCTCGCCCGGCCGCTTTCTGGTGGAGGCGGACACGGGCGACGGCGTCGCGGACCTGCGCCTCGTCCTGCAGGCGGTGGATGTCGCGGGGCCGCTGCTCGCCTCCGACTTCGCCTTCTGACGACAACGGGACCGCCCGCCGGCCCCGCGCACCTGATCAGCCCGGGCGCGAGCCGCTATAGGCCCGGGCATGGCCGCCACACGTCACGTCCTGCACTGGAGCGGATGGCTCCCACCCCTGGCCGGGCTGGGGGCCGCCTTCGCCGTCGGGCTGAAGGCGGAGGGCTGGCTCGCCCTGCCGGTCTTCCTGCTGCTCCTGACCTCCGTCCAGGCCGCGGTGCACCACGCGGAGGTGGTGGCGGCGCGCCTCGGCGAGCCCTTCGGCACCCTCATCCTCGCGATCGCCGTCACGGTGATCGAGGTGGCGCTGATCGCCTCCATCATGCTGACGGCCGACCCGCCGAACACGACGCTGCTGCGGGACACGATCCACGCGGTGGTCATGCTGGTGGCGGCGGGGCTGACCGGCCTGTGCATCGTCATCGCCGGGCTCCGCCACCGGGAGCCGGGCTTCAACGCCGGCGGGGCGGCGGCGCTGCTCTCCGTCGTGGCGGCCATGGCCACCCTTGTCCTGATCCTGCCGAACCACACGCGGGCGGCGCCGGGGCCGGAATTCTCCTCCACGCAGCTCGGCATGATCGCGGGCCTCTGCCTGGCGCTCTGGGGCGTCTTCGTCTGGGCGCAGACGGTGCGCCACCGCGCCTATTTCGTCCCCTTCATCCCGGAGGACGCGCTGGGCGACGCGCCGCTGCGCCCCACGGCGCGGGAGGCCGGGACCGCGGCGCTCCTCCTGCTGCTGGCGCTCTCGGCCGTGGTGCTGCTGGCGAAGACCGTCTCCGGCGCGATCGGCACCGCCGTCGCCGCGGCCGGCCTGCCCCCGAGCGTCGCGGGCGTGGTGGTCGCGGCCATCGTCCTGATGCCGGAGGCCGCGACGGCCCTCCGCGCCGCCGGGGCGGACCGGCTGCAGACGAGCCTCAACCTCGCCCTCGGCTCGGCCATCGCGACCATCGGGCTGTCGGTGCCCATCCTCGTCGGGCTGGCGATCTGGCGGGGGCAGCCGCTGGAGCTGGGCATCTCCCCGGCCGACACGGTGCTGCTCGCCCTGACCTTCCTGGCGGGGATGCTGGCGCTGTCCGGCAGCGTGACGAACATCCTGCAGGGTTGCGTGCTGATGGTGGTGTTCCTGGCCTGGCTGCTGATCGTGTTCGTGCCGTAGCGGGGGGCTCCGCCCCCTGACCCCCGCCGGGGGCCCGGCGGGGCCCCCGGACCCCGCGGTCGGGCTGCCGCGGAGGGCGGAGATGGGGGCCCTGGCGAAACGGCGGCCGGGATGCCACCAAGGCGCGAAGCATAGGGAACACGCTCATGGCGCTGCGGGTGGCGGTCCAGATGGACCCGATCGAGAGCATCAACATCGAGGGCGACAGCACCTTCGTCCTGATGCTGGAGGCCCAGAGCCGCGGCCATGCCATGTGGCACTACCACGTGCGCGACCTGGCTCTGCAGGGCGGCCGCGTCACCGCCCAGGCCCAGCCCGTCCAGGTCCGGCGGGAGAAGGGGAACCACTATACCCTCGGCGCGGCGGAGGAGCTCGACCTCGGTCAGGTGGACGTGGTGCTCATGCGCCAGGACCCGCCCTTCGACATGGCCTACATCACGGCCACCCACATCCTGGAGCACATCCACCCGAAGACCCTGGTGGTGAACGACCCGGCCAGCGTGCGGAACGCCCCGGAGAAGCTTTTCGTCACCCACTTCCCCGAACTGATGCCGGAGACCCTGGTCACCGCGGACCGCCGCCGCATCGCCGCCTTCCGGGAGACGCACGGCGACATCATCATCAAGCCGCTCTTCGGCAATGGCGGCGCCGGCGTCTTCCACCTGCGCCCCGACGACCCGAACATGAACTCCCTGATCGAGATGTTCACCGAGAAGTCGCGGGAACCCCTGGTCATCCAGAAATACGTCCCCGCCGTGCGCCAGGGCGACAAGCGCATCATCCTGGTGGACGGGGAGCCGATGGGCGCCATCAACCGCGTCCCGGCCGAGGGCGAGGCGCGGTCCAACATGCATGTCGGCGGGAAGGCGGTGCAGACGACGCTCACCGACCGGGAGAAGGAGATCTGCGCCGCCATCGGGCCGGAGCTGCGGCGGCAGGGCATGATCTTCGTCGGCATCGACGTGATCGGCGGCTACCTCACCGAGATCAACGTCACCTCCCCCACCGGCCTGCAGGAGGTGGCGCGCTTCGACGGCATCCACCTGGAAAAGGCCATCTGGGACGCGATCGAGGCGAAGCGGTAGCCGGACCCGCGCGGCAGGCAACCCGCCTCCGGCCGCGTCGTTCCGGTGCGGTCCCCGAACCGGAACCGACCCGATGCCCACTCTCCCGGCCCGCGACGGCGCGTCCCTGCACTACACGGACTGGGGGGCCGGGAAGCCCGTGGTGCTGATCCACGGCTGGCCGCTCTCCGGCGCCATGTGGGAATACCAGGCGCTGACGCTGGCGGAGAACGGATGCCGCGTCGTCACCTATGACCGCCGGGGCTTCGGGGAGAGCGACAAGCCCTTCTCGGGCTACGACTACGACACCTTCGCCGACGACCTCGCGGCCGTGCTGGAACGGCTGGACCTCATGGGCGTAATGCTCGTCGGCTTCTCCATGGGCGGGGGAGAGGTCGCGCGCTACCTCGCGCGCCACGGCTCCACCCGGATCGCCAAGGCGGTGCTCGTCAGCGCCGTCACGCCCATGCTGGTGAAGACGCCGGACCATCCGGACGGGGTGGACCGCTCCACCTTCGACAAGATGGTCCAGGGGCTGCGGGACGACCGACCGAACTTCCTCGCGACCTTCGGCAAGCAATTCTACGGGGCGGGGATGCTGAACTTCACCGTCACGTCCGAAGTCCTGGACTGGTCGCAGAACCTGGCCCTCCAGGCCTCGCCCAAGGCGACGATCGATTGCGTCCGCGCCTTCTCCGAGACCGACTTCCGCCGCGACATGGGCGCCTTCCGCCTCCCGACCACGATCATCCACGGCACCTCGGACGCGACCGTGCCGATCGACGTCACGGCGCGGGCCGCGGCGAAGCTCGTGCCCGGGGCGCGGCTGGTGGAGTATTCCGGCGCCCCGCATGGCCTCTTCTTCACGGAGAAGGTGCGGCTGACAGCGGACCTGCTCGCCTTCGCGGCGAGCTGATCCGCGCCCCTTGGCGATGCGGCCGCGCCGGCGAAATATGGCCGGGTGACCCCGACCGCGCCCGCCCCCATGGCCCCTGCCCCATGAGCCTTGAACGCAAGGCCCGGAACTGGACGCTCCACCGCGCCGGCGCCCGGGCCTCGGAGGGCGAGGTGCTCCGGCGCCTGACGCGCGCGATCATGGCCACCTGCCTCTGGGACCCGCAGGAGGAGGGATCGTCCTGGTCGCTCGGCGACATGCGGTTCCTGACCGTCACGGCGATGCTGCCGGGCGTGGGGGAGGCCGCCTATGCCCAGGTCTTCTCCGCCCCCTATGCCAGCAGCGCGATCGAGGTGTCCTCCGGCCGCCTGGCACCGCGCGGGGTCTTCGCGAAGTTGCCCGTCTCGGCCCGACGCCGCGGGGAGGTGATGCGGCGCCTCGGCCTGATCCTGCCGCCCGGACGCCAGGACTGGTCCCGCGACCTGCCGCCGCTGGACGAGGCCGGCTGCGCCTCCCTCGCCCGCACGGCGCTGGAGGCGCTGAGCGAGGGGCTGGGCTGGGATTCCTCGATCGCCCTCTCCGCCTCCATCCTGCACGAGACGGCGCTGGGCGAGGCGGAGGCCTTTCTTGAGGGCGTGCGCCCCATCCACATCGAGGGCCTGCTCCGCGAGTCCGGCCTGGAGATCGTCGAGGGCGAGATGGACGAGGACGACGAGGGCGAGAGCCCGGCCTTCCTCGTCCAGCACGGTGCCCCGCTGCCCTTCCAGGTGGAGCTGACAGACCCGGTGGAGGACGAGGACCCGCCCGGCCTCGCCTGGCACTACGGGACGATGATCTTCTCCCTCGCGATCAACGTGGAGGAGGGGGACGCGCTGGCCCTCGCCCTCGCGCTGCACGGTCTGACCCGCTGGGCCCGGGTGGAGCTGCCGGAGGAGAACCGCGTCGTCGTCACCCGCCACGACAGCGTGGAGGGCGTCACGCCCGAGGGGCTGCGCGCGATGCTGGAGCGCTGGCTGGAGGAGCTGACCGCCGTGCGGTCCCGGCTGGAGCAGGGGCCGGGCGGCGGGGAGGATGACGAGGAGGAATAGGAGGCCGGAGGGAGTGTCCGCCGGCCGCCATCGTCCTGACGACGCCGCAGCCTGGCGAACCCGGCTCAGGGGTAACACGGGGCGCGTGAGACGGTAGGTTGTCCGCCATGCTGGACCCGACCCAACTGGCCCTCTTCTCCGCTGCCGCCCTGCTGCTCGCCGTCACGCCGGGTCCGGGAATCTTCTACGTCGCGGCCCGGACGCTCTCCGGTGGCCGGGGCGAGGGGATCGCCTCCAGCCTGGGGACGGGGATCGGCGGGATGGTGCACGTCCTCGCGGGCGCGCTCGGCGTCTCGGCGATCGTGCTGGCGAGCGCGGAGCTGTTCACGGCGCTCAAGCTCGTCGGTGCCGCCTACCTCGTCTGGATCGGCGCCCGCGCGGTGTGGACCGCGCGCCGGGACGCCGGCGCGTTCCTCAGGGGCGAGGCGTCCGCCCCGCCGGTCGGGACAGGGCGGGCCTTCCGCGAGGGGATCGCGGTCGAGGCGCTGAACCCGAAGACGGCGGCCTTCTTCCTCGCCTTCGTGCCGCAGTTCGTGGACCCCACGGCAGGGTCCGTGGCCGTGCAGTTCATCCTGCTCGGGATCGTGTCGGTCGCCCTCAACACGCTCGCGGATGTGGGGGTGGCCTTCGCGGCGGCGGGCGTCCGCGCCGGAGCGGCGGCGCGTCCCGGCCTGATCCGCCGCCTGCGCGAGGCATCCGGGGCCGCGATGATCGCGCTCGGTCTCGGCCTCGCCCTGGCCCGGCGGCCGGGTGCCACCGGCTAGGACGTCGCCCGTCCCCGTCAGGCCGGTCGGGCCATCGACCACCGGCCCGCGGCAGCCCGATAAAAATAGATTGGGGTCCGGGGAAATACCTTTCCCCGGCCTTTTCTCCCCGGCACCACCCCGTGCGCCCCGCGCCGATCTGCTCTAGACGCCCGCGCATGCAGAAGCGCCAGAACCGCAAGCCGCGCGGCCGCCCGATGGACGGGTGGCTGATCGTGGACAAGCCCACCGGCATGGGCTCCACCGACGTCGTCACGAAGCTCAAGCGCGCCTTCGACGCGCAGAAGGTCGGCCACGGGGGCACGCTGGACCCGCTGGCCACCGGCCTGCTGCCGATCGCCTTCGGGGCCGCGACGAAGGCCGTGCCCTATGTCATGGACAGCACGAAGATCTATCGCTTCACCCTGAAGATGGGCGACGCGCGGGACACGGACGACGCGGACGGGAAGACGGTCGCGACCTCCGACCACCGCCCGACGAACGAGGACATCGAGGCGGCGCTGCCGGCCTTCCGCGGCGACATCATGCAGATCCCGCCCGCCTATTCCGCGATCAAGGTGGGCGGCGAGCGCGCCTATGACCTCGCGCGCGAAGGGCAGGCCGTGGAGCTGCAGCCCCGCCCCGCCCGCGTGGACCGCTTCGAGCTGGTGGAGCGCGTGGACGCCGACACCGCGATCTTTCACGTGGAGAGCGGCAAGGGGGTGTACATGCGCTCCCTCGCGCGCGACCTGGCGCGGGCCTGCGGCACGGTGGGCCACATCGCGGTGCTGCGGCGCCTGCGCGTGGGACCCTTCCGCGAGGAGCACGCGATTCCGCTGGACAAGCTGGTCGGAAGCGAGGATACCCCGCCCCCTTCCCCGGCGCTTCTGCTGCCGGTGACGACCGCGCTGGACGACATCCCGGCCCTGGCCATCACCGAAAGCGAGGCCGCCCGGCTCTCCTTCGGCCAGGAATTGTCCCTGGTCGATTTCATGGGCCGGGTTCCGCAGGCGGCCAATCCCGATGGGGGCCTGGTCCGTGTGCTGTCGGGGGAGCGGCTGATGGGTTTGTGCCGGCTGGGGGACGGGCTGCTCCGTCCCGAACGCTGGCTCGCCCGCGGCGCCTGACACCCCACACGCACAGGACATCCCGATGTCGACGATCACTGCCGAGCGCCGCGCCACGCTCATCAAGGAATACGCCACCGCCCCGGGCGACACCGGCTCGCCGGAAGTGCAGGTGGCCCTGCTGTCGGAGCGGATCTCCTCGCTCACCGAGCACATGAAGACCCACCCGAAGGACTTCCACTCCCGGCGCGGCCTGCTCGTGCTCGTGGGTCAGCGGCGCGGGCTGCTGGACTACGTGAAGCGGAAGAACCAGCAGCGCTACGAGAGCCTCATCGGGCGCCTGGGGCTGCGGCGCTAGCCGCTCTCGGGAGGGCCCTGCCCTCCCGGACCCTCCCGCCAGGGGGTGAACGCACCCCCTGGACCCGCGATCTGGAGAAGATCATCCTCCAGGCGGAGGGTCCATGGCCAACAAGCCTGAGGTCACGGGGTTCCACGAGCCCCGCACGGGCAGCATCCAGTACGTGCTGGCCGATCCCGCCACGCGCCGCTGCGCGATCATCGATCCCGTCCTCGACTTCGACGCCTGTTCCGGCGCGACGGCCACGCGCTCGGCCGACGCGATCCTGGACCATGTCCGCGAGCGCGGCCTACGCGTGGACTGGATCATCGATACCCATCCCCACGCCGACCACCTCTCCGCCGCCGGCTACCTGAAGGACCGGACCGGCGCGCCGACGGTGACCGGCGCCCGCGTCGTGGCGGTGCAGCGGATCTGGAAGCGCATCTACGGCCTGGACGAGACCTTCCCGGCCGACGGCTCCCAATGGGACCGGCTGCTGGCGGATGGCGACCGCATCACGGTCGGCGAGCTGGGCGTGGAGGCGATGCTCTGCCCCGGCCACACCCTCGCCTCCATCACCCTCGTTTCGGGCGATGCGGCTTTCATCCACGACACGCTCTTCATGCCGGATTCCGGCACCGCCCGTGCCGACTTCCCCGGCGGCGACGCGGCCGCGCTCTGGCGCTCGATCGGGCGCATCCTGACCCTGCCCGACGCGACGCGCCTCTTCACCGGCCACGACTACCGGCCGCAGGGCCGCTCCGCCGCCTGGGAGAGCACGGTGGCGGAGCAGCGCGCCACCAACCGGCACCTTCAGGCCGCGACGGACGAGGCCGCCTTCGTCGCCCTCCGCACCGCGCGGGATCAGACCCTTCCGATGCCCGGCCTGATGCTGCTCGCCCTGCAGGTGAACATCGCCGGCGGCCGCCTGCCGCCCCCGGACGCCGAAGGCCGCCGCCACCTGCGCCTGCCGCTGGATGCCCTGCCCGGCGCCGGGTGGCGATAGCGATGTGACTCCGGGGGAAGCGCTGCCCATCGCACCGGATCGGGCGCTGACAGTTCCGGTGGTCGGGGATGACGGGTGTCGTGCCCCTGGATGGGAGGTGACGACGCAGGCATTCGCGTCGTCGCTCCGCTCGGCCGCCCCCGACAAAGGGCACGTCCGCCGTCGCGGGATGCGCTCGGTAACGGAATCAGATCGGCTGACAAGGCCGTCGAAGCCGGCGATCCCTGCCCGGCTCGACACATCCACCCGTCACATGTTGACGGTCCAGGGCTCGCCGCCCGAGTGGCTCTCCCTCCAGCGCTTCACCTTGTAGAAGATGGTGTCCGTGTTCAGCAGGCCCGCCCTGTGCAGATCGACGAGGATGTCGTCGAGCGGAAGGAAATGCCCCGTGAAGGTGGCGAGAAGGTCGTCGCGCGAGAAGGTCGACGGGTTCGGGATCCCGAAGACCTGGATCACCGTCAGGGTCCGGGCCCGATCGCCGGCGTAGGCGTAAAGCGCCCTCAGATGTTTCGGCTTTCGTTTCAGAATGAGATTTGCCGTTCCCACGATGGAGATGCCGGCAAAGCGGGCCGCAGACTGCGCCGCGTTCCCGGCATAGGCGGCGGTCACGGCGAAGCCCTGGGACTTCGTGATGAAATTGACCTTACCGCAGCGCGTGAAGTCGTTCGCGAGGTCGCCGCGCGTGCCGATGATGGCGATGCCGCGCTTCGCCGAGACGTTCACGTTGTGAAGGTCTCCCAGCCCATACAGTGGACCGGCATCGGTCGGAGGTGGCCGATTGTTGCGGACGGTGCCGCTGCCACTGCCCAGGTAGGACCTCTCCAGGGCCGACATAGCGGTGAAGCTGCCGACTTCGTTCTCGCCGAGTGGGGCACCGAATACGTAAGTCGCCAAATTCTGCCTCCCAAACTCCACGGTGGACGGCCAGATTAGGTAAGGACCGCCACCGGGTCCATTCCGTTACGGTGGCGACGAAGGGGATGGCCGGGGCGAGACGGTCGTCACGGGTGGCAAGGTGGTGCCGGTTCTCAGGCGATGGATGATGCGCTGAACGACGTTCCCGCGCCTCTGTGCGCAGCGGTCCGGCGGGCAGGGCTTACGGCGGGGCCGGACGTCCGAGCCGCACCGCCGCGGGGGCGCCCGGCTGCCTGCGTCCACCCACCCCGTCACCAACGACGTTCTGCGGATGCGGGGGTCCGGGGGCCCTCAGGGTCCCCGGCGGAGGGTCCGGGAGGCAGAGCCTCCCGGAGTCGTCCAGCGCCACCCCTACCGGTTCGCCGCGTAGGCTTCCGCGTTGGCGTGGACGCCGAGGCCGCTGTTCACGCGGTTGGTCATGTTGAAGTAGCCGGTGATGGCCGCGGCCTCCAGGATGGCCGTGTCGTCCAGGCCGGCGGCGCGGAGGGCGTCGAGGTCGGTCTCCTCCACGTCGCGGGGGGCGCGGGTCAGGGCCTCGGCGTAGCGGGCCAGGGCCTTCTCCCGCGGGGTGAGGGCGGCGCGGCGCCAGGACACCTCGACCGTCGCGACCAGGATGGGATCGTTCGTGTGCTTCCGCAGCGCGGCGGCGTGGGAGAAGACGCAGGCCTCGCAGCCGTTCTGCACCGAGACGACGAGGGCGATCAGCTCCCGCTCCCGCGGGGAGAGGCGCGCGTCGGGGTCGCGGTTCACGGCCTCGGACAGGGCCTCCATCGCGACCATGATGCGGGGCTTGCTGGCGACGGCGCGCTGGCCGTTGCGGACGTAGCCCAGGCGGGCGCGGGTGGCGTCGAGCACCGCGGCGGCCTCGGGCGTCGGGGTGGGCTCTTCCAGCCGCAGCCAGGAGATGGATTCGGTCATCGGCGTTCCTTTGTCGTCGAAGGCTAACGGATCGGCGGGGCGTACATGAGGCCGCCGCGGTTCCACAGCGCGTTGATCCCGCGCGGCAGGCCGATCGGCGTGTCGGGGCCGATGTTGCGGTCGTACATCTCCCCGTAGTTCCCGACGGCGCGGATGGCGTTGTAGGCCCAGCGCCGGTCGAGCCCCATGTTCGGCCCATGGTCGCCGGACACGCCGAGCAGGCGGCGGATGGCGGGGTTGGGGCTGGCGAGCATCGCCTCCGCATTCGCCTGGGTGACGCCGAGCTCCTCCGCCTCGATCAGGGCGTAGATCGTCCAGCGCACGATGTCCGTCCACTGCTCGTCCCCGTGGCGGACGGCCAGCGCCAGGGGTTCCTTCGAGATCCGGTCGGGCAGGATCACGTGGTCGCCGGGGGTGGGGAAGCCGCTTCGGGCGGCGGCGAGCACGCTGGCATCGGTGGAGTAGCTGTCGCAGCGGCCGCTCTCATAGGCGCGGCGGGCCTCGTCATTCCGCTCGAAGACGACGTGCTGGTACTGCAGGTTGTTGGTCCGCGCCCAGTCCGCCAGGTTCAGCTCCGAGGTCGTGCCGGAGACCGTGCAGATCGTGGCCCCGGCGAGGTCCGCGGCGCGCTGGAGGCCCGCGCTGCGGCGGACGAGGAAGCTCTGCCCGTCATAGAAGGTGATCGCCGGGAAGTTCAGCCCGTTCGCCGTGTCCCGGGACTGGGACCAGGTGAGGGTCTGCGCGCCGACATCCACCTGCCCCGACTGCACGGCCGGCAGGCGCTGCGGCCCGGCCAGCGGCGTGAAGCGGACGCGCGATCCGTCCCCGAAGATGGCGGCAGCGACGGCGCGGCAGGAATCCGGGTCCAGGCCGCGATACACCCCCTGGCTGTCCGGTGCCGAGAAGCCCGGCGTGCCGAGGCTGGTGGAGCAGTCCAGCACCCCCTTCGCCCGGACCGCCGCGAGGGTCGGGCCGGGCGCCGCCTGCGCCCAGGCCAGCATGGGGGCGAGCAGGAGCGCGCCCAGCAGGGCGGCGAGGCGGGTGTGACGCATGCGGTTCCTCCGTTGGCCGGAGAGTGCCAGGGGCGGGGCGCCGGACCAAGCCACGCGGCGGAGGGGCCATGGCAAGGCCGGTTCGTAACGCCCTGGGATAGAAGGGTGACGGCGGGCGCGTCACGACCTAGAAGTCTCCGCCCCGCCCGGGGGGTGACCCCGGCGGGCCGCGATGCCGATCCGCCGAACGGACCACGACCACAAGGACGACGACGTGACCAAGACGTTCCTCACCGCCGCGCTGCCGGCCCTGGCGCTGCTCTCCGCCTGCGCCTCCGAACCGCCGCCGCCGCCCCGCGCGGTCGGCCCGGAAGAGGCCTTCCGCGGCGTCTGCGAGCAGCGCTTCCCGAATGCCGCGCCCTTCGGCGTGAGCCGCTGCATGTACGAGGAGCTGGACCGCTCCCGCGGCGTGCAGCCGGCCTCGACGGCCGAGCCGGAGGCGGCCCCCGCCCCGGCCCGTTCCTCGACGCGCTCCTCCACCCGCCGCCGCGGGCGCTGAGCCCGTCGCAACGCATCCTCTCTCCCGGCGTTCCTGGCGGCATCGTCGGACGCGGGGAGGGACGGATGGCGGGCGACCCGGAGGCCGTGAAGGGCAGCACGCCGTCAGGCGGCCCGATGCCGAACCCGGGCGACGAGGTGTCTCCCGGCGCGCCGCAGACCGCCGAGACCACCTGTCCGCACTGCGGCGGGTCCGGGACGTTGCAGGGAAAGCCCTGTCCCGACTGCGCCGGTAGCGGCCTCGTGACGGTGACGGTCGGCGACGCTTGAGTCCGCCGCGGGACGGCCGGTCGTCCGTTCCGCGGCAGCCTCGAAAAAATAGATGGGGGTCCGGGGGAATACCTTCCCCCGGCCTTGCCGTGCTCAGTGCCGGAAGTGCCGCATCCCCGTGAGCACCATGGCCAGCCCCGCCGCATCGGCGGCCGCGATCACCTCGTTGTCGCGCATGGACCCGCCGGGCTGGATCACCGCCGTGGCGCCCGCCGCCGCGGCGGCCTGAAGCCCGTCCGCGAAGGGGAAGAAGGCGTCCGAGGCGACGACCGAGCCCTTCGCGAGGGGCTGGGCCTCGCCGGCGGCCTTCGCGGCCTCCTCGCTCTTCCAGGCGGCGATGCGGGCGGAGTCCACGCGGCTCATCTGCCCCGCGCCGATGCCGACGGTGGCCCCGCCCTTGGCATAGACGATGGCGTTCGACTTCACGTGCTTGCAGACGCGGAAGGCGAAGAGGAGGTCGCGCATCTCCTGATCCGTGGGCGCGCGCTGCGTGACCACGCGCAGATCCGCGGCCCCGACGCGCCCGGCGTCCCGTGACTGGGCGAGGAAGCCGCCGCCCACGCTGCGGAAGACGGTGCCCGGAGCGGCCGGGTCGGGCAGGCCGCCGGTCAGCAGCAGGCGCAGGTTCTTCTTCGTCGCGAAGACGGCGCGCGCGGCCTCGTCCGCGTCGGGGGCGATCACCACCTCCGTGAAGATCGCGGTGATGCGGCGCGCCGCCGCCTCGTCCAGCGGGCGGTTGGCCGCGATGATGCCGCCGAAGGCCGAGACGGGATCGCAACGAAGTGCCGCGTCCCAGGCCGCGTTCAGGTCGGCCGCCACCGCCACGCCGCAGGGATTGGCGTGCTTGACGATGACGATCGCCGGATCCTCGAACTCCGCGACGCATTCATAGGCGGCGTCGGTGTCGTTCAGGTTGTTGTAGGACAGCTCCTTGCCCTGGACCTGCTCGGCGGTGGCGATGCCCGGGCGCTGCGTACCGTCCACGTAGAAGGCGGCGCGCTGGTGCGGGTTCTCCCCGTAGCGGAGCGTCTGGCGCAGCAGGCCCGGGACGGAGAGCCGCTCCGGGAACTCCTGGCCGAGCTGTCCGGCGAACCAGCGGGAGATCGCCGCGTCATAGGCCGCGGTACGGGCATAGGCGGCGGCGGCGAGACGCTTGCGCGTGTCAAGCTTCGTACCCCCGCTCTCCGTCACCTCCCGCGCCACCTCCAGCAGCTGCTCCGGCTCGGTCAGGACACAGACATGGGCGTGGTTCTTGGCGGCGGAGCGGATCATCGCCGGGCCGCCGATATCGATATTCTCGACGCAGTCATCGTAGGAGGCACCGCGCGCCACCGTGGCCTCGAAGGGGTAGAGGTTCACGCAGACGAGGTCGATCGGCGCGATCCCCTGCGCCTGCACCTGGGCCACGTGCTCCGGCACGTCCCGGCGGAACAGCAGGCCGCCATGCACGCCGGGCAGAAGCGTCTTCACCCGGCCATCCAGGATCTCCGGAAAGCCAGTGTGGTCGGACAGTTCCGTCACCGGTAGCCCGGCCTCCCGGAGCGCCTTCGCGGTGCCGCCTGTGGACAGGAGCTCCGCCCCGTGCGCGGCCAGGGCACGGGCGAACTCCACGAGGCCTGTCTTGTCGGAGACGGAGAGGAGCGCGCGGCGGATCGGAAGCGGGGTGTCCATGCGGCGGGCGGATACGCCCAACGGGAAGTCTTGGCCAGGAGGCTTTGCCTCCTGGATCTCCACCGGGGGGCCGGCGGGCCCCCCGGACCCCGCGATCGCCTGGGGATACTGCGGGGGAAGCGGTGAATCCTGTGGATGAATCACGGAGCGGAGGACTCGCCATGAGTCACGGGGACCGTGACTCACGTCCCGTCCACCCCGGGACAGGACTCAAACCTCAACAGGGATTCAGGAGAGCGGAGTCACGACCCACCGATTCCACGCCGAGTCGCCGTGGATCGAGGCTGTGGAAAAAGCTGGGGACAGCGGGAGGACAGGGCTGTGTCCACAGAGTCCACAGGCATCCACTGACCACCCCTCTCTTCTTAAGAATCCTATTCTAAGAGAGAAGGGCGGCCATGAATCCGGACAAGTCGTTCCTCAGGGCCCTCGGCGGAGAAGCCGTCTGGCCCCCGCCCCTCTGGCTCATGCGCCAGGCCGGCCGCTACCTGCCCGAGTACCGCGCGACGAAGGAGCGGGCGGGCGGCTTCCTCGAGCTCTGCCTGAATCCGGAGCTCTCGGCCGAGGTGACCTTCCAGCCGCTGCGCCGCTTTCCGCTGGACGCCGCGATCCTCTTCACCGACTTGCCGATGCTGCCCTGGGCCATGGGCCAGCCCCTGCGCTACGGGACCGGCGGACCGGAGGGGGTCGGACCGATCCTCGACCCGGTGCGCGACGCAGCGGCCATCGCCGGCCTGCGCCCGGCCGGGGCCGCCGCCCGCGCCGCGCCGATCATGGAGACCGTCGCCCGCATTCGGGCGGGGCTGGAGCGCGACCATCCGGGCGTGGCCCTGATCGGCTTCGCCGGCGCTCCCTGGACGGTCGCCTGCTACATGGTGGACGGGCGCGGCGGGCACGGCTTCCCCGAGACGCGCCGCATGGCCGCCGAGAACCCGGCGCTCCTGGACGCCCTCTTCGCCGCCCTGCTGGAAGCCTCGGAGTCCTATCTCGTCGCGCAGGCGGAGGCCGGGGCGGAGGCGCTGATGCTCTTCGACTCCTGGGCCGGGCTGCTGCCGCCGGAGGGCTTCGCCCGCTGGGTGCTGGCCCCCACGGTCGCGCTCACGGCCCGGCTGCGGGCGCGGCTGGGACCGGACTTCCCCCTGATCGGCTTCCCGCGGCTGGCGGGGCCCGACAACCTCCTCGCCTATGCGGCCGGGGCCGGGGTGAACGGGCTCGGCCTGGACGAGACGGTGGACCCCGCGTGGGCGGCGTCGGCCCTGCCGCGCTCCGTCGCGCTCCAAGGCAATCTCGACTCCCGCGCCCTGGTTGAGGGCGGCGAGGCCCTGGAACGCGGCGCGGACCGCATCCTGACCGCCATGCGGGGCCGGCCCTTCGTCTTCAACCTCGGCCACGGCATCACGCCGGACACGCCGCCCGACCACGTCGCGTTCCTCGCACAACGGGTGCGGGCGGGTTGAGCGAGGCGCGCAGCACGGGCCTGGACGGCGCACAACGAAACCGGCGGGTCGGCGTTCCCTCGGGGTCCCAACCCCCAGGCGGACCCATGTCAGACCCCATCGGCCCGCGCCGCCCCACCACCGCCACAGGCCCCAGCCTGCCGGACACCGTCGCCCCGGCCATGGGCGGCGGGCCGGCGCTGTTCTACGGCGCCATCGCCCTCGTCGCCGTCCTCTACTTCACGCGGGAACTGCTGGTGCCGCTGGCGCTCGCCGTCCTGCTGGCCTTCGTGCTGGCGCCCGTGGCGCGCGCGATCCGGCGCCTCGGCTTGCCGCGCGTGGCCTCCTCGATCATCGCGGTGCTGCTGGCGGTGGGCTTCCTCTCGGCGCTCGGCGTCATCATGGGGCGGCAGCTCGGCGATCTCGCGAACGAGCTCCCGGTCTACCAGGCGACCATCACGCGCAAGTTCAACGGGATGTTCGGCGGCGGCGGCGGGCTGATCGGCCGCGCCTCCGAGATCCTGCACGACCTGGGCGAGAGCCTCGCCCCCAACCGGCCGAACGCGCAGCTCACGCCCCAGGCCGGGCTGCCGCCCCTGCCGGTGGAGGTGCGGGAGCCGACGCCGGGGCTGATGACCGTGCTCCAGCGCGTGGTGGGGCCGCTGCTGGGGCCGGTGGCGCATACCGGCATCGTCATCGTCTTCGTCATCTTCCTGCTGCTGTACAGGGAGGACCTGCGGGATCGCCTGATCAAGCTCATGGGCTCCCGCGACCTGCAGCGGACCACGGCCGCCCTGAACGACGCCGCCACCCGCCTGTCCCGCTACTTCCTGGCGCAGACGGCGCTGAATGCCGGCTTCGGCGTGGTCATCACGATCGGGCTCTGGGCCATCGGCATCCCCAACCCGATCCTGTGGGGCGTCATCGCCGGGCTGATGCGCTTCGTCCCTTTCATCGGCGGCTTCATCGCGGCCGCCTTCCCGCTGCTGCTGGCGGTGGCGGTGGACCCGGGCTGGACGATGCTGCCCTGGGTACTGGCCCTGTTCCTGATCACCGAGCCCCTGATGGGCCAGGTGTTCGAGCCACTCGTCTACGGGCACTCCACCGGCCTGTCCCCGGTGGCCGTGCTGCTGGCGACCGCCTTCTGGGCCTGGCTCTGGGGGCCCATCGGCCTGCTGGTCGCCACGCCCCTGACGGTCGGGCTGGTGGTGCTGGGGCGCCACATCGATCAACTGGAGTTCCTCGACGTGCTGCTGGGCGACCGAGCGGCGCTGGAACCGGCCGAGGCCTTCTATCAGCGGGCGCTGGCCGGAGACGGCGACGGGCTGGCGGAGCAGGCGGAGCTGCAGCTCCGCACCGCGCCGCTGGCCGCCTATTACGACACCGTCGCGCTGCCCGGCCTGTCCCTGGCGCAGGAGGATGCCACGCGCGGCGCCCTGGACCGGGACCGTCTGGGCGCCGTGCGCGACCGCGTGGCGGTGCTCCTGGACGAGCTGTCGGACCACGAGGACGCACCGCAATCCGTGGTGCTGGAGAACGGGCCCGTGACGCGCCCGGACGAGGGCGAGGCGAAGGCGGCCGAGGAGGTCGTGGCCGAGGAGGTCTCGCTGCCCCCGGCCTGGCGCGCGCGGGAGGCGGTGCTCTGCGTCGCCGGCCGCGGGCGGCTGGACGACCAGGCGACGGCCATGCTGGCGCAGGTGCTGTCGCTGAAGGGCATCGGCACGACGGTGCTGCACAACGACGCGCTGCGCGACCCGGAGCTGGCGGCAAGGCATCCCGGCGCGCGGGTGGTCGTCATCTCCGCGCTGGAGGGCGGGAGCGGCGCGGCCAGTGCCCGCTACGCGCTCCGGCGCCTGCGCCGCCGCTTCCCCGATGCCACGCTCGTCGCCGGGGTCTGGGGGGCGGAGCGGGACAGCCGCGTGCTGGCGGCGCTGCGGGAGGAAGCGGGCGGCGCGGATTCCGGCGTGGTGGAGGCGAAGTCGCTGCGGGAGGCGCTCCAGCTCTGCCTGACGCGGGCGCAGGAGGAAGCCGGGATCGCCCCGCCGGCGGAGGAGACGGGGGATTTCCTGGATGCCGGGACCCCGGTCGGCGGGCCGGTGGCGGTGGCGGAAGCCGGGGCGCGGCCGGCCGTCGCGTAGCCCGCTTGATTGCGTGCCACGGGGACCGGTTGTAGGCCCGTCCCCACAGATCGCGGGGTCCGGGGGTGCGTTCACCCCCCGGCGGAGGGTCGGGGAGGCGGAGCCTCCCGGAACCGCCCGCGCAACAGCCGGGAGGACGAACACCGTGCCGAACACCCGCCGCGCCCTGTTGCTGGCGACCCTGTCCGCCCCCGCCCTCGTGCATCGCGCCGCCGCGCAGGACCGCTACCCCAGCCGCCCGATCCGCGTGATCGTGCCCTTCGCCGCCGGCACGAGCACCGACATCATGACGCGGCTGGTGACGCCGAAGATGTCCGAGGAGGTGGGCCAGCCGGTGGTGGTGGAGAACCGCCCGGGCGCGGGTGGCGTGGTGGGATCGGACGCGGTCGCGAAGTCACCGCCGGACGGCTACAACCTCTGCATGGGGTCCATCGCGTCCCATTCCGTGAACCAGTCGCTGATGCCGCGCCTGCCCTATGACGTGCTGCGGGACTTCACGCCGGTGTCGCTGACGACGAATGCGCCGAACCTGCTCGTCGTCGGCCAGTCCGTGCCGGCGCGGACCCTGCAGGAGTTCATCGCCTGGGCGAAGACGCAGCGGAGTGTGGCCTATGCCTCGGCCGGGAACGGGACGTCGTCGCATCTGGCGGGGGAGCTGCTGCGGCTGAAAACCGGCGCGCCGCTGGAGCACGTGCCCTACCGCTCCGCGCCGCAGGCGCTGACGGACGTGATCTCCGGCCAGGTGCCGATGACGATCTATCAGGTCACGGCCGTGCTGCCCTTCGTGCGGGATGGCAAGCTGCGGGCGCTGGCCGCCACCTCCGCCCGGCGGCTGGAATGGACGCCGGACGTGCCGACGGCGATCGAGCAGGGGATCGCGGATTTCGACGTCTCCGCCTGGCACGGGCTCTTCGCGCCGGCGAAGCTGCCGGAGCCGGTCCTGGACCGCATCTACGGCGCGCTGAACAAGGCGCTGACCGCGCCGGACCTGCGGCCGCGGCTGATCGAGCAGGGGCTGGAGCCGGTGGGCCTGCCGCCCGCGGAGTTCCGCCGCTTCCTGATCGCCGATATCGAGAAGTGGCGCGAGGTGGTGCGCGCCGCCGACATCAAGCCGGACTGATCCGGTGCGCAGGATCCGCATCGGGACCGGCGCCGGCTTCGCGGGGGACCGGATCGAGCCGGCGGTGGAACTCGCCGAGCATGGGGAGATCCAGTACCTCGTCTTCGAGTGTCTGGCCGAGCGCACCATCGCGCTCGCCCAGCAGGCGCGGATGCGGGATCCGAATGCGGGCTACGACCCGCTGCTGGAGGCGCGTTTCCGCGCCGTGCTGCCGGCCTGCCGTGCGCGGGGCATCCGCGTGATCACCAACATGGGCGCCGCCAATCCCGTTTCGGCGGCGCGAAAGACGGTGGAGGTGGCGCGGGCGCTGGGGCTGCGCGGCCTGAAGGTCGCGGCCGTGACCGGTGACGACGTGCTGGACGCCGTGCGCGGGGGCGACACGCCGCTGGACGGCAACGGGGAGACCATCGGCGCACTGGGCAACCGCCTCGTCTCCGCCAATGCCTATACCGGCGCCGAGGGGATCGTGGAGGCGCTGGCGGGCGGCGCCGATGTGGTGATCACGGGGCGCGCCGCCGACCCTGCGATGTTCCTGGCGCCGCTGGTGCATGAATTCGGCTGGTCCATGGAGGACTGGACGCGGCTGGGGCGCGGCACGTTGGTCGGGCACCTGATGGAGTGCGCGGGCCAGATCACCGGCGGCTACTTCGCCGATCCCGGCTTCAAGGACGTCCCCGACCTCGCGCGGCTCGGCTTCCCCATCGCCGAGGTGACGGAGGACGGGGACGCGGTCATCACGAAGGTGCCGGGCTCCGGCGGGCAGGTGACGGCGGCGACCTGCAAGGAGCAGATGCTCTACGAGGTGCATGACCCCGCGCGGTATTTTCAGCCCGACGTGGTGGCCGACTTTTCCGGCGTGCGGGTGACGGGGGCCGGGCCGGACCGGGTGGCGATTACCGGTGGGGACGGGCATCCGCGGACCGGCACGCTGAAGGTTTCGGTGGGGCTGGTGGACAGCTATGTCGGGGAAGGCCAGATCTCCTATGCCGGCCCCGGCGCGCTGGCGCGCGGGCGGCTGGCCCTGGCGATCGTCGAGGAGCGGCTGCGCCTCACCGGCGTGCAGTGCACGGAACTCCGCGCCGAACTGATCGGGGTGGATTCCATCCTTGGCCCGAAGCTCTCTCAGACGGAACACGAGCCCCGCGAGGTGCGCCTGCGCGTCGCCGGCCGCACGGACAGCGCCGCGGAGGCGACGCGCGTCGCGAACGAGGTGGAATCTCTCTACCTCAACGGCCCGGCCGGGGGCGGGGGCGCGACAAAATCGGTGCGGGAGGTGATCGCCATCCGCTCCGCCCTGGTGCCGGAGGCGCTAGCCCGCCCCGCCGTGCAGATGCTGGAGAGCTGACGATGCGCCTGCGCGCCATCGCCCATTCCCGCACGGGGGACAAGGGCGACACCTCCAACATCTCGGTCATTGCCTATTGCGCGGAGGACTACCCGCGGATCGAGCGGCACGTGACGGCCGAGCGGGTGCGGGACCACTTCTCCGGCATCGTGCGCGGGGAGGTGGTGCGCTACGCCCTGCCCGGGATCGGCGCGCTGAACTTCGTGATGCACGGCGCGCTGGGCGGGGGCGTCACGCGGTCGCTCGCGCTGGACGCGCACGGGAAATGCCTGGGGTCCGCGGTCCTGGATCTGGAGATCCCGGACGACGCGCCGTGACCGCCCTGCGCGCGACGCTGGGCTACGCCGGACTGATCGGCTTCCTCGTCTCGGGGCTGATGATCCTGTGGCACGCCTGGCGCATCGCGCGTCATGGCGGGGGCGGGTTGCTGGTGAACGATTTCCGCTTCTTCGACCGCAAGCGCCACCCGCCGGCGGTGCAGCCCCATGTCAGCGCCACCTGGCACTGGGCCGGCGTGGCCGCGATCAGCTTCGTGCTCTTCGCCGTGGGCGCGACGGTGATGTGAAGGCTCAGCCCTCCAGCGTCGCCCAGACCGGGTCCTTCAGCTTCGCGATGAAGGCGGCGTGGCGCTCCAGCTCCTCCGGGGTCGGCACGATCGGGCGCGGGGTGCGCGAGACGGGCGCCGCGTCCGCCGCCGCGGGCGCGACGCGCAACGAGCCGCCGCCGGCCGTCGCCAGCGCCAGGCCGGGCTGCTTGCCGCCCATCAACTCCAGATAGACCTGCCCGAGCAGCTGCACGTCCAGCAGCGCGTTGTGCGTGGTGCGCTGGGACAGGTCGATGCCGAAGCGGCGGCACAGCGCGTCCAGCGAGTTCGGCAGGCCGGGAAAGCGCTTCTTCGCCATCTCCAGCGTGTCGACCATCCGCGACCGGCTGAGCTTCGGCACGCCGGCCCGCACGAACTCCGCGTCCAGAAAGCCGAAGTCGAAGGGCGCGTTGTGCGCGACGATCGGGTCGTCCCCCAGGAACTCCAGCAGCTCCGGCAGGATCGCCGCAAACAGCGGCTTGTCCGCCAGCATGGACGCCGTGAAGCCGTGCACGCGCGACGCCTCCGGCGGCACGTCGCGCTCCGGGTTGATCAGGCGGTGAAAGGCGCGCCCCGTGGGCAGGAGATTGACGACCTCGATCGCCGCCACCTCCAGCACGCGGTCGCCGGTGGTGGGGTCCAGACCGGTGGTCTCGGTGTCGAGGATCAGCGCGCGTGTCATGCCGGCACCATAGCCGATCCCCGGCCGCCATGGGATCGGGGGGTTGCGCTGATGACTCCGGGGAAGGCGCCGCCTTCCCCGGACCCCATCCGCCAAGGGGCTAGCCCCTTGGAACCCATTTCATGCCTTCGGCGTGGAGGGGCCTTCAGGGCCCCTCCACGCCGAAGGCGTTAAGCTGAGGTCCAGGAGGCTAGCCTCCTGGCGGATAGGGGTCTGGGGAAAGGCAGAGCCTTTCCCCAGGGGCCACCGACGCAACGCCCCGATCAGATCGCCGGCAGGGGCTCGGCCGTCGCGTCGCGCATGGGCAGGCGGCCCCAGCCGCGCTCGTACTGGGGCGGGATGCCGACGCGGTCGGCCACGCCCAGGGCCTGGGCGGCGTGGACGGGCCAATAGGGGTCCCGCAGCATGGCGCGGCCGAGCAGGACCATGTCCACCTGGCCGCTGGACACCGCGTCCTGCGCCTGGGTGGGCTCGGTGATCATGCCGACGGCGGCCACGGGCACGCCGGCCGCGCGCACGGCGGCGGCGCCCGGAAGCTGGTAGCCGGGGCCGACGGGGATCTTCGCCTTGGCGGAAATGCCGCCGGAGGAGACGTCCACCATGTCCACGCCGAGCGTCGCCACGCGGCGGGCGAGCTCCACCGTCTCTTCGGTCGTCCAGCCGCCCTCAATCCAGTCGGTGTGGGAGACGCGGAGGAGGAGGGGGATCTCCGCCGGGATCGCGTTGCGGGTGGCCACGACGGCCTCGCGGACGATGCGGGTGCGGCCCTCGAAGTCGCCGCCCCAGGCGTCGTTGCGGGTGTTCGACAGCGGCGAGAGGAACTGGTGCATGAGGTAGCCGTGCGCCGCGTGCAGCTCGATCACGCGGTAGCCGCAGCGGATGGCGCGGTCGGCGGCCGCGGCCATCGCCTCGATGGAGGAGGCGATCTCGGCCTCGGTCATCATGCGGGGGGTGTCCATGCCGTCCATCGGCACGGCGGAGGGGGCGGGAACCTCCCAGCCCGGCTCGGCCGCGCCCTCCCGCCACGGCGGGTTGCGGCTGCCCTTGCGGCCGGCATGGGCGAGCTGGATGCCGGGCACGGCGCCGGTGGCCGCGATGGCGGCGGCCAGGCGGGTGTGGCCGGGCACCTGCGCCTCCTCCCACAGGCCGAGGTCGGCGGGGGTGATGCGGCCCTCGGCGGTCACGGCCGTGGCTTCCGTCAGCACCAGCCCGGCGCCGCCGAGCGCGCGCTGGAGGAGGTGCGCCATGTGCCAGTCAGTCGGCTTGCCGTCCGGGGCGCAGGAATACTGGCACATCGGCGAGAGGCCGATGCGGTTGGGCAGGGTGACGCCGCGCAGGGTCAAGGGGTCGAAAAGGTCGGGCAAGGGAGGGGTCCCATCCGGTGGATGACCCCCAGTTTGGCTGACCATGCCGCAATGCAAAGGCCAGGACCCTTGCCTAAAGCGCGGGGCGGGCCGACCATGGGCGCACAGCGGAGGAACGCAGCATGGCCCAGCAGAGGAACGTCATCATCACCTGCGCGGTGACGGGATCGGGCATGACGCCCTCCATGTCGCCCTACCTGCCCGTCACGGCGGAGCAGATGATCACCCAGTCCGTGGACGCCGCGAAGGCCGGCGCCGCCATCCTTCATTTTCACGCCCGCGACCCGAAGGACGGCCGCCCCACCGCCAATGTGGAGGTGTGGAAGAGCTTCGTCCCGGCGATCCGGGAGCAATGCGATGCCGTGATCAACATGTCCTGCTCGCTCGGCAACACGGCGGAGGACCGGGCGGCGGCGGCGATGGTGCTGCGGCCGGAGATCGCGACGGTGATCGTCGGCTCCATGAACTACGGCATGTTCAAGAAGGCCCAGGCCCAGGGCATCACCGAGTTCCAGCACGAGTGGGAGCGGGAGCTGTTCGGCCCTTCGTCCTATGAGCGGGTGACGAACAACACCTTCAAGAAGATCGATCGTCTCATCGACATCTTCATCGAGAACGACATGCTGATGGAGTTCGAGTGCTACGACGTCGGCCATCTCTACATCCTGGAGTGGCATCTGAAGAACAAGATGGGCCGCATCAAGCGCCCGATCATCGTGCAGTTCCTGACCGGCATCCTCGGCGGCATCCCGTCCGACATCGACCACCTGCTGCACATGAAGCGCACGAGCGAGCGGCTGTTCGGGATGGACGCGGAGATCTTCACCCACGGCACGGGCCCCGACAACATGAAGGCGGCGGCGCAGGGCGCGCTGATGGGCACGAACGTCCGCATCGGCCAGGAAGACAACGTGACCGAGCGCCCCGGCCGCCTGTTCAAGTCCAACGAGGAGCAGGTCCTGAAGATCCGCCGCATCTTGGAGGAGTTCGACCTGGGCATCGCGACCCCGGCCGAGGCGCGCCAGCGCCTGGGCCTGCCCGATCCCGCCACCCGCGCCGCGGCCGCCGCGGAATGAGCGTGCAGCAGGTTCCCGGCGTCTATCATCGCCGGGTCGGGGATCTCCTCGTCACCGCGCTGTATGACGGCTTCCAGGACGTGGCCATGGCCACGGTGCTCGGCATGCCGCAGGCGGAATCCACCGCGATGCTGCGGGATTCCTTCCGCCCGGCGCGGCGCACGACGGTGAACGCCTTTCTGATCCGCGGGGGCGGGCGCACCGCGCTGGTGGATGCGGGCTGCGGCCCCGCCAAGCCGACGGTCGGCTTCGTCGCGTCCAACCTGGCCGCCGCGGGTGTGTCGCCGGAGAGCGTGGACACGATCCTGATGACCCATCTGCACCCCGATCACTGGGGCGGGCTGACGGGCAAGGACGGCGGGGCGCTCTTCCCGAAGGCGGAGCTGCTGCTGCACGCCGACGAACACGCCTATTGGCACGACGACGCGGCCATGGCGCGGACCGACCCCGCGCGGCAGGACTTCTTCTTCGGCGGCGCGCGCCGCGCCCTCGCGCCCTATGCGGCGCGCACGCGGACCTTCACGGCGGGAGAGGTCTTCCCCGGCGTCACGGCCATGCCCCTACCCGGCCACACGCCGGGGCATACGGGCTTCATGCTGGCCTCCGGCAACAAGTCCCTGCTCATCTGGGGCGACATCATCCACGTGCAGGAATTGCAGGTGCCGCGGCCGGAGGTGGTGATGGCCGTGGACGTGGACCCGGCCGGGGCCGCCGAGACGCGCCGCCGCATCTTCGATCAGGTCGCGACGGACCGGCAGGCGATCGCGGGCATGCACCTGCACTTCCCCGCCTTCGCCCACATGGCGCGGGACGGCGCGGGATACCGGCTGCTGCCGGATGCCTGGACCATGGACCTGGACGGCGACGCACCGGCATGAGGACCCCGCGATGCCCTGGCTGAGCACGCCCGAGGTCTCCCTCCGCTATGTCGTGGAGGGCGAGGGCCCCGACACCCTCCTGCTGCTGCACGAGATGGGCGGCTGCCTGGAGAGCTGGGACGGCCTCCTGCCCCTGCTGCGGCCCCGCTGCCGCATCATCCGTTACGATCAGCGCGGCGCCGGCCTGTCCGAGAAGCCGCGCGGGCCGATGACCATGGCCGAGGCCGGGAATGACGCCATCGCCCTGCTGGACGCGCTGGATGTCCGCGTGCCCGTCGTTGCGATCGGCACCGCCGTGGGCGGCGCCGTCGCGCTGCACCTGGCCGCCGCGCACCCGGGACGCGTGCGCGGCGTGATCGCCACCTCCCCCGCCACCGGCGTGCCGGAGGCCGCGCGCGGCCCGCTGCTGGAGAAGGCGGACCTGATGGAGCGGGAGGGCATGCGCGTCGCCGTGGATGCTGGCCTCGACCTCGGCTACCCGCCGCCGCTGCGCGGGGATGCGGCGCGCTTCGCCCACACCCGCGCGCAGCGCCTGGCCGCCGATCCCTACGGCCAGGCCGCGACGTCGCGGATGCTCGCGCATCTCGACATGACGGCGGACCTCGCGAGCATCTCCTGCCCCGCGCTGATCCTCGCCGGCACGCACGACCTGGGACGCCCGCCTGCGCGCGTGCGGCCGGTCGCCGACGCCATCGCGGGCGCGGAGTACCGCGTGGTCGAGAGCGGCCACTTCATGGCCATCCAGACGCCCGAGCTCATCGCCGCCGAGATCCACCGCTTCCTGGACAGCCTGCCCGCGGGATAGCCGCGCGAACCAAACAACGGGAGGAGACAAGAACCATGATCACCCGACGCCACCTCGCGGCCCTCGCCGCGGGGCTCGTGCCATTCGCAGCCCAGGCCCAGGGTCGTGAAGGGGGCCGCTACCCCGACCAGCCCGTGCGCGTGATCGTGCCCTTCCCGCCCGGCGGGCCCGCCGACATCGTCGGCCGCCTCCTCGCCCGTGCCCTCGGGGAACAGTTCAACGCCTCCTTCGTTGTGGAGAACCGGGCCGGCGCCGGCGGCGTGATCGGGGTGGAGGCGGTGGCCAAAGCCCGGCCGGACGGCCACACGCTGGGCATCGGCAGCAGCGGCGCGCTCTCGGTCCTGCCGAACCTCATGCCGCGCATGCCCTATGACGTGGCGCGGGACATCCAGCCGATCTCCATCGCGATCGCGGTCCCACAGGCGCTCTGCGTGAACAAGGACCTGCCCGTCCGCACGGTGGCGGAGCTGATCGCCCGCATCCGCGCGCAGCCCGGGCGGCTCTCCTTCAGCTCCTCCGGCAACGGCAACTCCCTGCACCTGGCGGCGGAGCTGTTCCGCCACCGCGCGGGCGGGCTGGACATCGTCCATGTCCCCTATCGCGGCGCTGCGCCGGCGCTGACGGACCTCGTCTCCGGCCAGGTGCAGATGATGTTCGGCGACGTGCCGGTCATGCTGCCCCAGATCCAGTCCGGCGCCATCCGCGCCCTGGCCGTCACCGCCGCCGAGCGCTCCCCCGCCCTGCCCGACGTGCCCACCATGACCGAGGCCGGCGTCCCCGGCGTGGAGTCCGAGAGCTACTACGGCCTGATCGCCCCCACGGGCATCCCGGCCGACCGCCTCGCCGCCCTGCACGCCGCGGTCGTCGCCGCGCTCCGCAATCCCGCGACGCGCGATCCGCTGCTCGCCCAGGGTGGCCGCCTGATCGGCAACACCCCGGCGGAGTTCGCCGCCTATATCCGCTCCGAGGGCGAGAAGTGGGGTGAGGTCATCCGCCTGTCCGGCGCGACGCTGGACTGAGGGCGGCACGGACGGCTCCGGGGAGGCTCCGGTTTCCATCCGGGCCTCCTCCGCCGGGAACCCCAGGGCCGAGCCTTGAACCCATGCGGATGCGGGCTCGTCGCGCGACGCCGACCGCAGCCAGGGCGCCATGCGCTGGAACGGGCTCTGCCGCTCAGGGTCTGGTGGTTCCCGGCTCATGCGAACCTTGCCGAGCCCCACCCGCCCGCGGCGGGGCTAAAAAAGTGGAGGTCCAGGAACCCCATGGTTCCTGGCGGATGGGGCCTGAGGAAGGCAGGGCCTTCCCCGGGACCGCCGGCCCCACACCCCGGGTCTTGTCCCCCGCCCTGCCCGCGCGCAGGTTGCCGGCAAGCAACGTGGGCGGGGCGGCGGATGGTGGCGGTCGGGTCGGGGTTTTCTTCGCTGGATCCGATGATCGCGCCGGGGTCGGTCGCCGTGATCGGCGCGTCCGACGAGCCGACGCGGATCGGCGGGCGGCCCATCGCCTACATGAAGGAGATGGGGTTTGACGGGCCGATCTGGCCGGTGAACCCGCGACGGGACCGGGTGCAGAACCTGCCGGCCTTCCCTGATGTCGCCGCGCTGCCCGGCGTGCCGGACGTCGCGATCGTGGCCGTGCCCGGCGCGGGGGCGGAGGAGGCGCTGACGGCGCTCGGCGCCCGCGGCTGCCGGGCGGCGATCGTCTTCACCTCCGGCTATGCGGAGGTGAACGAGGCCGGGCGGGTGGCGCAGGACCGGCTGGTGGCGATCGCGCGGGCGCGGGGAATGCGGCTGCTGGGGCCGAACTGCCTCGGCGCCTTCAACGCGCGGCGGGCCTTCTACCCGATCTTCTCCTCCTCCTTCGAGAACGGGTGGCCGCGGGAGGCGTTGGCGGGGCGCGGCCGCGTCGGGATCGCCAGCCAATCGGGGGCCTATGGGACGCATCTCTTCTCCGCGGCGCGGGACCGGGGCATCGCGACGCCGGTGCTGCTGACCACGGGAAACGAGGCGGAGGTGACGCTCGGCGACGTGATCGGCTGGATGGCGGAGAGCCCGGACGTCGAGGTGATCGCCGCCTATGCCGAGGGCGTGCGGGAGGGTCCGACCTTCCTGGCGGCGCTGGAACTGGCGCGGCGCGCGAAGAAGCCGGTCGTGATGATGAAGGTGGGGCGGTCCGCGCTCGGCGCGGCCTCCGCGCGGTCGCACACCGCCAGCATCGCGGGGGATGACGCGGTGACGGCGGCCGTGCTGGCCGAGTTCGGCGTGCATCGCGCGCGCACGACGGAGGAGCTGCTGGACGTCTGCCACGCCGCGACGCCGCGCATCTATCCGGTGGGGAACACGCTGGGGGTGGTGACGATCTCCGGCGGGGCGGGCGTGCTGATCTCGGATGCGGCGGAGGCGGAGGGGCTGCCCATGCCGCCGATGCCAGAGGCGGCGCAGACGGCGCTGCGGGGGCTGATTCCCTTCTGCAACCCGTCCAACCCCGTGGACTGCACGGCGCAGGTCTTCAACGACATGTCGCTGGTGGGGTCCTTCGCGCGCTCCATGGTGGAGGACGGCGGGTATTCCAGCGTGATCGCCTTCTTCACCCAGGTCGGTGCCTCGCCCTCCATCGCGCCGCAGCTGCGGGCGCAGCTGCGGGCGGTACGGGACAAGCATCCGGACCGGCTCTGGGCGCTGAGCGTGCTGGCGCCGCCGGAGCGGGTGGCGGAGTACGAGGCGGACGGCTTCCTCGTCTTCGAGGACCCGCACCGCGCCGTGGTGGCACTGGCGGCGCAGGGACGCTTCGGGGAGAGCTTCGCGCGGGCGGAGGCGACGGCGGTGCCGCTGCCCGAGGTGACGCTGCCCGCCCGCGCGCCGGACGAGGCGACGGCGAAGGCGCTGCTGGCGGCGGCCGGCGTGCCGCCCGTGCCGGAGCGCCGCGCCCGCAGCGCGGCCGATGCGGTGGCGGCGGCGGAGGCGATCGGCTTCCCCGCGGTGATGAAGATCCTCTCGCCCGACATCCTGCACAAGTCGGAGATCGGCGGCGTGCTCCTCAACCTGGAGGACGCGGTGATGGTGCAGGAGGCCTACGACACCCTCATGTGGCGCGCGGCGGAGCGGGCGCCGGACGCGCGGGTGGAGGGCGTGCTCGTCGCGCAGCAGATCCGCGACGCGGTGGAGGTGGCGCTGGGCATCGTGCGCGACCCGGTGTTCGGGCCGGTGGCGATGGTCGGGCTGGGCGGGGTGTTCATCGAGGTGCTGCGCGATGTGGCGTTCCGGCGCTGCCCGGTGACGGTGGCGGATGCGGAGGCGATGATCCGGTCGCTCCGCGGCTTCCCGCTGCTGAACGGGGCGCGGGGGCGGCCGGTGGCCGACGTGGCCGCGCTGGCCGCGTCGCTTTCTGCGCTGTCGGCCTTCGCCGTCGCGTCGGGGGAGCGGCTGGTGTCGGTGGACGTGAATCCGGTGCTCGTGCTGCCGGAGGGCGAGGGCGCCTTCGCCGCCGACGCCGTGATCGAGATCGTGGAGACGACCTGATGCCGCTCGATCCTGACCGGCTGATGAACTGGCCGGTGCCGGAGATCCGGCAGACGCTGACCCGCAGGGATACGATGCTCTACGCCCTGTCCATCGGCATCGGGCAGGACCCGATGGACGAGGCGGCGCTGGCCTTCCTGGACGAGCGGCGGCTGGTGGCGATGCCCTCCATGGCGGTGGTGCTGGGGTATCCGGGCTTCTGGCTCGGCAACCCCGAGACGGGCGTGGACGCGGTGCGGCTGGTCCATGGGGAGCAGTCCCTGACCGTCCACCGGCCGCTGCCGGTGGAGGGGGAATTGGTCGGCCGCACCCGCGTCACGGGGCTGGTGGACCGGGGTGAGGGGAAGGGGGCGATCCTCTATTCCGAGCGGGTGATCAGCGATGCCGGGACCGGCGAGGCGATCGCGACCGTGGCGCAGAGCACCTTCCTGCGCGGCGATGGCGGCTTCTCCGGCGGTGATCCGCGCTGGGTCGGCCCCGCCCGGCCGCCGCATCCGGAGCCGGATGGGGCGCCGGGCCGGTCCCTGGACCTGGCGACGCGCCCCGAGCAGGCGCTGCTCTACCGGCTGAACGGCGACCTGAACCCGCTGCACATGGACCCGGCGGTCGCGCGCAAGGCGGGGTTCGAGCGGCCGATCCTGCACGGGCTCTGCACCTTCGGCGTGGTGTGCCACGCGCTGGTGCGGGCACTGTGCGGCGGCGATCCCGCGCGCTTCGGCTCGGTCGCGCTGCGCTTCTCCGCCCCGGTGTTCCCGGGCGAGACGATCCGGACCGAGTTCTGGGAGGGACCGGACGGCGCCGCCTTCCGCGCCCGGGTGGTGGAGCGCGACAAGGTGGTGGTCAGCAACGGGCGGTTCGGCTACCGCGCATCCGCATGATCGGCACCCGCCCCGTCGTCGTCTTCGACACCGAGACCACCGGCTGCACCGGCACGGACCGGGTGGTCTCGCTGGGCGCGGTGCGGCTGGACCAGGCGCTGGAGCCGGAGGCGACGCTGCACCTCGTCTTCGCGCCGGGGATGCGCTGCCATTTCGGGGCCTTCCGGGTGCACGGGATGTCGGACACCTTCCTGGCCCGGCAGCCCGGCTTCGCGGCGCATGCGGAGGAGATCGCGGCGTTCTTCGGCGGCGCCGTGGGCTGCGCCCACAACATGGCCTTCGACCGGCGGATGCTGGGCGGCGAGTTTGACCGGCTGGAGATGGAGCGGCCCTGGACCGGCGAGGTCTGCACGATGCTGACCTGGCGGCGGAAGCGGCCGGGGGAGCGGTCCGGCCTCGCCCACTGCTCCGCGGCGCTGGGGCTGGCGCGGGAGGGGGAGCTGCACGGCGCGCTGGAGGATGCCTGGCTGGCGGTCGGCGTGCTGCGCGCCCTGCACGGGCTGGCGCCGGTGCCGATGCGGCTGCACGGCTTCACCAACGAGGCGGCCGGTGAGAGGACGGGGGAGATGGCGGCGTGACCGAACGGGCCGAGCGCTTCCGGGCACTGCACGAGAGCGGCTGCTTCGCCCTGGCGAATGCCTGGGACGCGGGGTCGGCGCGGCTGCTGGACGGGATGGGGTTCCAGGCCCTGGCCACGACCTCGGCCGGGCTGGCCTTCATGCTGGGACGGCGGGACGGGGAGGCGGCGGTGTCCCGCGCGGAGGCGCTGGCGAATGCCCGCGACATCATCGGCGCCACCGACCTGCCGGTCTCCGCCGACCTGGAGGATGGCTACGGCCCCGCGCCGGAGGACGCCGCCGCGACGGTTCGGGAGGCGGTGGCGGCCGGGCTCTGCGGCTGCACGATCGAGGACACGACCGCCAACCCCGACGATCCGATCCATGGCTTCGACGCCGCGGTGGCGCGGGTGGCGGCGGCGGTGGAGGCCGCGCGGGCCGCGCCTCACCCCTTCGTGCTAACGGCGCGGGCCGAGAACTTCCTGCACGGTCGCCCGGACCTGGACGACACGATCCGGCGGCTGGTCGCCTTCGCGGAGGCCGGCGCCGACTGCCTCTACGCCCCCGCCCTGCCGGACGAGGACGCGATCCGCGCCGTGGTGCGGGCGGTGGCGCCGAAGGCGGTGAACGTGCTGATGGGACCGCGCTCCGGCCTGCTGCCCGCGGCGCGGCTGGCGGCGCTGGGCGTGCGGCGCGTCAGCGTGGGCGGCAGCATCGCCCGCGCGGCCTATGCGGCGGCGATCCAGGCCGGGGAATGGCTGGCGGCGGGCGACCTGCCCGCCTTCGCGGCGGTGATGCCGCATGGCGAGATCAATCGGAGGATGCGGGGGCGGTGATCAACAAGATCGTCCGGGACATGGCCGCGGCCATGGACGGGGTGAAGGACGGCAGCACGGTGCTGGTCGGCGGCTTCGGCGATGCCGGCCAGCCCGACGAGCTGATCGAGGGGCTGATCGAGCAGGGCGCGAAGAACCTGACCGTCGTCGCGAACAATGCCGGCCGGGGCCACACGGGCCTCGCGAAGCTGATGGAGCTCGGGCGGGTGCGGAAGATCATCTGCTCCTTCCCCCGCAGCAGCGGATCGGTGGTGTTCGAGGAGTTGTACAAGGCCGGGAAGCTGGAGCTGGAGATCGTGCCCCAGGGCACGCTGGCCGAGCGGATGCGCGCCGCCGGCGCCGGCATCCCCGCCTTCTACACCCCGACCGCCGCGGGCACGCAGCTCGGCCGCGGGAAGGAGGAGCGCGCGTTCAACGGCCGGCCGCACGTGATGGAGCTGGCCCTGCCCGGCGACGTGGCGCTGGTGGAGGCCTGGGAGGCCGACCGCTGGGGCAACCTGACCTATCGGATGAGCGGCCGGAACTTCAATCCCGTGATGGCGACGGCCGCGGCGCTGACGCTCGTGCAGAGCCAGCACATCCGGGAGGTCGGCGAGATCCCGCCGGAGAACGTCCACACCCCCGGCATCTTCGTGAACCGCGTGGTGCACGTGGATCGCGGCGCGCCCTGGGCGACGAACTGAGGAGACACGCCATGAACCCCTGGTCCCGCACCCAGATGGCCGGCCGCGTGGCGCAGGACATCCCGGAGGGCTGGTACGTCAACCTCGGCATCGGCATCCCGACGCTGGTGGCGGACCATGTGCCGCCGGAGCGCGAGGTGGTGCTGCACTCCGAGAACGGCATCCTGGGCATGGGCCCGGCGCCGGAGAAGGGGCGCGAGAACCCCTGGCTGATCAACGCGGGCAAGCAGGCGGTGACGCTGCATCCCGGCGGGTCCTATTTCCACCATGCCGACAGCTTCGCGATGATCCGGGGCGGGCACATCGACCTCTGCGTCCTCGGCGCCTTCGAGGTGGCGGCGAACGGCGACATCGCGAACTGGGCGACGAGCGAGAATGACAGCGCGCCGGCCGTCGGCGGCGCCATGGACCTCGCGGCCGGCGCCAAGCGCGTCTGGGTGATGATGGAGCACACCACGAAGGACGGGCGGCCGAAGCTCGTCGAAGCCTGCTCCTACCCGCTGACGGCGATGAAGGCGGTGGCGCGGGTCTATACGAACCTCGCGGTGCTGGACGTGACGGAGGAGGGCTTCGCGGTGCGCGACCTCGCGCCCGGCGTGACGCTGGAGGGTCTGCGCTCCGTCACGGCGGCGCCGCTGGTGGACGGAAAGGTGGCGGCATGAGCGAGGCGCTGACGGACGACGCGGCGGAGAGCATCCGGCTCATCCGCGAGAGCGCGGCGGCGGTCGCGAACCCGGCCGACCTGAAGCGCGCGCGGGCGCAGCGGTATCAGGAGCCGGGCTTCGACCTCGGCGTCTGGCGGGAGATCGGGGAACTCGGCTGGATCGGCCTTGCCGTGCCGGAGGAAGCCGGCGGCGCCGGCCTGGGCATGCGCGAGTTCTGCGCGCTGGCCGAGGAGATGGGCGCCGCCCTGGTGCCGGAGCCGCTGATCCCCTGCGCCCTGTCCGCGCATCTGCTGGCGTCCTGCCCCGACCACGGCGCGCTGCCGCAGCTCCTGACCGGGGAGATGGTGGTGGTGACCGCCTGGCAGGAGGCGCCGAACACGCTGGAGGCACCGGGCACGCCGGATGCGCCGCGCCTGTTTGTCCCGGCCGCGGCGGGGGCCGACATGGTCCTGCTGCCGGTGCGGGAGGGGAAGCAGCTTTCCCTCTACGAGGTGCAGGCGGCGGGCGTGGAGATCACGGCCGAGGGACTGCAGGACGGCGGCTTCCAGGGCACGATCCGGCCGGACCTGACGCGGGCGAAGAAGCTGTCGGACGACATCGGCGCGGCGCTGTCATCCGGGCTGGACCGGGCGGCGCTGGGCACGGCGGCGATGCTGCTGGGCGTGATGGACCGGGCTTTCGCGATCACGCTGGACTACCTGAAGACCCGGCAGCAGTTCGGGAAGCCGATCGGATCGTTCCAGGCGCTGCAGCACCGGGCCGCGGATCTGAAGATGCAGGTGGCGCTGACGCGGGCGAGCGTGGAGGCGGCGGCCGCGACCTTCGATGCCGGCGCCTCCGCCCTTGCCTGCCGGGCCGCCGCGTCCCGCGCGAAGCACCGGGCGGCAGAGGCGGGGATGCTCGTCACGCGCCAGGCGATCCAGCTCCATGGCGGGATCGGCTACACGGACGAGCACGACATCGGCCTCTATCTTCGCAAGGCCATGGTGCTGATGAATCAGTTCGGCAGCGCCGCGCTGCACCGCGCCCGCTTCATGGCCGCCGCGCCGGAGACCCATGATGAGTGATGGAGCGATGAGTGCGCTGCCGGAGGGCATGGCCGTCCGCGCCGAGCGCGAGGGCGGCGTGCTGGTGCTGACCATGGACTATCCGGCGCGCCGCAACGCGCTGGCCGTGCCACTGCGGGAGCGAATGTTCTCGGTCCTGGAGGAGGCGGAGGGCGACCGGAGCGTTCGCGCCGTCGTCGTCACCGGGGCGGGCGGCACCTTCTGCTCGGGCGGCGATCTCTCGGGCATGGATGTGCGGGACGTGCTGGTGGGGCGGGAGCGGCTGCGCCGCGCCTATCGCCTGATCCGGCTCCTCGCCGCCGGCAGCAAGCCGGTGGTGGCCTCGGTGGAGGGCTGGTGCGTCGGCGCCGGCCTGTCGCTGGCGTGTGCGTGCGACACGATCGTCGCGGCCGAGGATGCGCGCTTCATGGCGGGCTTCGGCAAGGTGGGGCTGATGGCCGATCTCGGCTTGGTGCACACCCTGCCCGCGCGGGTCGGCGTCGGGCGGGCGAAGGGGATCCTGTTCTTCCACAAGCAGCTTTCCGCCGCCGAGGCCGAGCGGATCGGGCTGGTGGACGAGCTGGCGCCGGCCGGGCGGGCGCTGGTGGTGGCGCTGGAGCGGGCCCGCTTCCTGGCGGAACAGGCGCCGGGACCGATGGCGCTGACCAAGGCGATGATGGCCGCCGGGCTGGACGCGGCGCTGGAGGCGGAGCGGCAGTTCCAGACCGACCTCTTCCTCTCGGCCGATCATGCGGAGGGGAAGGCGGCGTTCCTGGCGAAGCGCGCGCCGGTTTTCGGGGGGGAATGACGATGGACGCCGCCACGCTCGACGCCCTGCCGGACGAGGAGTTCCGGCAAACCGTCCGCGCCTGGATCGAGGCGAACCTGCCCGCCGAGCTGCGGCACCCGTCCAAGCGCCTACATCTGGCGGAGAACCGCGCCTGGTACATGCGGCTCTCGGACCGCGGCTGGCTCGCGCCCGGCTGGCCGCGCGAGTATGGCGGCCTGGGCCTGTCCCCCACCAAGATGATCATCTTCATCGAGGAGCTGGAGCGCGCCGGAGCGCCGCGGCTGAACGACATGGGCATCACCATGCTCGGCCCGCTGCTGACGCGCTTCGGGACGGAGGAGCAGCGCGCCCGCTTCCTGCCGCGCATCCTCTCCGGCGAGGACATCTGGTGCCAGGGCTATTCCGAGCCGAATTCGGGCTCCGACCTCGCCAGCCTGCGGACCGAGGCGGTGCTGGACGGCGACGACTACGTGGTGAACGGCCAGAAGACCTGGACGACGCTGGGCCAGGACGCGAACTGGATTTTCCTGCTCGTCCGCACGGACAAGAGCGGCAAGAAGCAGGAGGGCATCTCCTTCCTCCTCGTCCCGATGGACAGCCCGGGCGTGACGGTGCGCCCGATCATGAACATCGACATGGATGAGGAGTTCGTCGAGGTCTTCTTCGACAATGTCCGCGTCCCCCGCGCCAACCTCGTCGGCGAGCCCAACAAGGGCTGGACCATGGCGAAGGCGCTGCTGGGCTTCGAGCGCATCTTCCTCGGCTCCCCCCGCCAATCCGCGCACGCGCTCGCCAGCTTGCGGCAACTGGCCGAACGCATGGGGCTGTGGGAGGACGCGATCTTCGCGGACCGCTACGCCCGGTTGCGGCTGGACCTGGAGGACCTGAAGGCTCTCTACCAGACCTATGTCGACAAGCTCCGGCGCGGGGAGTCCCTGCCGCCGGACGTCTCCATGCTGAAGGTCATCCAGTCTGAACTCTACCAACGCATCACCGAGACGATGCTGGAGATCGCGGACGGCCATGCCGGCGCGCTGGGCCCGATCGGCGGGAACCGCGCGCTGAACCCGGGTGGCGCCTTCCTCCAGGCGCGGCCGACGACGATCTATGGCGGGTCTTCCGAGATCCAGCGCGGGATCATCGCGAAGAACGTGCTGGAGCTGCCGGGGTAAGCCGGGCCGCGGGACGGTTCAGAACCCTCTCGCGGCAGCCTGATAAAAGAAGGAGGGGGTTTGGGGGAGTTCACTCCCCCAACCTTGCTTCCGGGGGAAACAAGCATGCGGATCGTGCTCGCGGCGGCGCTCGCGCTGATCGCTCTGCTCCAACCGGCCGCGGCGCAGTGGCCGGAGCGGCCGGTCACCCTCGTCCAGGGCTTCGGCGCCGGGGGCAATGCGGACACCATCGCGCGCGTCATCGCCGGCCCGCTCTCCACGGCGCTCGGCCGGCCCGTGGTGGTGGAGGCGCGCACCGGCGCGGGCGGCAACATCGCGAGCGAGTACGTCGCGCGCAGCCGGCCGGACGGGCACACGCTGGTGCTGCTGACCGGGGGGCATGCGGTGTCGGCCGCGGTCTATCGCCGGCTGGCCTTCGATCCAGTGGAGGACTTCGCCTTCGTCTCCACCGTCTCGGTCTTCCCCTTCGTGGTGGCGACGCGGGCGGACGGGCCGTTCGCGTCGCTTCCGGACCTGATCGCCGCGGCCCGGGCGCGGCCGGGAGAGGTGACCTTCTCCTCGGTGGGCGTGGGCTCCACGCAGCATCTGACGGGGGAGATGCTGGCGCAGGCGGCGGGGGTGCGGATGGCGCATGTGCCCTATCGCGGCGGCACGCAGCCGCTGGCGGACCTGCTGGGCGGTCGGATCGACGCGATGGTGGACAGCATCACCGTCACCGGCGGCGCGATCCGCGCGGGCACGGTGCGGGCGCTCGGCGTGACCAGCGCGCAGCCCTGGCCGGGGCTGGAGGCGCCGACGGTGGCCGCCGCACTGCCCGGCTTCGAGGTGGTGTCCTGGGTGGGGCTGGCCGCACCGGCCGGCACACCGGCGCCGATCGTCGCGCGGCTGAACGCGGAGGTCGCGGCGGCGCTGGAGCAGCCGGAGGTGCGGCGCGCGCTGGAAACGCTCGGCACCCGGCCGAGCGGGAGCACGCCGGAGGAGATGCGGCGCTTCGTCGCGGGCCAGGTGGCGCAGTGGCGCCGCGTGGTGGAGGCGGCGGGGATCGAACGGCAGTAGAGTCATCGCACGCGTCACGGAGGAGACCATCTTGAGCCCCACCCCGATCCGCATCGGCCTGCTGCTCTTCCCGAAGCTGACGCAGCTCGACCTCACCGGCCCGGCGGAGGTGTTCGGGCGCGTGCCGGGGGCGGAGCTGCACTTCCTCTGGAAGACGACCGATCCCGTGACCTCCGACAGCGGGCTGCGGCTGCTGCCGACCACGACCTTCGCCGACTGTCCGCCGCTGGACGTGATCTGTGTGCCCGGCGGCCCCGGCCAGATCGAGCTGATGGAGGACCAGGAGACGCTGGGCTTCCTGCGGCGCATCGCGCCGGGCTGCCGGCTCGTCACCTCCGTCTGCACGGGATCGCTCGTCCTGGGTGCGGCCGGGCTGCTGCGCGGCTACCGCGCCACCTCCCACTGGTCCTCCATCGACCAGCTCGCCGCCCTCGGGGCGGAGCCGGTGGCGGAGCGGGTCGTGCGCGACCGGAACCGGATCACCGGCGCCGGCGTGACGTCGGGGATCGATTTCGCGCTCACCGTGATGGCCGATCTGGTGGGTGAGGATCAGGCGAAGGCCGCGCAGCTCCAGCTCGAATACGATCCCGAGCCGCCCTTCCAGACTGGGTCGCCGCGCGTGGCGCCGCCGGAGCTCGTCGCGACGATGCGGGAGCGGATCGCCCCCTTCATCGCGCGGCGGCGCGCGGCCACGGAGCGCGCGGCGGCGGGATTGGCGACGCGTCCCGACGCCTGAGCGCGGGCGTCAGGCGCCGCGTCGCAGCAGCGCCTCCACCTCCGCCCGTGCCGGCAACCCCAGACGGCCGCCGGGGCGGGTACATTTCAGCGCGGCGGCGGCGTTGGCGAAGCGCGCGGCCCGGTCCATCGGCAATCCCTCCGCGATGGCGAGGGCCAGGGCGCCGTGGAAGCAGTCCCCGGCGCCGAGCGTGTCCACGGCGTCCACGGGGAAGCCGGGCGCCTCGTGCATCCCGTCCGCGTCGCGCCAGAGATAGCCGCGCGGCCCGAGCGTGACCCCCGCCGTGGCGCGCAGGGCCAGGGATCGCAGCGCGGCCGCCGGATCCCCGATGCCGGTCAGCGCGGCCAGCCCGGGCTCGGAGAAGACGGCGTGGTCGGCCAGCGGGACCAGCGCCGCCGCCTCCGGGTTCGGGTTCAGGTCGGCGTCCAGCAGGGTGGGCACGCCGCGCGCCGCGGCCTCCGCGAAGGCGCGCGCGGCGGCCAGCGGCCAGCCCATGTCGGCCAGCACGCAGCCGCAACCTGCCAGGGCCGCATCCCACTCCACCCAATCCGGCGGCACGTGCAGCCCTACCCCTGGGAAGTTCAGGATCAGCCGCTCCCCCGCCGGGTCCACCCCGACCGAGGACGTGCCGGACCGCGCCCCCGGAAGGTGCGCGAGCTGCGCGACATCCACGCCGAAGCGCGCCAGCTCCTCCGCGATGCGGGCGCCGTCCGGGTCCTCGCCCACGCGCCCGGCGAAGCGTGCCTCACCGCCCAGGCGCGCGATGGCGACGGACGCCGTGGCCGCCGGCCCGCCGCCTGTCTCCGTGAGAGAGGACGCATAGACCTTCACCGGCGCCGTCGGGATGGCGGGCAGGGACAGGATGCGGTCCCACACCGCCATGCCCAGGCACAGGACCGCCGCCATCAGCCCCGTCTCACCGTGGTGCGCCGTACACCAGGTTCGGCAGGAACAGCGTGATCTGCGGGAAGGCGATCAGCAGGATCAGCGCCCCGATCAGCGGGATGAAGAAGGGCAGCACGGCGACCGCCAGCTTCTCGTAGGGGATGTTGCCGACCTTGCTGACGACGAAGAGCCCGATCCCCATCGGCGGGTGCAACAGGCCGAGCATGAGGTTGAAGGTGATGACCACGCCGAAATGCACGGGGTCGATGCCCACCGCCTGCACCACCGGCATCAGCACCGGCACGGTCAGCACCATGATCGCCAGCGCTTCCATGAACATGCCGAGGAAGAAGAGCAGCAGGTTGATCAGCAGCAGCATCACCAACGGATCGCTGGACAGGCCGAGCAGCAGCTCCGCCACGCCCTGCGGCACGCGTTCCCGCGCCAGGACCCAGTTGAACAGCACGGCGCAGCAGACGATGAAGGCCACGGTGCAGGTCTGGCCGAAGCTCTCCCGCAGCACGCGCAGCAGCTCCGCGCCCGACACCTCCCGGTACACCACCACGCCGAGGAAGAGAGCATAGAGCGCGGCCACGGCCGCCGCCTCGGTGGCGGTGAAGATGCCGCCGAACATGCCGCCCATGATGATGGCCGGCGTCAGCAGCGGCAGGATGGCGCGGGCGAAGGCCCGGCCCCGCTCCCGCCAGGACAGGCGGGGACCGCGCGGATAGCCCTCCTTCCCCGCGACGTACCAGACATAGACCATCAGCAGCCCGCCGATGACCAGCCCCGGCACCACGCCGCCCAGGAACAGCCGCCCGATCGAGGTGTTGGAGATCACGGCATAGAGCACGAAGGGGATGGAGGGCGGGATGATCGGCCCCAGAACACACGAGGCACAGGTCAGCGCACCGGCGAATTCGGGCTTGTACCCTTCCTTCACCATGGCCCGGATCTCCAGCGCCCCCAGGCCCCCGGCATCCGCCACCGCCGATCCGGACATGCCGGAAAAGACGATGGACCCGACCACGTTCACATGGCCCAGCCCGCCGCGCAGATGCCCCACGAAGGCGGAGCAGAAGCCGTAGATGCGGTCCGTGATGCCGCCCGAGTTCATCAGGTTGCCGGCCAGGATGAAGAAGGGCACGGCCAGCAGCGCGAAGTTGTCCGCCCCCGCCATCAGCCGCTGCGGCGCCGTGATCATCGGCCCGTTCTCCAGCAGCAGCCAGGCGACCGCGACCGCCCCGAGCGCGAAGGCGACCGGCATCGCCGCCATGACCAGCGTGAGCCACGCGCCGAAGAAACCGAGCATCCCCTGATCCCCAACAGAAAGAGAAGGTTGGGGAGAAGGTATTCTCCCCAAACCCCTCATCGATTTCTTCAAGGCTGCCGCGGGACAGTTCTGAATCGTGCCGCGGCAGCCAGAAAAAAATAGATGGGGGGTCCGGGGGGAATACTTTCCCCCCCCGGCCTTAGAAGTCCGAAGCCGTCGACGCCGACTGCACGTCGCCGCGCCGCCGCCAGTCCTGGAGGTCCTGCACCATGTTCAGCACCAGTCTGATGGCCGCGCACGCCATGGCGGCCGGCACGGCGGCCAGCACCAGGCCCGTCGGGATCTCCATCGCGACCGTCGGCAGGTCCCATTCGCGGCCCGCCGCGCGGATGCCGTAGACGACGATCGCCACGCAGAACATCACCGACAGCGCCTGCGTGATGAGGTTCGTCACCAGCCGCACGCGCGGCGGCAGGCGCTCCACGATGAAGGGCATGCCGATATGCGCGCGGCTGGACACGGCGGCGGCCGCGCCGAAGAACACCACGCCGACATAGAGGTAGCGCGCCAGCTCCTCGCTGATCGTGCTGGGATCGCCCAGCACGTAGCGGGTGAAGACCTGCCAGATCAGCACTGAGAACAACAGCACCCCGAGGAGGACGGAGACCGCCTCCTCGGGCTTCCGCAGCAGGTCCCTCACAGCGCGTTCAGCTGCGCCAGCACGCCGCGGCCCCAGACATCCTCGTAGCGCGCGTACATCGCGGTCAGGGCGCGCTGGAAGGCGGGGCGGTCGCTCTCGATGATCTGGCTGCCGCGGGACGCGAACTCGTCGCGCAGGCGGTTCTCGGCGGAGATGACCAGGTCGTCGGACAGCTTGATGCCCTCCCGCATGGCGCGGCGGAAGATCTCGCGGTCCGCCTCCGGCATGGCGGTCCAGGCGGAGTTGGAGATGACGGGCACGAGCGGCACGAGGATGTGGCCCGTCAGGTTGATGAAGCGCTGCACCTCCATGAACTTGTTCGCGGCGATGGTGGGCAGCGGGTTCTCCTGCCCGTCGATCACGCCGGTCTGGAGGGAGAGGTACACCTCGCCGAGCGACATCGGCGTCGGCGCCGCCCCGAAGGCGCGCATCATGTCGAGGAAGAGCGGCGCCTCCGGCACGCGCATCTTCAGGCCGCGCAGGTCCTCCGGCACGCGGATCGCCTTGTCCCGCGTCGTCATGTGGCGGGTGCCGTAATAGAAGGGATCGAGCGGCCGCATGTTCCGGCTCTCGGCAAGCTGGCGGAAGCTCGCCTGCACCGCCGGGTGCTCGAACATCTTCAGCTTGTGGGCGAAGTCGCGGCCGACGAAGGGCGCTTCCAGGATGGAGATGGGGCGCACCCAGGAGCCGAGCACGCCGGGGCCGGTGATGCAGAGGTCGAGCGTGCCGGAACTGACCTGCGTCAGCATCTCCCGCTCGCCGCCGAGCTGGGAGGCCGGGAAGTTGTCCAGCCGCATCCGCCCGCCGGAGAACTCGCGCAGCGCCTCGGCCGCGCGGTTGATGCCGCGGTTCACCTCGCCGTCGGGCGGCTGGACGTGGCCGAAGCGCAGGGCGCGGACGGTCTGCGCGCCGGCCTTCCCGCCACGGAACAGGGCAGGGGCCGCCAGGGGAGCAGACATCGCGGCGCCGAGCAGGGCCCGGCGGGGCGTGATGGGGGTCATGGCACGTTCGTCTCCCGGGGGTGGCCTCTGTTGGGTCACCGTTCCGGGATCAGCGTGCCACGGCCCCCGGCCGTGCCGGAAGGGGGCGCGTCAGCCGCCGATCACGATCTCGACGCGGCGGGATTCGGTCGGCGTGGCGGTGAAGGCCACGCCGCCGGAGGCCTCCACCGTCACGCGGGTGTTCGGCACGCCCGCGCCGACCAGCGCGTCCGCCACCGCCTGCGCCCGCGCCTGGGACAGGGTGCGGTTGAAGGTCGCGGTGCCCGTGTCCGGTGCCGCGAAGCCGCGCACGCGGACCGGGGCGTTCGGGTTGGCCCGGGCGCTGGCCGCCACGCGGTTGATCACCGTGCGGGCGGCATCGTCCAGCAGGGCGGAATCCGCCGTGAAGAACACGTCGTCGCGGATGGGCGCCCCCGGCGCGGCGCAGGCGGCGACGGCCGCCAGGGGAAGAAGCAGGGAGAGGGCGCGGCGTCGCATGGGAACCTCGGGCTGAAGGGGCGGCATCACCACCGCAGGCACCGCGCCGCGTCAACCGGGGGCGTGCTCGCCCCGCCCTCAGGTCGGCTCCGTCGAAGGAGCGGCCGGGCCGTCCCCGCACAGGCGCCGCACATCCGCCAGCAGCGCCGGCCCGTCCCAGGCGGCATCGCCCTCCAGCCGGGCCCGCTCCCGGCCCGCGCGGTCGATCAGGACGGTGGTGGGCAGCCCGCGCGGGCCGAGCGCCCGGGTCGCCACCCCCCGCGGGTCCAGCCAGATGCCGAGCTTCTTCACCCCGGTGCGGGCATAGAAGGACTCCACCTGCGCCCCTCCCCCCCGGTCCGAAGACAGGGCGACCACCGCGATCCCGTCCGCCTCCAGCACCCCCGCCAGCCGGTCGAGTGCCGGCATCTCCGCCACGCAGGGCGGGCACCAGGTGGCCCAGAGATTCAGCACCACCCCGCGCCCCGCGAAGTCCGTAAGGCGGGTCTCCTTCCCCTCCCCGTCGGTGAAGACGAGGTCGGGCAGGGGCTTCGGCCCGTCCTCCCGCAGCGTGCCGACCTGCGCCCGCGCTGGACGGGGCAGCAGGGCGCCGCCTAGTGTCCCGCCGACCAGCCCGGCCAGCACGCCGCGGCGTTCCCGCATCACCACCGGAAGATCTCCTTACCCGTGCCCGACAGCATTCCCATTCCGAACGAAGACGCCGCCGCCAAAGATGGGGACGCCAACAGCATGTGGGGCGGCCGCTTCGCCGGCGGGCCTTCGGCCATCATGGGGGCGATCAACGCCTCCATCGGCTTCGACCGGAAGATGTGGCGCCAGGACATCCGGGGCTCCCTCGCCCATGCTGCGATGCTCGCGCATGTGGGGGTGATCTCCGCGCAGGACGAGGCCGCCATCCGCGACGGCCTGAACGCCATCGCCGCCGAGATCGAGGCCGGAACCTTTCAGTTCCGCGAAGACCTGGAGGACATCCACTTCAACGTGGAGGCCCGCCTGACCGAGCGCGTGGGCGAGGCCGGCAAGCGCCTGCACACCGGCCGGTCCCGCAACGACCAGGTGGCGCTGGACGTGCGCCTCTGGGTGCGGGACGCGATCGACGGGCTGGACGCGCAGGTCGCGGACGTCATGCGGGCGCTGGTAGCGCGCGCGGCGGAGCACGCGGATACGGTGATGCCGGGCTTCACGCATCTGCAGCCCGCGCAGCCCACCACCTTCGGCCACCACCTCCTCGCCTATGTGGAGATGCTGTCCCGCGACCGCGGCCGGATGGCGGACGCGCGCAGGCGGATGAACGAGAGCCCGCTGGGCGCGGCGGCGCTGTGCGGCACCGGCTTCCCCATCGACCGCCACATGACCGCGGCCGCGCTCGGCTTCGACGGCCCGACGCGCAACAGCCTGGACTCCGTCGCCTCCCGCGACTTCGCGATCGAGTTCCTCTCGGCCTGCGCCATCTGCGCGACGAACCTCTCCCGCTTCGCGGAGGAGATCGTCATCTGGACCAACCCCTACTTCAACTTCGTCAAGCTGTCGGACGCTTTCACGACCGGCAGCAGCATCATGCCGCAGAAGCGCAACCCGGACGCGGCGGAGCTGGTGCGCGCCAAGCCCGGCCGCATCACCGGCGCCCTGGTGGGCCTGCTGACGGTGATGAAGGGCCTGCCCCTGACCTACGGAAAGGACATGCAGGAGGACAAGGAAGGGCTCTTCGATGCCGCGGAGAACCTTGCCCTCGCGCTCGCGGCCACCGCCGGCATGGTGCGGGACATGCGCCCCGTGACGGATCGGCTGGAGTCCGCGGCCGGGGCCGGCTTCTCCACCGCGACCGACCTCGCCGACTGGCTCGTGCGGGAGCTGAAGTTCCCGTTCCGCGACGCGCACCACGTCACCGGTCGCCTCGTCGCCGCGGCGGAGGGGAGAGGCGTCGACCTTTCCGCCCTGACGATCGAGGAGATGCGGGCGGTGGAGCCGCGCATCCATCCCGGCGTGTTCGACGTGCTCTCAGTCGGGGCCTCCGTCCGGTCCCGCACCTCCTATGGCGGCACGGCGCCGGCGAACGTGGCGGCGATGGCGCGGGAATGGGAGGAGCGCCTGGCATGAGGATCGCCGCGGCCCTGCTGGCCCTGATGATGCTTGCGGCCTGCGGGCGCGTAGGCCCGATCCGCCCGCCCGGTCCGCCGGAGGAGATCACCTACCCCCGCGTCTACCCGACGCGGTGAGGCTCATGGGGCCTGCTCGGTCGCATCCACGAGAAAGGGTGGGGGAGAAGGCATCCTCCCGGCAAACGCACGTGTTCGGCCCCCTTGCTTCTGCAGTCAGTCTGCCGCGGAAGGCGAGACCGGGCACAGCCCATCTCCGGATTCCGCGACAGCCCGATAGAGAAAAATGGCGGTCTGGGGGAATGCCTTCCCCCAGCCTTGCCTCCTCCACCCCAGGCCAGCCCGCGCCATGAAGGGCCTGGCCATCGCGCTGCTGGCGGCCGCCGCGCTGGGGGTGGTCGCGACCTTCGGATACGCGATCGCCGGCGACACGCCGATGGCCACCCGTCTCGCCGGCGCCACCTGCTCCGCGGCCGTGCTCGGCCTCATCCTGTTCAACCGGAACCGCCCCTGACCCACCCGGTCACGCCGGATGGCCGCTATCTCGTCGTCCGCGGCCGGCTCTGGCGCCGCACGAACCCGAACCTGCCGGAGGAGCGGCGCGCCGCCCTCACCCACGACCTCATGGCCGCGCGCCGCGCGGTCCGCGATGCCCTGCGCGCCGGGGACGACGCCGCCCTGAAAGCCGCCCGCGCGGCGGTGGACGCGGCCAAGCGCGGGCTGGGTGAGCGGGGCCCCGTCTGGTGGACGGACGGCGCTCCCGACCTCAACCGGCGGATGGCCAAAAACACCCCTTACGCGCCCTGGTTCGCGGCCCTGGAAAACGAGGAAGCGCGTTGAAAATCAACGCGGAAACCCCCATATCGCGGCCATGCGCAAGACCCCGTCGCGGCGTCGCGCCACTTCGCCCTCGCCCGACCTTCCGCCCGATGTCATGGCCCGCCGTGTCGCCCGCCTCTCGCGCGCGGTGCGGGACCGGCGCGCGCTCGAGATTCTTTACGGCGGCGCTTGGCGTGTCGTGCACCCGCACGCCCTGGGCGAGACGGGGACGGGCCGACTGGGCCTGCTGACCTGGCAGACCGCCGGCCGCACCGCCGGCCCGCAGAACCCCGGCGAGGGCTGGCGCATGTTCGACGTCGCCCGGATCGAGGACGCGGAGCTGCTGCGCGCCACCTTCGCCCCCCGCCCGCGGGAGGGCGCGGCCTGGACCGCCGGGATCGAGCGTCCGCTGGCGGAGGTTCCCTCCCGCGAGGCCGCGCTGGAAGCGCTCGCGGACAGCCTGGCCCTGCCTGCGGCGGAGCCGCCGGGACACGCCTCCGGGCCAGCCCCGGAACCGGACCGCCCGCCCCCCGCGAGCGACAGCCCGGTCGCGACGGCCGGGACCCCACCCGATCCGGCGCCGAGCGCGCCACCCCCGGCCCCGCAAGCCGAGACCCCTCCTGCCCCCGAGCCGAGAGCACCGACCATGGCCCGATCCGCCACGAAGCCTGCCGCCAAGCCGGCCCGGGCCCCCACCCCCGACCGCGCCGCCATGGCCCGGCTCGGCGCCGTGCTCCAGCGCGGCGCCACGCCCGACCGCATGACGCGGGAGGTCCAGGCCGTGGTGGACGAGCTGCGCGCCGCCGGCGGGGAGGACGCCGACGCCGTCCGCACCTGGCTGGAAACCCTGCGCGACGGCTTCGCCGAGGGTGCGGAATCCGCGGCCGAGCAGGCGGACGACGTGGACCGCAGCGACGCCGCCGCCGTGCGGCAGTCCCGCAACGCGCTGGCGGCGCTGGAGGCAACGCGGGACGCGCTGGACGCGGCGCTGCGCGGGTGACCCCGGGGGAGAGAAGGAATTCTCTCCCCCGGACCCCCACTCATCTTTTTCTATCGGGCTGCCGCGGATGGTGGAGCCCGCCCGCGCAGCGGGCAGACGACCTCAGATCAGCATGCACGGACAACTGCCTCGCCTCGGGTCCAAGACCCGAGCGTGACACCGTGTCCGCCTTCCGCGGCAGCCCGATAAAAGAAGATGAGGGTGAGGGGTCCGGGGAGAGGGAGAATTCCTTCTCCCTCTCCCCGGAGTCAGAGCGCCAGCAGATCCCGCAGCGCGCGGCGGCGATGTCCGGCGTAGCCCCGCATCGGCTCCGCGGCGGCCAGAGCATCCAGCACGGCCTCCGCCGTCGCCTCGGCGGCCGCGCGGAAGAGCGCGTCCATGCGTCCCTCCGCCAGGGTCGCGCGGGGCGGCAGGAAGGCCGTGGACGGCTCGTGCGGTAGGCGGTGCGCGGTGCTGAAGGCCAGCCCGATGTCGCCGCTGCCATGTCCCCAGAAGGAACCGGTCCAGGCGATCCCGGCCCCTGCTCGCGCGGCCAGGCGGCGGAGCTGGCGCGCTTGCAGGGGCACGTCGGTGGCGATCACCACGATCACCGAGCCCCGTTCCGGCGGCGCCTCCGCGCGCGGGTCCACCCGGCGCCCATCCGGCAGGCGCAGGTCGCCCGGCCGGCCGAAATTCGCCAGGACGAGTGCGCCAAGGTGGAAGTCCCGCCTATCGAGGGATAGGCGGCGGGAGGAGGTGCCGATGCCGCCCTTCAGCCCGTAGCAGCTCATCCCCGTGCCGGCGCCCACGGCACCGGACGCCATCTCCTCGGACGTCGCGGCGATGGCGGAGGCGGCATCACCCGGCGTGACGGCCATCGCCTGGATATCGTTCAGGTATCCGTCATTGCACTCCAGCACCACCGGATTGACCGTGGAGGTGCTGCGTCCGATCCGCGGCTCCCCGGCGACCGCGTGGCGGATCAGCGTCTCCGCGCAGGCGGGCACGCCGAAGGTGTTGGTCAGCAGGATGGGGGTCTCGACCTCCCCGAGTTCCTCCACCTGCATCAGCCCGGCGCTCTTGCCGAAGCCGTTCACGACATGAACGGCGGCCGGCACCTTCTCCAGGAACAGGTTGTCACCGTGCGGCAGGATCGCGGTGACGCCGGTGCGGATGTCGCCGCCCGCGATCAGCGTGCGGTGCCCGACGCGGACGCCGGGCACGTCGGTGATCGTGTTGCGCGCGCCGGTGGGCCCGTCGCCCCAGCCCAGGCCGAGGTCGCGCGCCCGCATGTCAGAGGCCGGCGATCACCGCCTCGGCCACGCGCGATGCCTGGGACTCATCCAGATATGGATGCATCGGCAGCGACAGGATGCGCGTGCACAGATCCTCGCTGACCGGCAGGGGCGGCGCGTCGCGCAGGGCGGCGGCGTGGCGGTCGCGATAGGCGGGCTGATGGTGCAACGGCAGCGGGTAATAGATGCCCGTCGGCACGCCGCGGGCCTTGCAGGATTCCTGCACGCGCGCGCGCTGCGCCGCATCCTTCAGCAGGATGGAATAGATGCCGTGCGCGCTCTCCGCGCCGGCGATCTCCACCGGGATCTGCACATGGCCGCGCAGGCGGTCCGCGTACCAGCCGGCGATGCGGGTACGGGAGGCCAGCTCATCCTCCAGCAGCGGCATCTTGCAGAGCAGGATCGCGGCCTGGATCGTGTCCAGCCGGCCGTTCATGCCGGTGCGCAGCACCTCGTAACGCGCCTTGCCCTCCCCATGCGTGCGAAGCGAGCGGTAGAGGTCGGCCTTCTCCGCGCTGTCCGTCAGCAGCGCCCCGCCGTCGCCGTAACAGCCGAGCGTCTTGGTGGGATAGAAGGACAGCGCCGCCGCCCCGCCCCAGCCGCCGAGCCGCCGGTTGTTCAGCCGCCCGCCGAAGGCCTGGGCCGCGTCGTCCAGGGCGAACATCCCCTCCGCGGCGCAGAGCGCCTCGATCGCCGGCCAGTCGGCGGGCAGGCCGAAGAGGTCCACGCCGATGACCGCGCGTGGGCGCAGCTTTCCTTCGGCCTTCACCATCTCCAGGCGCCGGCGCAGGTCGTTGGGGTCGATGTTGTAGGTCTTCGGGTCCACATCCACGAAGACCGGCGTGGCGCCGAGCACCAGCGGCACCTCGGCCGTCGCGGTGTAGGTGAAGGCGGGCAGGAACACCGCGTCACCGCGGCCGATGCCCTCCGCCATCATGGCGATCTGCAGCGCATCCGTGCCCGACGAGACGCCGACCGCGTGCGCGACCCCCGCGAAATCCGCCAGCGCCCGCTCCAGCTCATCCACCTCCGGCCCCTGCACGAAGCGGCCGGAGTCCAGCACGTGGGCGATGCGCCGGTCGATCTCCCCCCGGATCAGCGCCTGCTGCGCGCGCATATCGAAGAGCCCGATGGGGCGGGTGTCAGGGGTGGTCTGGCTCATGGCGCAGGGGTTTAGGCCCGGGGGTGGGGCGTGTCCAAATCAACCCCGGTTTCCGACTGAAACGGTCGCAGCTTCTGCTTGGCTACGGCATCTCACAGCGGACGTGAACATTGCTTAGGTGAGGCAAAACGCTAGATCAAAGGCGGTCCCCAAAAGACCTCAACGCGTCGGTTTTGGATTTCGGATACATTGTCTTCGGTCGGCACTAAAAGGCTGATCCCACCCATTGCGTGTATGACGACCGAAAAGTTCGTCACACCATTCAACCGCAGGAAGGCCACCACGGCGGTCGCCCGCGTCCGGCTCAGTCGGCGTTCCTCACGTGGCGCTTCAGCGGTGTCGCAATGCCCATACACCCAGATCCGCCCCTCTCGGTAACGAAGGATCGTCTCTGCTGCATGGCGAAAGATTTGTTGACTGCGCGGCGTCAGCTCACTGCTGCCGGCATCGAAGAACGATAGCCATTGCGTTTCGCGCGGCGCACCAGCCGCAGGTCTTGCCATCGTTAACGGCAGACATGTAGCGAGCATCAACTCCCGTTTGGAAAGGGTAGAGCCTCTACCGGTTCTGAACCTCACGCCCGCCCCGCCACCGGCGTATTTGGCGCGTGCTCGAACTCCGGCACCATCCGGCCCAGCCCCGCCAGCGCCAGCCGCGCATTCCCGCCCCGCGCCGCCGCCGCAATGTCGTCGATGGCGCGACCGACCAGCGCGGCATCTGCCGTGCGCGGCGTCGCCACCAGCAGGCCGGGGAAGTGAGTGGGGTTGGGCGGTTCCTGGCCGTGGAACAGCTCCTCGAACAGCTTCTCGCCGGGGCGCAGGCCGGTGAAGCGGATCTCCACGTCCTCGTCCGGGCGCAGGCCGGCCAGGCGGATCATGCGGCGGGCCAGGTCCACGATCTTCACCGGCTTCCCCATGTCGAGGACGAAGATCCCGCCCTCCCGCAGCTCCGGCGGCTGGTCGGCGCGGTCCTCGGCGCCCACCACGCTCGCCTGCAGCACCAGCCCCACGGCCTCCCGCACCGTCATGAAGTAGCGGCGCATGTCGGGGTGCGTGACGGTCAGCGGCCCGCCGCGCTCCAGCTGCCGGCGGAACAGCGGCACCACCGATCCGGTGGAGCCGAGCACGTTGCCGAAGCGCACGGTCACACAGCGCATCGGCGCGTTGGATGCGCCGGCCGCGACGGCACCCTGGCGCGCGGCCACGTCCAGCGCCTGGCAGTACATCTCCGCCATCCGCTTGGAGGCGCCCATGACCGAGGTCGGGTTCACCGCCTTGTCCGTGGAGATGAAGACCATCGCCCGGCAGCCATTCGCCCGCGCGGCATCGGCGATGATGCGGGTGCCGAGGGCATTGGTCAGCAGCCCCTCCAGCGGGTCGTTCTCCACCATCGGCACGTGCTTCAGGGCCGCCGCGTGGAAGACCAGCTCCGGGCGGATCTCCTCCATCAGCCGGCGCACCCGCGCCTCGTCCCGCACATCGGCCAGCATCGCGCGGCGGGGCACGGCGGGGTGGCGCTCCGACAGCTCCAGGTCGATCTCGTAGAGGGCGAACTCCCCGTGATCGAGCAGCGTCAGGTTGGACGGCCCCAGCGCCGCGATCTGCCGCGCCAGCTCGGACCCGATCGTGCCGCCGGCGCCGGTCACCAGCACGCGCCGGCCCTGGATCAGGCGGGCCATGCCCTCCCGGTCCAGGGGCACCTGCGGGCGGTCCAGCAGCTCCTCGATCGAGACGGGGCGCAGGTCCAGCCGCTTCGGCGCGCCCTTCGGCAAAAGGCTCCCGGCCTTCAGGGACGCGGGGTCGAGCGCCGTCAGCCGCGGCGCGCGGCGCACCGGCACGCCGTGGCGGTCGGCCGCGTCCAGCAGCTCCTCCAGCGCCTCGGCGCCGAGATGCGCGTCGGTCAGCACCACGAGGGACGGCAGCCGCCCCTCGGCCCGCAGCCGGTCCAGCACGGCCCCGGCCTCGTCCAGTGCGCCGAGGATCGGGATGCCCAGGATGCGGCGTCCGCGCTGGCGCGCGCGCGGGGCCAGGATGCCCGTGACGGTGAACCCCGGCGCCCGCTGCGCGGTCAGGGCGCGGATGAACAGGTCCGCCGTGTCGCCGCTGCCCGCCAGCACCACGGGCTGCGCCGGCGCGTCGGATTCCGGGCCGGACCGGTGGGCGTGCCGCGCCCGCCCGAACAGCCGTGCGCCCCCCAGCAGGGCGATCAGCACGCCGGCATGGATCAGCGGAAAGCCGGAATTCTCCGGCCGCCAGGCACCGGAGGCGAGCAGCCCGCCCCAGAACACCCCCGCCGTGATGCCGGAGGCGGCGACCATCGGCAGCAGGTCCGGCAGCCCGACATAGCGCCAGTACTGCTGCGGCAGGCGCAGCGGCAGCGCCGCGGCCGCGAAGGCCGCGAGCGACCCGATCAGCCCCCCCGGCCACCACGCCGTCGGCGGCCAGCCGTGCGGCCCGGCCAGCCACAGCGCGGCCGGCAGGGCCAGCGCCGCGAGCGCCAAGTCCAGCGTGAGGTTCAGCAGGATGCGCTGCGGGGCCAAGGGCGGCCTCAGGGCGCCGGCCCGGGGCGGCGCCGGCTCACGCGGGCGGTCCCGGGCGCGCCGGCGCCTCGGCCGCGTGCAGGAGCGACCATTCGGCGGCGCGGTCCGGGGCGGGCGGGGTATAGGGCACGTGGCGCGCGGCGGCGTGCAGCAGCTTCAGCGGCACCTTGCGGTTGGGGTCCTCGGGCTCGGGCGGCGGCGCCTCCCGCGCGAAGAAGGCCGCGATCGATTCCGGCAGCGCCGGCGCGGCCCGCAGGGCGGCGTCGCTCAGCAGCCGGGGCGCGTCCGCCGGCAAGGCCGGCGGCGGGGGTGGCACCACGGCCAGCGTGACCGGTGGCGCGGGGGGCGGAGCGGGCCCGGCTGCCGCCGCCTCGGGCGGTGGTGGCGGTGCCGCAGGCACCGTGGAGGTGAGCGGAAGCGGGGCCGGCACTTCGCGCGGCAGGGGCAGTGCCGCAGCCAGCGTGATCGGCAGGGCCGGCACGGGTGCCGCCTCGGGCGGTGAGGGCGGCGTCACGGCCAGCGTGACCGGCGGGGTGGGCGGAGGCGGGGCCGGTACGGGCCCTGCGGGCGGCACGACGGCCAGCGGGACCGGCGCGGGTATCGCCTCGGCCGACGTGGGCGCTCCGCCCAGCAGCGCCCAGGAGGACGGGGCCGCCGTGACGGGCAGGGGCGCGGCCGGAACGCCGAGATCCGGAGAGGACCCGCCGAGGAGGAGCGCCAGGGTCGGAGAGGCTGCCTCGGCCGGGGCCGGCACGGGCGCCAGTTCCGCCGTCGCTGCGGTCAGCCCGGCCAGGAGGCCCGGCGGCGCCCCGGGATGGGTGGCCATCGGGATGGGCGACAGCGCCTCCCGGAAGTCGGGCTCGGGCGGCCGCGGGACGGGGGCCACGACGGTCTGATCGCCGGCCGCCACGGTCGGGACGGGTGGCGCGACGGGCTTGTCGGGACCGGGCGCCGCCGCCGCACCGGGGGCGGGCGCCGAAGGCTCCGGAGCCAGCGGCGAGCGCACGGCCCACATCGTCTCGTCGGCATCGGCCGGGGGGCGCGCACGCGGCGGGGCCGCCGTCGGCGCGGGCCCCGCGGCGGCCGGCACGGGGCTGCGGCCGACCACGACAGTCTCGTCCGGCCCCGCGACCTCTTGCGCAGCCGGGGCCGGAGGAGCGGCCGGGACCGGGGAGGGTGGTGCTTGGATCCGCGCGGCGGCCGGCACCGGCGCCGGGGCGGGCGCCGCGACCGGCGGAGCCGGCGCGGGCACCACGGCGCGGGGCGGCGCGTCCGCCTGGCGCGGGCGGATGAAGGTGGAAGCGGCCTTCGCCGGGGCCTGGTTCGGCAGCGGCGCCAGCTCGCGGTAGAGCTTCACCAGCCGCTCCGCCTCCCGCGCCCAGCCGAAGCGGTCCAGCGCGGATTGCCGGCCATTGGCGCCCAGCTCCGCCCGCATCGCGGGATCGGCCAGCGCGGCGACCGCGGCGGCGATTGCGCGGGGATCGGTGCTGTCCACCAGCACGCCGCAGGCGGCCTCCCGCACCACCGCCGCCACCTCCTCGGCAAAGGCGGGGACGATCACGGGGATGCCGGCCAGCATGCAGTCGAACAGCTTGTGCGGCAGCGCCAGCCGGTGGTTCTCCACCCCCGGCTGGAACAGCACGAGGCCGATATCGGCCTGGGCCGCCCCCGCCAGCGCCTCGGCATGCGGCATCCAGCCGAGATGCTCGATCCGGTCCGCCACGCCGAGCCGCGCGGCCTCGGCCTTGAAGGCGGCCTCGCTACCGTCGGTGAAGCGGCCGATCAGCCAGAGCCGCGTCCCGGGCGGGGCGAGCTTCAGCGCCCGCAGCATCTCGAAGGCGCCGCGCTCCTTCGTCAGCGCGCCCAGGTGAACCAGGGTGAGCGGCCCCGCCTCGTGCACCTTCGGCTCCAGCGGGACCGCGGCGGCGTAGTTCCGCACGGGGACGATGTCCTGGGCGCCGGGAAAGGCGTCGGCCAGCCCGTCCTTCGCGACCACCACCGCGTCGGCCCGGCGCGCCATCCAGACGCAGGCCCGGCGGATCGCCCAGCGCGCCAGCCAGCGGAAGCCCCGCGGCACTCGGGCATCGAGGCGGGAGGGGTAGTGCTCGTGCACGTCCAGCACCGCGAAGGCGCCGGTCTTCCTCGCGACGCGGATGGCGGCGAGCCAGGAATCCGGCTCATGCGCGTGGATGACGTCCGGAAGCAGCTCCTCGGCCAGCTTCGCCAAGCGCTTGCGGTTGCGCCAGCGCGCCCAGAGGCCGTTGACCCGGGGATAGGTCCGGATCGTCACCCCCTCGAACCGGCTCGGCACGGGCGTCGCGCGGTTGGCCGGTGCGGCGCAGAGATGCACCACGTCCCAGCCGGCGGCCGCGAGGGTCGCGCCCTCCTTGCCGACGATCCGCACATCCGTCGGCGGGTGCGCGGAGGAGAGCATCAGGACGAGGGGCGCGCCGGGCTCCGATGGGGCCGCGGAGGCGGGCGTGGCATCGCTCATGCGGTCATCGTCCCGGTCTCGCCGCCACGGCGGGGCCCCGTGCCCGGCCCTGGCGCATCCAGCATCTCGGACAGGTGGTCCGCCATCCTGGCGCCGGCCCGTCCGTCCCACAGCGGGATGGGCCGCGCCCGCGGCCAGTCGCCCGCCAGCACCGCCGCCACCGCCCCCTCCAGCCCCGCCGGCGTCACCAGCCGGTTCGTCCCGGCCTCCAGCGTCACGGGCCGCTCCGTGGAGGGGCGGAGCGTCAGGCAGGGGAGGTCGAGCGCCCAGGCCTCCTCCTGCACGCCGCCGCTGTCGGTGGCGACGAGGCGGGCATGGGCCATCAATCCGAGGAAATCGCGGTACCCGAGCGGCGGCAGGACCATGACCCCTTCTGGCACGGCCAGCCCGAACTCCGAAAGACGCCGCGCGGTGCGCGGGTGCAGCGGCCAGACCAATCCGGTCCGCCGTGCCGCACGCGCCACGGCTTCCAGCAGGGCGGATAGCGCCGCCCGGTCGTCCACGTTCGCGGGCCGGTGCAGCGTCACCACCCCATAACCCCCGGCCGCCAGCCCCGCCGGCAGGGGCCGCGCCCGCGCCGCCGGCAGGGCGCGCAGCAGGCTATCGATCATCGCGTTCCCGACCGCCCGCACCGTCTCCGGCGGATGCCCCTCCGCGACGAGCCGCGCCGCCGTGCCCTCGTCCGGAGCCCAGAGCGCCGTGCTGATCGCGTCCACCGCGCGGCGGTTGATCTCCTCCGGCATGTCGAGGTCGCCGCAGCGCAGCCCCGCCTCCAGATGCGCAACCGGGATGGCCAGCTTCCGCGCCGACAGTGCCGCGGCCAGCGTGCCGTCCACATCCCCCGCCACCACCACCACCGTCGGCCGCCGCGCCGTCCACAGCTCGGCCAGCGCCATCATCGTCCGCCCGGTCAGCGCCGCGTGCCCGCCCCCCGCCGCCACGCCCAGCGACACGTCGGGCAGCGGCAGCCCGAGATCGGCCAGGTGGTCCCCGAACATCGCGGGGTCCGCGTGCTGCCCCGTGTGCACCAGCACCGGCAGGCACATCCCCGGCCGCCCGGCCAGCGCGTGCCATAGCGCGGCCAGCTTCGGCAGGTTCGGTCGCGCGGCGGCGACCAGATGGACTTCGGGGGGGGTCACGGGAGACTCCGGGGAAGGCTCTGCCTTCCCCGGACCCCATCCGCCAGGAGGCTAGCCTCCTGGACCACGCTTAACGCCTCCGGCTGGGAGGAGGCCTTCGCCCCCTCCCAGCCGGAGGCATGAGATGGGTTCCAAGGGGCTAGCCCCTTGGCGGATAGGGGGTCTGGGGGAAAGGCAGAGCCTTTCACCCAGGGCCACCCGCGAAACCTCCCCCGAACGCTCATCCCGCCACCGCCGCCTCGACGATCCCGCAGAAGCGGTCCGCGTGCAGGCGCCGATCCCAGCGGCGGACCGCCTGGGTGCGGGAGGCGGCGCCAAGGGCGGCACGGCGGGCGGAGTCGGTGCCGAGGGCGATCAGGGCCTCGGCGAGGGCCGTGGGGTCGCCGGGGCGGACGGCAAGGCCGCAGGGGCCGTCGGCGCCGCCCTCCAAGATGCGGGCGGCGCGGCCCGGGACGTTCGTCACCGCGGGCAGGCCGGCCGCCAGGATGTCCATCAGCTTGTTCGGGGCCGTCCATTCCGCGAAGGCGGGGATGGGAGCCAGGACGTGCAGGCCGATCTGGCAACCGGCCAGCAAGGACGCCAGGCGTGACTTCGGCAGGGGATCGAGGAAGGTCAGGTTGCGCAGCCCGCGCCGCGCGGCCTCGGCCATCAGGCGCGGCTTCTCGCCGCCATCGCCCACCAGGAACAGGCGCAGCCGCGCCTCGCCGCGGGCCTGGAGAATGGCGGCGGCCTCGACCACGACGGCCAGGCCGTTGGCAACGCCGTGGGCACCGGCATAGACGGCCAGCGCTTCCCACGACGCGGCCTCGGGCGGGCGCCAGGGGGCGACGTGGGGCCCGAAGAGGTCGAGGTCGCAGCCATTCGGCACGACATGGACGCGCTGGGCGTCGGTGCCGCGGGCGACGGCGGTCTCGGCCATGCCCTCGGTCAGGCCGATCACCGCGGCGGCGCGGCGGCAGGCGGCGTCGGCCAGCCGGTCCATCCCGGCCAGGACGGGGGCGGGCACGCCGCCCAGGGCGCGCGGCAGCTCGGGCCAGGGGTCGCGGATCTCGAAGACGAAGGGCGTGCCGCGCAGGCGGCGCGCCGCCAGGGCGGGCAGCGCCACCGTGAGCGGTGTGGAGGAGGCGAGGACCACGTCCGGCCGCGCCGAGAGCGCCAGCCCGGTCGCGCGGGCGGCGTAGCGCAGGAAGGCCGCGGCGCGGGCGGGCAGGCGCATGGCGTTGCCGCAAGGGATATCGAACTCCACCACCCGGAAGCCCGCGACGCGGCCCTCCCGCCGGCCGTGCCGGAAGGAGCCGTCGAGGCCGGTCTCCGCCCCGTCGTAGCGGCCGCAGGCGAGGGTGACGTCGTGTCCCCGCGCCGCTAGGGCCCGCGCCATGGCGTGCGCCCGCGTCGCCGTCGCGCCACCCGGGCCGGAATAATGCTGGTGGAGGTAGAGGATCTTCACGCCGGTCGCGGCGACCCGTGCCGGACTCCGGGGTGGTGCTGCCTTCCCGGACCCCGCGTCAAAATGGGTTCCAAGAGACTAGTCCCTTGGCGGATGGGGGTCGGGGGGAAGGCGCCGCCTTCCCCCGGGGCCGATCGCGCACAGGCGCCGGATGGCGCGGATGACGCGGCCCTGCTCGGCCTCGGACATCGCGCCGGAGGGCAGGCACAGCCCGCGCTCGAACAGCCCGGCCGCGACCGAGCCGCCGAGATGCCGGGCGCCGCGGAAGGCCGGCTGCAGGTGCAGCGGCTTCCAGACCGGGCGGCTCTCGATGCCCGCCTCGTCCAGGGCGCGCCGGACCGCCTCCCGGTCCGCGCCGAAGCGGCCGGGGTCGAACAGCACGACGCTCAGCCAGCGGGAGGACCGGCCCCAGGCCGGTTCCGGCATGAAGGACAGGCCGGGCAGGTCGGACAGGCCCGCCACGTAGCGGTCGAACACGGCCCGCCGCCGCGCGACCCGGTCGGAGAGGGTGGGGAGCTGCACGAGGCCGATCGAGGCAAGGACGGAGGAGAGGCCGTAGGAGTGGCCCGTCGTCTCATGCTGGTAATGCGGCGCCGGCTCCTTCGCCTGGCTCGCGAGGTGGCGGGCGCGGGCGATCAGCGCCGGATCGCTGGAGGCGAGGGCGCCGCCGCTGCCGCCGGCCGTGATGATCTTGTTGCCGTTGAAGGAGAAGGCGGCGAGCCGCGCCCCGACCCCGGCCGGCTTCCCGCGCTGCGTGGCCCCGAGTGCCTCCGCGCTGTCCGACAGGACGGGCACGCCCCAGCGGTCGCAGACGGAGATGATGGCGTCGAGGTCGGCGCACTGGCCGTAGAGGTCCACCGGCACCACTGCCCGCGGCAGCCGCCCCGCGCGGGCGGCGGCGGCGAGCGAATCCCGCAGCAGGTCCGGGTCGAGCGTCCAGCTCTCCGGCGAGACGTCGAGGAAGGTGATCTCCGCCCCCATCTGCACCGCCGGGGCGACCGTGGCGACGAAGGTGAGGCTCGGCGCCCAGACGCCCTCCCCCGGTGCCAGCCCGAGCACGCGGTAGCCGAGATGCAGCGCCGCGGTGCCCGTGGCGACGGCCGCGACATGGGGAAAGCCGGCCGCCCGGCCGATGGCGGCCTCGAAGGCGCCGGGCACGGGGCCGGCGGGGGCGATCCAGCCGCTGGCCAGGGTATCGCCGACCGCGGCCAGCTCCCCTCCGGCCAGGACCGGCGGGGAGAGGTGCAGCCGCCGCCCGTCGCGGGCCGGCGGGCCGGGGAAGCGGATGACGTTGCCGGCGGACGGGCCGTGCAGCGAGGCCGCGGTCGAGCCATCGGACGGGGGGAAGCGGCTAGCCATGCGGCGGGGCCCGATGCGCGGGGGTCAGCACCGGGGACCGGGACGCCAGGCGGCCAGGGCCGATCCCCCCGCGCGAGGGACGCGCCCCAGCCCGGACGGCTGGTGCGGCGCGGCCCGCAGAAAGGCCGGCATGGTCGCATGCCCCGGCGCGGAGGCGCCCCGGCCGGAGAGGAGCACGCGCAACGTGCCGAGGAACGCCACCGCATCCCCCCGCAGCGTGACCCGCGCGGCGTAGCGGGCGTCCCATTCCAGCCGCGCCCCCCAGGGCACCGCGTTGCGCCCGCGAGCCTGCGCCAGCCCTGCCAGGCCCGGCCGCACCCGCAGGCGCGTCGCCTGCCGCGGCGTATAGTGACGGAGGTACTCCACCGGCAGCGGTCGCGGGCCGACGAGGCTCATCTCCCCGCGGAGCACGTTGAGAAGCTGCGGCGCCTCGTCCAGGCCGGAGGCGCGCAGCAGCCGGCCGAAGCGGGTCAGCCGCGCCGCATCGGGCTCCCCCGCCCGCCGAGGCGGGCGCATGGAGCGGAACTTGTAGAGGGTGAAGGGCACGCCGCCCCGCCCCGCCCGGACCTGCCGGAACAGCACCCCCGGCCCGAGGGCGGCGCGTACGGCTGCCGCGACGATCAGGAGGAGCGGCGCGAGCGCGACCAGCAGCAGCGCGGCCACCGCCGCGTCGAGCAGGCGTTTCCCCCGCCGCGCGTACCAGCCCTCATGCATCCCTTGTTTCCCCCCAGCGCGCATCCGCCAGCAATCCGGGGGACAGGGCGAGGCCGAGCGCGAACCACGCCATCCGGTTGCCGAGGTCGGTCGAGACCATCACCGCCACCGCGACCGGCAGCACGAGCGCCACGAGCGCCCCGGCCGCCCGCGGCGGCATGGACCGCACCCGCGCCAGCAGCACCGCCAACCCGCCCCCGAAGGCGCCGAGCCAGAGCAGCAGACCGGGCAGGCCGCCTTCCACCAGCGCCTCCAGCGCGTGGTTGTGAGGGTAGAGGCCGCGCCGTTCCCCGCTGCCGGCCGCCACGGTGAAGCCGCCCGTCCCCAGGCCCCAGGGCGCCGAGGCCCCGGCCCAGTCCACGGCCTGGGACCAGAGGATGGGCCGGGCGGAAGCGGCGATCCCCTCGCTGGTCAGGCGCTCCAGCGTGCGGAGCCCGCTGATCCGGTCGGGGTCCGCCAGCACCACCGCGAAGCCGAGGCCGGCCACGATCGCGAGCCCGACCCAGCCGAGGGCGGCGCGCGGCCGCCCGGCGGACCAGAAGGCCGCGGCCGGCGCCAGCACCACCGCGAGCCCGAGGCCGAGCAGCGCCGCCCGCCCGCCCGGCAGGAGCTGCGCCGCCGCCAGGGCGAGGACAACCGCGGCCCAGGGCGCGCGCCGCCATCCCGTCGACAGCGCGGCCCGAACGGAGGCCAGCCCGGCGGCGCAGGCGATGGCGAGGCCGGCGAGCTGGTACTGCACCCGCACACGCTCGGGGTCGCCGTCCGTAGGGCCGCCCAGCACCACCTCGCCGTGGCTGATGCCCCAGGCGACGGCCGCGGCGACGAAGACGCCGAGCGCGATCGTGCCGTCCGTCAGGACGCGGCGCGCCGGCGCGTCGGCCCCGATCGCGAGGCCCGCGGCGAGCATGGCGGGGGCGAGCAGCACCGCCTCCGGCAGCTTCGCCGCGAGCACGGCGCGCGAGGGGCTCCAGAGCCCCGCGACGACGAGCCAGAGCCAGAGCCCGGCGCAGCAGGCGAGCGGGGGCGCGAGGAGGGGCAGCGCCCGCCAGCGCCGCCCGGCCAGGAGCAGCAGCAGCCCCGGCGCGAGGGCCGCGGCGAAGAGGACCGTGGGATCGAAGGGCAGGGCGGCGACCGGCGGCGCCGATTTCAGCGCGCCCGAGAAGTGCAGCCCCGCCGCCGGCAGCCCGGCCAGCAGCGCCGGCGGAAGGCGGTCGGCCCGGGGCCCCGCCACCCTATTCCTCCGGCCCGCGGGCGATGGCGAGGCTCGGCGGCCGGCCGCCGCGGGACGGGCGGAGGGGTGCGGCCGGGGCCGCGCCGCGCAGCAGCACCCAGCACGCCGCGAGCGTGACGCAGGCCATGGGCACGGTGACGGCCAGCAGCAGGAGGAGCAGCGGCCGGTTCGGCAGGGCGGGCGCGATGCCCACGCTCGGCGGCGAGACGAGGCGCGCGGCCACGCTGTCATCGGCCCTGGTGATCACCGCGGCGCGCTGGTGCTGGGCGAGCAGCTCGAAGATCGGGGTGCGGACGTAGAGGTCCCGCTCATTCGCCAGCCGTGCCTCCAGCGCGGCCATCCGGCGCGTGGCCAGGGCCTCCAGGTCGGCACGCACCCGGGCCTCGGCGAAGCCGTGCAGGCGCTCCAGCATCGCCAGCGCCGCGGTGCGGTCAGGGTGTGGCAGCGAGAGGGCGGTGGTGACCGTGGAGAGGGAGGGCGTGACGGCGAGGTTGCCCTCCAGCCAGCGCTGCACGTCGTCGAGGTCCGCCTCCGCCGCGTCGAGCCCGAGCAGGGCGCGCAGCCGGCCGGTGACCCCGGCCGCCTTCCGGGCGGTCAGGTCGGCGAGGATCGAGGTCTCGCGCGCCAGCATCGCCGTCGCTTCCGGCGAGCGGAGGGTGGCGAGGTAAACGGCGAAGTTCCCGCCGGGCCGGGTGTCCAGCAGGCCGCCCGGCATCACCAACGCGCCCTGCAGGAGGGTGGAGGTGGCGAGGCCGGTGGTCTCCGCCGGGGCGACCACCGCCTCCGCCACGTATTGCCGCGGCCAGAGAAGGATCAGCGAGGCGCCCAGCAGGAGCGTGGCCGCCATCGTGCCGAGAAGCCGCCAGCGCAGATTCCACAGGGCGATCAGAAGAACGTCGACAGGCATCAAAACTCGCGACGGCGTGATCCAGTGATTTAGACGTTCTACTGTACGGTCACGCAACCTTAAAGAGATGACAGGATCGTAATTCGCGTCCTCAAGAGCGAAATTCCGGAACCCGCGCGCAGAACGAGACAGGGGATCTCCCGGCTCGCGCCGTAGGACGGGCTGTCCGGAGCGGATTGCAGCGCCAGCGCGACCGGCCCGTCGGTCGTGACCCGAAGACGGGCCGCCGCGCTCTCCACCCCGTCGGCACAGAGGCGCCAAGGCGTCGGCAGAAGGTGCCAGCGGAGGGTCAGGGTCCGGAACCGGCCGGTCACGCGGTCCTCGACCACCCAATCCCCGCCCTCCTGCCGGACGCGCCTGGCGTGGCGGCGGCCGGCCGCGTCTCGCGTCGCGGCCCCGTCCGGCAGGCGCTCCGTCGCCACCCAGCGGGCGAGCAGGAAGCGTCCGGCCCGGGGCATCGGTTCCGTCTCGTCGAAGCGGATCAGGTTGTGGGCGGCGGCCGAGGGGAAGTGGTCCAGCCACCAGCCGCTCTCCGCCGGCGGATTGTAGGCGCCCGTGCCGGTGTCCCGCAGCAAGTTCTCCGGGCCGTGCCAGAGGTCGAGATGCAGCAGGTCCGCCTGGCCCGGCCGGAAGCGCAGCGGCCCGGTGCGGAGGAGGAGGCGGGTTCGTCCGGCTGCCCAGCCGCGCGTGCCGGTCGCCTCCCACGCCGCCTCGGCCGGGAGGGTGGGGCCGGGTGGCAGGCCGAGCCAGGCGCAGCCCGCATCGGCGGGAAAGCCCGCGGAGGCCCCCAGGAACAGCCGCGCGGCCCGCTCCGCGCTGCCCCGCGCATCCTCCGGGCCGGCGAGGGAGAGGTCGGCCAGGGCCGAGCCGTCCTGGTGGCCGAGGCGCGGCACCCCTCCGCTCTCCGGGCAGACCAGCCGGGCGAGCCAGCGCGCCGCCGCCCCCGCACGCGTGGGCAGGGGGACGGGCAGGGACGGCCGGCCATGGTGGCGTCGCAGCCATTCCACGACCGAGAGCGTGTCCAGCAGCAGCCGGTGATAGCCGGTGGAGACGACGGCGAAGCCCCCGTCCGGCGCCACGAGCCGCGCCACAGCCCGCGAGAGGGCCGCTGCGTGCCGCGTCTCGTCCCCGCCCAGCGCCCAGGCGATGGCCAGGCGGCCCGCCGGCTCGCTGACCGTGTGGTTGTTGTCCTGGGCCCGGGCATAGGCCTGTGTGACGGCGATGCGGCGGTCGTGCAGGCGCAGCAGCGCCTGCAGCCCCGGCCCGGGCGCTCCGCCGCCGAGCAGCGCGTGAGCGAGGGCGAGGTGCAGGCCGCGCAGCGCCGCCTCCTGCCCGCAGGCCCAGTTGGGGCCGGTCCAGGGCGGGTTGGCGGCGGCCCAGGAGGAGAGGCGCCGCTCCGCCCGCAGCAGGTGCCCGCCGCCGGGCTGGAGCCGGTGCGCCTGCGCCAGGAGGGGTAGCCAGGCCAGGCGGTTCGCCTCCCAGACCGGCCGCACGTCGCCCGGCGCGAAAAGGTCGAGGGAGAGGGCGGGCGCGGCGGGATCGAAAGGGCCGTGCGCCACCGCCGGACCGAGGGCGCGGGCCGCCGCCAGCACGGCATCCCGCTGGACGGCCGGCAGAGGCGGCGGGGCGGGGGCCCGGGGCGAGAGGAAGGGGCCGCGCGGCGCCTCGGCCTCCCCGAGGGCCCGCGCGACCCGGCCGGTCGCGAGGCCGATCCTGTGCCGCGCCAGCCACAGAAGGGGACGCGGTCCCAATCGGCGAGCAACGTCCAGCCGCAGCGCCCACTGTGACGCTTGGAGAGGCATTGACGAAATGTTAGCGACTGCTTCTGGTTTTGTCAGCGGACCCCTCCTCGCCATCGAGTTGCGACGGTTACAGGGTTGCACGCAGGGGGAGGCTGGGTTTGCCAGGAGCAGGAGCCGCGCGTGATCCGGGGCATCGGTGGCGATGCCTGGTTGCGGCGGGGCTGCTCCTTCTCGGGCCGGGTCCGGCAGCGGCCCAGGGGGCGCGCGGCCCGGCGGCCCCGGGCAGCCAGCCGCTCCTTCCGCCCAGCCTTCCCGGGAACCTGCCGGGCGCCGCGCTGTCCAACCTACCCGGTCCGGCGCAGCAGGAGATCCTGCAACGGATCCTCGATGCGGCCGGGGGGCGGTCCGCCCCGGCCCCGGCCCCCTCCCTCGCCCCGGTTCCCCTCTCGGCCGCGCCGCCCCCGGTGGTGCCGGCCCCGGTCTCGGTCCCGCCGGAGCCGGGTGAGCCGCTCTCGAACACCGAGTCCTTCTTCGCCAACCGCCTGCCCGACCAGCAGCCCCCCCTGCGCCAGTTCGGCTACGAGACCTTCCGGAATCTCGCCCCCGTCCCGGGCGGGGCCGCGGTAGTGGGGGCGCTGCCCGAGGACTACGTGCTCGGCCGCGACGACGAGGTGGTGGTCTCCATCCGCGGCCGGTCCCGCCAGTCGCTCTCGGTGCGGGTGGGGCGGGACGGGACGGTGGTGCTGCCGGACCTCGCTCCCTTTCCCGCCGCCGGACGCAGCCTGCGCGACCTGCGCGCCGACATCGAGGCGCGGGTGGCCCGGGAACTGGGCGGCTCGGAGGCCTTCGTCTCCATTGGGCAGACCCGTCAGATCGGCATCTTCGTGGCGGGGGAGGTGGTGCGGCCGGGGATGGTCGCCCTGCCGGCGCTGGCCTCGGTGCTCGATGCGCTCGGCGCCGCGGGCGGGGTCCGGAAGACCGGAACACTCCGCGCGG